>JAQXBQ010000158.1 GCA_029252325.1 Akkermansiaceae bacterium
ACTTAGGAAGTAGTGAAGCATGCAGATTAATGCAAGCTACAGATGGAATATCGAGTAGAGCCTGAGACAAGATCTGCCCATAAGCCATCACCACGATCACGTCCGGCTGCAATGCCCTCAGTGCATCGAGGAAACTTGCCTCGCGCGCAGACTCTGGCTGCAACACTGCAACATCATGACTTAATGCGAGCTCTTTGATAGCAGGGGCAGTCAATACCTGCTTGCGACCTACCGGCTTGTCTGGCTGAGTAACAAGGGCCACGAGCTCATGAGGCTGCTCGACATCATTGAGCAAGGCACGCATTGAAGGCAGTGCAATATCGCCCGTGCCCATGAAAACAATACGAAGTTTGGCCATGGCTTTTGTTTAACCCTGCCACGACTAATTACCAAACCCCAAAATTCAAAAAGCCACCAAAACACAAATCTTGTGGCATCTGATTTCGTCTTTTTGAGCACAAGGTATTAAAAGCTTACCCCTGGCACCTGTTTGACACCAAAATTCCACGTATAGCGGTGATTTGCTTTGAATGTCTTATGCCCAGTAACCGGACTGATATGCTCCGCCGCAATCGCATACTGATAAGCACCCGACCTCAGATAAATCTTGCGATGATTACCCGCGGGGATCTCAATCAAACGACTTTCCGGCCCGTCGACACCAACCACAATATCTTGTTGGGAATGATTATGTATCGTCACATGAGGTTTGAGCGCATCCCCTCTCGATGGCTTTGGCCTGAGGTTAGGGTGGGTGTAAGAACAAGAAACCACCGATAAAGCACCCCATGTTAGAGCCAATAAGACAAGGATGTGATGTGCTTTTTTCATTAATGAGAAAACCTCACTCATATCATAAAAAAATAAATCCCCGCTGAGCTAGGATATTAGCACACTAGAAATAGAGCGTGTAACTGCGTCTAGCCTCGATCTCCTTATACTTAGAAATGGGGCGAAACCCTTCTGCAGCAGCACTGTACTTATAGGTTCCGGCTTTTAGGCGAATCGATTCACTTGATCGAGCTGGCACGGTAACATCTCTGCGCCCTGTTTCCCCAAGACGTTCGAGGCGAACCACAATCGGGCGATAAAACTTATTACTGAGCTTCAAGCGTGCCGTCTCACCCTGCGCTGACACACTAGTAGCAGACGATTGATCCTTCAATTTTGTAGATTCAGCAGATACAGCAGGCCGATTAGATCCACCTGTCCCACATGAGCTGAGGAGCAAGCTGACCAAGGTAATAGCTACAAGGGCAATAGAAGTAGATAAGTTTTTCATCACTTAGAAGCGTGGCACGCTGACCGTGTCGGTGTAGTGGGTTCCGTATTCGTTGATGATCTCCTGTCGCGACATGCCACCTTTCTGGGTCATCACCAGCCCACGCTCTGAGAGCACGGTCATGCCGATCTCGACACCGACGAGTTGGCCTTCTTCCTCCACCTCAGCCGAGGCAGCATCCGCTTTTGAAAGGATGCCATTGCCCCTAATGACAAGTGAATGATATTGTTGCTGGCCTGCATTTGCACCAATGGTAAAGCGACTCACTCCATTAGCTTGCTGTACAAGAAAGGTCACCGTCATCTGATAGATATTCTCAGCAAGTACATTTTCTGCAGTGAAATCCAGAGTATCCGTAAACTGGTTGACCACCGGTGGTGCTGGTGCTGGTGGATTGACAGGAGCCGTCAAATCAGTCTGACCTAGCACGTTTGTGAACGTATCATCTGGATCCACAAGATGGCGATAAAGCGTGTAAGATGGAAATGCCCCGACTGCGTTGGCAGCAGCTCCTGATATTTGATCACGGTAAACCAACCTGTAGCTCACCGCGGAAACATCACCTCCGTTATCGTTGGCACCGCCAATATCACCATCGTAACGATCAGGAGCCCCCGTGAAGAAAATCAATCTGCATGAATTAACTATCTTCTTATTTGCCGGACCAGCAAGCGTTGTACTTCCCACCACATCCCCATCTAATTCAGGCTCAACGCCCGCATACAACCACATGGCTTCACTACCGTCGGCACGAGCCACCATCGCTTCAAAGTCTTGGGTGATCGCCTCGTGCGCTTCCTTGGCTTGCCGCCCCCCCAGCACCTTGTCTCGGCTGCCTTTGTAACCGTCCATCGACACGCCCGTCATGAATGTAACCATGCCTAATAAGACCACCGTGACCGACATCGCGACTAGGAGCTCGAGCATGGTAAACCCCTTTGCGCTCGCTGAGGGAAAAGAGTGAAACTTTGTTTTCATAATGAATTGATAATCGTAAACGGCGGTAATAAATATCAGCGTAGCACTACCATGTTTTTAGTG
>JAQXBQ010000172.1 GCA_029252325.1 Akkermansiaceae bacterium
GGTGATAACCAAAACACTAATAAACACAAAATAATATGAAAACTAGTCCCTCCAATACTAGCTCCGTCGATACGGACCGCCTTGCAGACTTCGTTCTGTTTACACAGCGTTCATGCATCCTTAATTTATCCAGCGAGTTAAATCGTGGAAATATCTCATTTCCTCAGTTTTTCTTAATGGCTTATCTTTCAAGCGAAGAATATCTGACAATGTCCGATATTGCTAAAAAGATGGGTCATTCTACTGCGGCCGCTACAGGCCTTGTAGACCGCCTGGAGAAATTAAACTATGTTGAGCGTGTGCATGCAGCCGAGGATCGTCGCAAGATCATGGTTCGTATTACCCAAAAGGGTTCTGAGCTAGTCGCGCGTATGCGCCGTGAGATCGCTTCAAGCCTCTCTGATATTATGTCAGATATGGATGAAGATGAATCAGACACTGTGGATCATGTGAACCGTGCCCTTGCTGGCCGCTCACAATAAGACACTAGCGTTAAGCCCTCAGTTATCAATCTGGTAACTGAGTAGGCTTGCATAACGGGGCATTTGCGTTGAGGCTTTGAGCCAGTAATGCAAATGCCTCGTTTTTTATCTTCGCTAGAGCAGCACAAGGGGGTTTGTTCGGCCTTCATTGGCCGTATCCAAGGGGTCGAGCTGACTTTGAACAAAGACGAAGTGTTGGATCGATTGCAACCTGCTCATGAGCAAGAGGTCAGTCATTTGGGTTTTTGTTGGGACCAGCTCCATTTAGCCGAGCAGGTGCACGGCTCAAAGATAGTAATCGTAACGGCTGAAGATGCGCGTAAGACTTGGCCGGAAGTGGATGGTTTGATGACTTCGGATGTTGGGGTGCTCTTGGGTATTTACGTGGCTGATTGTGGTGCTGTTTATCTTCATGATCCAGTAAGAAGAGTCGTCGCCTTGCTGCACTCGGGAAAGAAGGGCACGGAAGGTGACATCACAGGCAAGGCGATTCAGCTGATGCAGGATCAATATGGTTCATCTCCAGCTGATATCCAGGTGGTGCTCTCTCCGTGTATTAAGCCCCCTTTTTACGAGATTGATTTCGGCGAAGATATTCGCCAGCAGGCATTAAGCGCAGGTATTCTTGAGGAGCATTATATGGATGCTAATATCTGCACAGCAAGTAATGTAGGAGATTACTATAGCTATCGTCAGGAGAAAGGTAAGACGGGGCGAATGTTGGCATTGCTCGGAATGGTGTGAGCTTACCTTAATCAATGACAACTAACATCGGTCGGTGGTCACTGGCTGTCTCCCAGTTTTTGTGGTCGAGTAGTTTGCTCTCTTTCTTGTTGATGAAGGGCTTAAGCTTAGGGTTGGCCATGACAAAATCGATTCGGGAATAAATGTCCTCATGCTTCCAATGGTGAGTCCAACTTTCTCCTCGTTGATCCAATAAATCAATCATGTGCATGTATGATATGCTGTTAGACCTTCCGCGTATGCTAGATACGGATTTGCTTTTCTTGGTATCATTAAAATCGCCATAAGCGAGTAAATGAGTATCGGGGGATTCTTGCATGATTTCTTTGATGTGTTGGCGCATGAGCAGGCTTTCATTGCGTCGCATGAGAGCCTGATCAGCGTCTTTGATAGGGCGCTTAGATTTGAAGTGCACGCCCAGAAGTCGTAGGTTTCGGCGAGGTAGTTTGACCGTAGCATCTAAGATGCCGCGGCTGATGCTAAAGGGTATGCTTTCGATCGTATAATGAATTTCCTTAGGCGTGCTGGTCTTGATGATCGGGAAACGGGATAGCAAGCCTAGTGCTCGGGTGCGGTCTGAACCATGAACCCTATGTAGGTGTGGGAGGTCTAAACCGACGACCGCAAGGCGTTTTTGCAGATCCACGAGGTCGGCTTGCTTACCAATTTCGCACACTCCGAGAATATCAGGTTTGGCTGAGCCAATGATTTCGATGAGAGCGGTAATTTCCGCTTCAGGTTTTTTTGTGTAAACTGCCTTACCATCGCTGTAGCGCCGCATCGTTAAATAATTTTTCAGATTGTAGGCAAGAAAACGAACTGGAGCTTGGTTTTTCTCAGGGGCTACAGGAGCTGCGGCTGTTGTATTTTCATTTAAGGGCTGCTGTGCGGAATGATGGTTTAGTTGCGACTTTGAATTGGAACCGCCATCCCATTGCCCTGTCGAATTTCTGGACTCCTTGCAGTTGCTGCAAAACAGGCACAAAAATACCCCGATGAGAATCGGGGCAGTGTTGGCTATAAACAATCGTCGAGCAGTAGCCATTTTGGAAGTGAGGGGCTCGTAATCAGGCGTCTTTTTCGTCCTGTGGTTGTGTGTTCTTGGCTGCGGATGATGGAGGACTAGTATCTTGTGTTACTTCGTCCTCCGCCTTGGTGATTTCGTGTTCAAACTCATCTTTGGCTTTTCTGAATTCACCCATACTTTTGCCAAGTCCTCGAGCAAGCTGAGGTAGTTTTTTTGCGCCAAAAAGAAGGAGGATGATCAAGAAGATGACCACCATTTCTGGATATCCGAGAGGTCCCATGTGATTATTGTTTGTTAAAGTTGATACTGAAAGCGTTTTAAGAGTAATGCCCTTAGCTTGTTTTGGCAAATGGAATCGGGATGAATCGGTGGAAATCGGCAGCTTTGGAGCAGCGATTGAGGGCGTAAGTCTAGATAACACATCTATTAACCGTGTTTATCGTGGCTCCAGGCTAGATCAGGATTCTGCTGCTATTTCCCGTGATCTCTCTGCAGCAGCATGAACGCCCGCGGCGATACTCTTTTCAAATCCATGTTCGGAAAGTGCGGCAAGCCCAGCGAGGGTGGTGCCTCCTGGAGATGTGACTTGCTCGACGAGTTCTCTCGGTGTCATGTCGGTTTGCTCTACCATGTGGGCGGCGCCAATGACGGTTTGTGTGGCTAGTTTCAGTGCCTCGTCGAGGGGTAGGCCCTCCTTTTCTGCTTGCAGGGCGAGGGATTCTATAAAGGTGTAGACGTAGGCGGGGCCGCTGCCAGAAAGGCCTGTGACGGCATCGAGTTGTGATTCCTGAGTCAGAGTGACGATGCCTACCGATTGAAGTAGTTCGCGAGCTAGTTCGAGGTCTTGTCGAGTTGCGTGGCTTCCTGGGGCGATGCCGGTGGCTCCCAGGCTAATCAGTGCAGGGGTGTTGGGCATAGCTCTTATGATGCGTGTCTGGCTGGGGCAGGTTTGTTCCATTTTTTTGATAGTGACACCGGCAGCGATGGAAATAAGCAAATGGTCTTTGGTGATGGCGGGAGCAATTTCCTCCAATACTTGGCTGATGTATTGAGGTTTGACGGCCAGTAATATAGTTTGAGTTCTTGCGGCTACATCCAAGTTGTTATGGGCTGCATTGACTCCACAATCTCGGGTGGTTTTTGTTACTGAATCCGAGTTGGGGTCAAAGATGACAATATCCTGTGCTGTGGTAATGCCCGATTTTGCAATACCTCCAATGAGAGCGCTACCCATCCTGCCGCATCCAATTAAACCAATCTTCATGGCAGAAAGCTAGACTGTCATGGGTGCGACTGGCAAGAACCAGTGGGATAATAATGACAAAATCTTTGGATGGGTGAAGGTTGCGTCATGAAAGAGCTTGCATTTTAAAGCGTTTGATTTAAACATATGCTTGAATGTCGAAAGTGAGTAAATCTACCAAGTCGCGAATTTTGGAAGCGACAGAGTGCTTGGTCGCTGAGCACGGCTTTGAAGCAGTCTCTCTGCGCGACATCACCAGTAACGCGGCAGTGAATGTGGCGGCAGTCAATTATCATTTTGGCAGTAAGGAGAAGTTGTTTGAGGCGATTCAGTGTCGCTACATCGAGCCCATTAATGAAGAACGCTTGAGAATAATTGCTGAGCTCACTGCCGAAGGCAGAGTGGCCAATGTGAGAGAAATTCTCGAGGCATTCATGAGGCCATTTCTCACTGTGGTCAAAAGAAGCGAGATGAGTGAGAAGTTGTTTTTTAAGTTAATGGGGAGATGTGTGATTGATCACCAAGGAGGTTTGCCTGAGGATATGATTCCCGGAATAAAAAAAGTGGCAGAGACTTTCACCTCGGCTTTGCTAGCTGCGGCACCGAATCTCACGACGGAGCTGACTTTGTGGCGGCTTCATTTTACTTTTGGTGTCATGGCTCAAACATTGCTACACGGCGATTTGCTGCATAGCCTGACAGATGGGGCTTGCGGGGATCCCGATGCCGAGGCTCAATTCCAAGAGATGATTGATTTCTGCCAGGCTGGATTTTTGACTCAGAAAGGAGCTAAAGAGTGAGGCTCATCATAATGCTGGCGACTCCTCTTTTGTTGCTAGCTTGTGTGGCGAGAGCACCCGATCTGATGTTGTCAGATGTTAATCAACCGGTGCCTGGTAAGTGGGCTGCCACCAATCAGGCAAGGGTAGGCGTGGATATTGATTGGGTGAAACGATTTAATGATAATGCACTCTCTCAATTTGTGGATGAAGCTTTGAGCTCGAATTATGAAATGAGTATCGCTGCTGAGCGTGTAGCGCGCGCTTATGAAGCTGCACGCGTTGAGGGGGCGTTGACGAAGCCCCAGCTGACCTTGAGCTCCAATGCAGATCGAAGGAAAACAAGGTTTATCGGTTTTCCATTTGGAGGGTCCACTTTGTCAGAAAGCTATGGTGTTGATCTTAAGGTGGACTGGGAGCTTGATGTCTGGGGGCGAGCACGCGCGGGTAAATCGGCAGCCATCGCAGAGTGGCAAGCTGGAAGTTTAGATTACCGTGCTGCGCGGGCATCATTGGCAGCGCAGGTATGTAAAGCTTGGTTTGCACTGGCAGAAGCAAATCAGCAAGTGTCATTGGCGCGGCGAGCATTACGAACAAGGGAACAAACGGAGGATGCTGTAAGAGGCCGCTTTCAAAGGGATATGCAAGAAGAAGGCGGCTCAGCTTCACAGTTGAGGCTGTCTCAAACTGATGTGGCTACCGCCAAAGCAGAATTAGCGAACAGGCAGGGGAATCAAGATAACGCCCGCCGTCAATTAGAGCTGCTCATGGGTAGATATCCTGCAGCGAGACTGCTTGGGCGTGTTGCCCTACCTGCCGTAGCCTCGACTCCACCTTCTGGTTTGCCTTCGGAGTTACTGCTTCGCAGGCCAGATATTATGGCGGCAGAGAGGCGCTATGCAGCCAAGGTAAAACGAATCAAAGAAGCGCAACTCGCTATTTTTCCAAGCTTTACCATCACGGGATCGACAGGAACGACAACGGAGGCGTTGAGCAATATTGTTAATAGTGATTTTGGGGTGTGGTCAGTGGGGGCAAATTTATTGCAACCACTGCTAACTGGTGGTCGAGTTCGCGGTGAGATAAGAGCCCGCAAATCGAGTCAGCGGGAAGCTCTTGCAGCTCTTCATCAAACAGTTCTGAGCGCCTTTGGTGAAGTTGAGCAGGCGTTATCTGGGGAACTATGGTTACGCCGACGCGAGCGAGAGATGTTGGAGGCCCGTGATTTGGCAAGAGATGCTGCGCAGGCAGCCGAAGATGATTACCGAGAGGGTAATGGTAATGTGCTCACATTGTTTGTGGCTGAGACACGCAAGATACAACTGGAGTCACAGTCTGTAGCGTTACGTAGGCTGCGTTTGAATAATCGCATAGACCTACACCTCGCTCTGGGAGGCGGCTTTGAAGTTAACGATCAATAGAAATATCATTTATGAAGGAAGAAGTAAGTAATTCTCAATCAGAACATGCAATAGTGACCAGCAAGTGGATTCATCGATCTAAGTTGGTGGCGCTGGTTTTGGTTTTGCTCGTGGGTTTTGTAGTGATGAAGTATCTCAAAGAAAATGGGCCAGTAGCCGATAGAGAGGTTCCGCCTCGTGTGATCCCAGTGGTAAATGTCATCGAAGCTTATTCAGGAACAGAGCAGCTGGTTGTCAACACACAGGGCAGAGTAGAGCCGGCTAGGAAGACTCAGACGGCTTCTGAGGTGCAGGGGAGAGTAGTGGTAGTTTCACCTAAATTTGAAGCAGGGGGGGTATTTGATGAAGATGAGGTGCTACTTGAGGTTGATGGTGCAGATTATGTTGCTGGACTTGCCAGTGCCCGATCCTCTCTTGCTGACGCTCAATTACTGCTTGTTCAGGAGGAGGCGCGATCCGAGCAGGCGAAACGTGATTGGCAAAAGCTTGGTCGGGGTGAGCCTTCGGATCTTGTGATACGCAAGCCACAGATCGAAAGTGCCAGGGCGCATGTAGAAGCCGCTCAAGCAGCGATGGAGAAAGCAAAGCGAGATTTGAAGCGGACCAAGCTGCGCGCGCCGTATCACTGCAGAGTAGAGGCTACTTACACTGACTTGGGTTCCTATGTGATGACCGGGGCTCGCTTGGCGGATCTGTATTCTGTAGACGCGTTCGAAGCTCGTGTTCCGATAACGCTTGAGGAGTTAGGCTATCTAGATGAGGATGAAATTGTTGGATCTAGTGTAATTATTAAAGCCTCATTAGGAGGTGAAATCAGGCGTTGGCAGGGGTCAGTAATCCGCAATGAAAGCCAAGTTGATCAGCAAACGATGACGATCTATTTAGTTGTTAGTATTAATGCTGCTGACGATGAAGGGGTATATAGGCTGCCTCCACTGGGTCTTTTTGTTGAAGCCGAAATTCAGGGTCGAAAAATAGATCAGGTGATAAAGCTTCCGCGTAGTGCGCTAAGGGCTGATAATACGCTGTTGACGGTAAATGGGGATAATGAATTAGATATTGTTACGGTTACTCCAGCACGAACGCTGGCAAAAAGTGTGTTAATTTCCGCGGGTATAGAAGACGGGGTTCGCGTGATAATCAGCCCGATGGAGACGCCAGTTCCTGGGATGGGGCTATCGATTCAAGAATAGATGCGATACGCTAAAGAGTAACGAAGAATCCTCATCAGAGATATGCAGAAAGCAATTCAATGGTTCAGTAAAAATCACGTGGCTGCCAACTTCGTGATGTTGCTGGTGTTACTGGCAGGAATTACGACTTGGTTTAAGCTCAAGAAAGAAGTATTCCCCAATATTTCTTTAGATGCTGTATTGGTTCAGGTTCCATTTCCCAATGCTACACCTGAGGAGGTTGAAGATGGAGTTTTACTGCCTTTGGAGGATGCCATCGCTGATGTCAACGGGGTGAAAAGGGTGACGTCCACCGCAATGGAATCAATGGGTGCCGTCACGGTAGAGGTAGAAACTGGTTATGATGTCCGTGATGTAATGGGGGACCTCAAAACAAAGGTAGACGCTATTACTAATTTCCCTGAGAATTCTGAAAAGCCTACATTGGAAGAGGCTAGACTAGATATCCAGGTGATGAGTATTGCGGTATCCGCTGATGCTGATGAGAAAACAATGCGTGAGTTGGGTGAAATCGTGCGCGATGGTTTGTTAGATTATAAAGCCCCGCAGCCAAAAGGCCTTAGAGCTAAGTTTGACCGGATGCTGAGTGGGGAGCCTAAAATCACGAAGGCTACTTTGACGGGAGTCAGGCCCTATGAGATTTCGATTGAAGTTTCTGAGAAGACGCTTCGCAGCCATCAGTTGAGTTTGCAACAGGTAGCCGATGCTGTGCGCAGAACTTCGTTGGACCTGCCCAGTGGTTCGATTCGAACCACTGGAGGGGAGGTTGTGATTAGAGCTCAAGGCAAGCGCTACACGGCAAAAGAATTTGAGGATGTAATAGTGACCACAAAGCCTGATGGGTCAGTATTAAAACTTAGTGAAGTAGCTAAGATTATTGATGGTTTTGAAGATGTTGATATCAGCTCTCATTTTGATGGCAGGGCAACCGTACTTGTAAATGTATATCGCACGGGTGAGCAGAACGCACTGTT
Organism: Akkermansiaceae bacterium; assembly: GCA_029252325.1. Classification (GTDB taxonomy): domain Bacteria; phylum Verrucomicrobiota; class Verrucomicrobiia; order Verrucomicrobiales; family Akkermansiaceae; genus Oceaniferula. The sequence goes on from JAQXBQ010000172.1 coordinate 7,864, forward strand.
GATTTCAAAAGCGGTGAGAGACTATATAGATAATGTTGCGCCATCTCAATTACCCGAAGGGGTTGAGTTGGAGTTATGGAATGATAGTAGTGAATTGTTGAAAGGGCGGTTGAATTTGCTGATGCGTAATGGCGCTACAGGCTTGTTCTTTGTTTTTCTAGTGCTGGCTCTTTTCTTGAGGCCCAGCTTGGCGTTTTTAGTAGCGCTCGGTATCCCTGTATCTTTTGCTGGAGGTATATGGCTGATGCCTGAATTAGGAGTGTCTATCAATATGATCTCTTTGTTCGCTTTCATCCTCGTCTTGGGCATTGTCGTAGATGATGCCATTATTGTTGGGGAAAATGTCTATCGTCGTATTCAGGGCGGCGAGCATCCTAGGGAGGCGAGTTGGAAGGGCACTCACGAGGTCGGGACTGTTGTTATCTTTGGGATATTGACGACGATGGCCGCATTCACACCAATGCTAGGTATTAGTGGAGTAAGTGGAAAAATTTGGCCTAATATTCCGCTCATTGTCATTCCCGTGCTCATGTTTTCCTTGCTGCAGTCTAAACTGGTTTTGCCAGCGCACCTCGCCTTGCTTAAGCCACATATCGAGGGTGATAGAGTTAACATCATTTTTCGGATTCAGCGGCGGGTTGCAGGTGGTTTGGAAAGTTTTGTGCAGCGTATTTACAAGCCGTTTTTGATGAGCTGCCTCCGGCATCGTTATTCTGTATGGGCAGTTTTTGTGGCCCTGTTGATGGCGGTCACAGGTTTGGTCATGGGGAAGTGGGTTCCGTTTGAATTTATGCCTAAGGTGGAAGGTGACGTTGTTACCGCAAAGCTTGAAATGCCGACTGGTGTTCCCTTTAGCATTACAGAGATAGAAATAGAGAGGATTGAGGAAGCTGCGCAGATTGTGGGTGCGAGATACCGTGATAAAGAGGGGCTGCCTGTCTCGGTGCATATCTTGGCAACATCGGGTACGCAGCCGTTTCAAATGGGTTTCGGGGCAGAGCGCATTCCTATTGGTAGTAATTTGGGTGAGGTTACAGTTGAACTGAGCCCAGCAGCTGAGCGTAACATTTCAGCTGATGAGTTTATCACTGCGTGGCGAGACGAAATTGGTCTGATCGCTGGGGTGGTTGAATTAAGCTTTAGGCAAGAAACTGGAGCGAGCGGCAATGCCATTGATATCGAAATTTCTGGAAGAGATCTTTCAGTACTAAAACAAGCGGCAAGTCATATCACCAATGAGCTTAACGGCTATGCCGGCGTCAAAGACATCTCCACTGATAATAGAAAAGGGAAACGTGAACTTGTCTATGAGGAGATCACACCTGCTGGTAGAGCAATGGGCTTTAGTCTGCAAACGGTAGCGCGTCAGATCAGGCAGTCGTTTTATGGTGAAGAAGTGCAACGTATTCAGCGTGGGCGTGATGAAGTGAAGGTGATGGTGCGATATCCTGCAGGCGAGAGGAGGTCGATTGAGAACCTTGAGAATGTGCGACTCAAGAATTCACAAGGTAATGAGGTTCCGATTCTGGAGGTTGCAAGTGCCAGACCACAACGAGGTCCAGCATCAATTCATAGGGTAGATCGTAAGCGATCGATTAAAATTAGTGCTGATGTAGATCGATCAAAGGCCAATGCCAATGAGGTGGTGTCGCGTTTCAACGAAGAAGTGCTTGCAGCGCTGTCGGTTCAGTTTCCCGGGGTGTCGTGGGATTATTTGGGAGAACAGAAAGATCAGAAGGATTCGATCTCAGAGATGGGGGTAAAGTTTATCTTCGCGCTATTGGGTATCTATGTGTTGATGGCTATCCCTTTAAAGTCATACATCCAGCCAGTGATTGTGATGAGTGTGATTCCCTTTGGCATCGTAGGCGCGGTAGCAGGACATATTTTAATGGGTATGGAACTTAGCATTATGTCGCTGTGTGGTATCATTGCACTCGCTGGAGTGGTTGTTAATGATAGCTTGGTGTTGGTAGAGTATGTTAACCGTCACCGAAAAGAAGACGGATCCCTGATCAAAGCAGTTCACAATGCGGGTGCCGCACGTTTTCGGCCGATTTTACTCACTTCATTGACCACCTTTGCGGGCTTGATGCCTATGCTTGTTGAGACAGATATGCAGGCTCGGTTCTTGGTGCCTATGGCTGTCTCACTTGGCTTTGGTATCTTGTTCGCAACCTTCATTACTTTGTTACTGGTTCCGTCTGTTTATATGATGTTGGAGGACGTGAAGCGCCTGCTTGGTAAGAAGGTCGATTGATAGTTTTCAGTGGCATAGCTTGGGTTAGTATGGAGCTATAATTCTGCTATGTTTTTGTAATGGCAACATGGCTGTGCTTGTCTATACATAGGAGTTGAGAATAATGCTCGTCCTCCGGAGAGCTATCTCACCAACGAACAACCAAACAACTACCATGACCACAGCTATCACTATTCTTGTAATTCTAGTAGGTATTGTTTTTGTCTTAGCCCTCTGGGTGATTGGCATCTACAATGGCCTTGTCAAACTGCGTAACCTGTATCGCAATGCCTTTGCTCAAATTGATGTTCAATTAAAAAGGCGTTACGACTTGATCCCAAATCTTGTGGAGACAGCCAAAGGTTTCATGAAGCATGAGAGAGAAACCTTGGAGGCTGTGATTGAGGCAAGAAATACAGCGAGTTCGGCTCGTCAAAATGTAAGCACAGAGGACGCCTCGTCGATGGGCGCACTGGCAGCTGCGGAAGGAGGCCTTGGTGGAGCCTTGGGACGTTTCTTTGCTCTGTCTGAAGCTTACCCTGACATTAAAAGTAATGCTAACATGATGCAGGTCAGCGAGGAACTTACCTCTACTGAAAATAAGATAGCTTTCTCAAGGCAAGCATACAACGACGCGGTTACCCAATACAACACGCAGACTGAGGTGTTTCCTGCTAGCTTGATTGCGGGGACCTTTAATTTTGGAACCGCAAGTTTGTTTGAAGTAACTGAAGAAGCAGAGCGTAAAGCGGTAAAAGTTGAATTTTAATCGCTTCCAAATCTCATTGCTTGCTCATATGCGGTAGCCAAATTTCGATGAACTTCTTTGCGGCACAAGATGATGCAAGACGCAGGACGAAGTGGCTAGTTGCCTATTTCGTTCTCGCCATTATTGGAGTGATTCTCTCAGTTTATGGTATTGTGTATTTTGCAATGCTTTACACTGGAGTTGCGGTCAGTCCGTGGATGCCAGGCGTATTTGTAGCCACAGCACTCTCGACAGGTGGCGTGATGGGCGCGGGTAGTCTTTTCAAAACGATGCAGCTTAATGGTGGTGGTTCAGTTGTTGCAAGGGACTTGGGTGCTAGGCAGGTTGATCCGTATACAAGTGATATTGATGAGCGCCGACTGGTAAATGTTGTTGAAGAAATGGCAATAGCTTCAGGCGTGCCGGTGCCGGGCATTTGGTTAATGGACGACGAGTTAGCTATCAATGCGTTTGCGGCCGGCACAGAACCTGGTAATGCCGTGGTCGCTGTAACCAGGGGGTGTTTACAGCGATTGACGAGGTCTGAGCTTCAAGGCGTGGTGGCTCACGAATTTAGCCATATTTTGAATGGGGATATGCGGCTCAATATGCGCCTTATGGGGTTGTTGTTTGGAGTGCTCATGATCTCGATGATTGGGCGCATGCTTTTTCAGATGTTAAGGTTCACGAGGATTCGGAGCTCTGGAAGTAAAAACAATGGTGCAGGCGTTGTTGTTATCGTTTTGGCAGGTGTTGCTTTAATGGTTGTTGGTAGTATTGGTGTTTTCTTTGGTAGGTTGATACAAGCTGCTATATCCAGACAACGTGAGTATTTGGCCGATGCCTCTGCTGTGCAATTTACGAGAGATCCTGAAGGCATTGCCGGTGCGTTAAAAAAAATTGGTGGGCAGCAGGGAGATTCCAAAATCAATGCAGCCAAGGCAGCTGAAGCGAGCCATTTGTTTTTCACTGATGGGGGGATGTTCAGTTACGGCCTCGCGACGCACCCTCCGTTGGACGTGAGGATTAAAACGATTCAAAAAAACTGGGACGGGGAGTTTGTTGCTTCTGCGATTCCTGACGTCGCAGCAGGTAGGGCAGTAAGTAATGAGCAGGTAGACCAACGCATCAGTGGGTTCAGTGGAACTAACCAGTCGAAGCCTCCACCTCTTGATCCTCCTCCCATTTCTTGTGCTCAAATTGAAGCATTAGGTGAGCCATCACAAGTTGATGCAGGTGTGGGGCACAATATCTATACGGCCCTAAATGATGATTGGATCAGGGCAGCTCACGACCGCGAAGAGGCGCAGGCTCTTATTTTTGCTTTGTTATTAGCCGAGGATAATCAACTACGCGAGGAGGAGGTAAGGTTCATAAAAAATGGGGCAGGGGATGACGCTGGTAAGCTCGCACTGCACTGGAATCAGCAGTTGGTTGGCTTGCATTCTTCCGAGAAGATGGCCCTTATTGATTTGTCTATTCCGGCGCTCCGACGTTTATCACTGCCTGAATATGACCGCTTTGTCGAAATTACGCAGTGGCTGATAGCAAGTGATGGGCAGGTGGATTTGTTCGAGTTCATGCTACAGCACGTGGTAGAGCGCCATTTGAATGCTCATTTTCGACCTAAGCCGATGGCTAAAATGAAGTATCGAAGTATCGAAATGCTGATGGCAGAGGCAAATATTTTGATTACAACGATGGCAGCAATCGGAGGCGAAGATCAAATGGCCAGTGCCTATCGAGCGGTAGTTTCTGAGTGGGGCTGGAAACTTGAGATGGCACCGTCGTCAGATTGTGGCTTGAGATCGATCGAGGTTGCACTGGAGAAATTTGATGCCGCAGCTCCTCTTGTTAAGAAACAACTCATTCGAATGTTGGGGTTGGCGGTGATGCATGATGGCGTAGTCGCAAGCCGTGAGGCTGAGCTACTACGTGCTACGGCAGATGCTATTGGCTGTGCTATTCCTCCTTTTGTCCAAAGGGGTTGATCGCTAGCTGCGCAAATCTGTGTGCGGGCTATTGAGATGAGACCCTATAAGGTGTGTCCCATGCGATCTTTTTTGGTCTGAAGATACTTCTCGTTGTGAGGGTTAGATTTAATACTCAGCCCGACTTGCTCAGTGATCTCCAAGTTGTAGCCTTCGAGCCCAATGATTTTTTTGGGGTTGTTGGTCAGCAACTTTATTTTTCTTACACCCAAATCGTAGAGTATCTGAGCTCCCATGCCATAGTCTCTGAGGTCTGAGCCATAGCCTAGTTTTTCGTTGGCTTCGATTGTGTCGAGGCCTTGCTCTTGTAATTTGTAGGCGTGGATTTTTGCTGGTAAGCCGATACCTCGTCCTTCTTGGCGTAGGTAGAGTAAAACCCCTCCTTCTTCAGCGATTTGCTTCATAGCCGTGTCGAGCTGCCCTCCACAGTCACAGCGCTGCGAATGAAAAACATCTCCAGTCAGACATTCTGAATGAACGCGTACTAGTGTCGGCTGGTCAGGTGAGATGTCACCCCGAGTGAATGCGAGGTGATGACCTGCTGTGCTGTCTTCAGCGTGATCGACATAGTAGAGATGACAGTTGAATTCACCATAATCAGTTGGCATGGAGATTGTTTCCGCATGGCGTACTAGTTTTTCTGAGCGCCTTCGGTATTCGATGAGATCTGCAATACTACATGCCTTAAGTTGGTGCTGTTGTTGGTATTCGCCTAGAGTGCCTGAACGAGCCATTGAGCCGTCCTCATTCATAATTTCACAAATCACTCCAGCCTCTGGCAATCCTGCAAGGCGAGCAAGGTCAATGGAGGCCTCGGTGTGTCCAGCGCGCCGCAGCACTCCACCAACGACCGCCTGAAGTGGGAAAATGTGACCCGGCTGTACTAGAGAATTCATTTTTGCCTCTGAGGAAGCAAGCAATCGAATTGTTTCTGCTCTGTCTGCGGCAGAAATGCCAGTGGTGATACCCTCGGATGCATCTACAGACACTGTAAAGGCTGTCTTCTGTGATTCAGTATTACGAGGTGTCATAGGAGGAAGATCAAGCTCCTGAGCTCTTGTAGCCGTGATAGGTGCGCATATTAGCCCGCGACCATGATTAGCCATGAATGCGATCATTTCAGGCGTAACCTTGGCTGCTGCAGCGACTAAGTCAGCCTCGTTCTCTCGGCCAGGGTCATCAACGACGATTACCATCTTGCCTGATTCAATTTCAGCAATGATTTCGTCGATAGGGTATAATGTAAGCGCGGACATATTATTTAAGGGTTATTCATGGTTGGAGTTTAAGGTGACTTGTTTGAAATCATTAGATTTGATGTGCAGGTCACGTTGGGGGAAGGGAATTTCGATATGGTGTTCACGAAAAGCTTTCCATACAGCGATGAGAACTTCAGAACGAACGTTGCTGACGCCCTGTGGTGCGTCGTCGATCCAGAATCGTATTTGCAGATTGATCGATGAGTCTCCAAATTCCTTGAGAAGGCAATTAGGAGCTGGGTCAGCTAAAACACGAGGAATATCCTTTGTCGCTTCTTTGCAAATACGAATAGCTTCTGGAATGTCAGTAGCGTAAGAGACTCCAACATCAGCTTTGATCCTTACAACACGATCGGTGAATGACCAGTTGATGACCTTGTTGGTGATGAAATCTTCGTTAGGAATAAGGATTTCTTTGCGATCTCTTGTAATCACTGAGATATAGCGTGAGCGTAGGGAATTGATCCAGCCAAAGGTTCCCTCTATCTCGATGACGTCTCCTGGTTTAATTGATTTGTCGAGCAGCATGATAACCCCAGCTACAAGGTTCGATATTACTTTTTGTAAGCCGAAGCCAAGACCAAGGCCCAAAGCTCCAGAAAAAACGGTGAGCCCACCTAGAGGGACACCTCCTATCTTTAAAGCACCTACAATGGCTATGATGTAGAGGGTTAATCGTGAGCCTTTGCCGATGAGAACTTTGATTGACGGGGGGATATCTGTCCGAGGTTTGAGCACACTATCGATGAATCTTACAGAAAGACCGACAAGCCAAAGTAAGATGAAAAGAGCTGCGATAGCTGAAATGATAGCCCAGACATTAATTTCTATATTTCCAAGCGGTAGCCGTATGCCCTGGAGCGCTAGGCTCAGAGGCTCAAGCCAGCCAAACACTTGAAGCGCAAAAATGATGAGCATGAGGCCGCCCAAAAATTTGGGGGCTGAGCGCCCCTTCGATACAGCCGTGGCGACTTGGTAGATGACAAGCGCAGAAATAAGTAATGCGGTTGTAAAGATATAGTTAGAGGGGATAGAGGAATCCCCTTGTACGGCAAATTGTTTTGACCACTGAATGCGTGCAGACCAAGTAATCCATAACAGGATACAGAAACTAGTGGGGACGAGACTGACTTTTTTTCCGGGATTGAAAAAGCGAGTTATAGTGGCGTGGCATTGAGAGCCTTTACGAAATACTTTAGTGCTGAGGAGAAAAGAAATGCCAGCGGCTCCTATGAGGCATAAAATGAGAGCGGTCCACTGCCAGAAGTCCTGCTTGTCATCGACAAGCTGGATTAATGTTTGTTGGATATTTGTCCAGAGACTCATTGAATTGATATCGAGAAAATTGATACTGATGAAGTATTGATTTCGCTTAGTTTCTTTTTTGAAGTGCGGTGAAAACCGCTGAGGGAACATAGCGCTTTACTGATTCTTCCCAGCCCTCAGGGCCAATCAGACTTTTTACCATGCTTGAGGATAGCTCTGCAATATCACGAGGAGGCATCAGAAAAGTGGTGGTGATACTAGGTGCCATATCGGCGTTGATGTGGCGCATGACACGCTCATATTCATAGTCGCCTGATGAACGAATGCCTCGAAGGATATATTGGGCCTCTACACTGCGTGCGTATTCTACGAGGTAGAGGTTCTTAAATTCTGAAATAGTAAGACGATCGCATGAAGGAATTGAATCCTCAAGCATGTCAATACGGTCTTGAACTGAGAATGTATATGACTTGGCAGGGTTGCTGCCTATGGCGACGTAGAGGTGATCAAACATTTCTAGCCCCTTTTCAATCATCCATAGATGACCATTGGTGAGTGGGTCAAAAGATCCTGCATAGACAGCGGTGCGCATAATAAATTGAGTGATTGAAGTTTTTAGATCTGCTTATGGTTGATCTTTGTTGTCATCGGCGTCAACTCCGACAGGTGGGGTGGGGGAATCTTCCCAAATCATATGTTTTTTTGCTAGGCTGTTAGCCCTCTGGGTGGCTTCCTCTGCTCTTGGTCCATCAAACGATGCAACTCGTCTTGCGAGCTTCACTGCTGCCACCCACCGCTTTTCACGTTCTAACATGGAAAGTGCTTTGAAGCCACAGCGGTAAAACCACAGCCATTCTTCATTGTGGGGCTCGTCTGATGTTGGGTGGTAGTTTTCAATGACGACATCATAATATGAGCCGAAGGCTTGTGCCCACTGAGACATGCTTTCGTATGTTTGTCCCCGTAAGAAATGAAGCCTGTTCTTCCATGCAAGCGGGATGTTCTCTTCAGAGAGCAATTGATTGTAGATTTTGATAGCTCTGTCGTACTTTAATGTATCTGTTGGTCCTTGTCGGTGCTGGCAGTCTGCCATTAAGACTCCCGCCGAGCGGTGAAGAGACGTGGGCGTATCTTTATTTTGAAGTAATGGCTCGAGGCAAGCTTCTGCTTCTTGATAACGACGAAGGTCGATCAATACTCGACCTTGCTGGATACGTGCTTCATGAGCTAGATGAGTGTGTCCGTCATCGATGATTTTTTGAAACATGGCCAGACATTCTTCTCGAGCTTGGGTGGTTCCTCCCAGTCTCGCCGACATAGCAGCTTGAAAGCTTGCGTAAGCTGAGTAAGGGCTTTCGGGGTGTTTTTCTGGAATTTCTTGTAGGATTCTTCGGGCCTTATTGTAATCCTCATTATGAAAATATGACTCGCCGAGTTTGAGTTTTATATATGGTACGTTCGGATCGTTGCTAAAATTGGCAATGAAGCGTTCCGCGGCATCTGCTGCAGCCTTCCAGTTTTGAGCTAGCTCTTCTGCTCGAATGAGAATTTTGGTTATAGTATACTGGCTCTCAGCATCTGTCAGGCGCGGAGCAATGATATCGATTTGGGCTTTTGCCAAATCAACATCTATCGGGGAGATCATGACCGAAGCTGCAGCGAGTGCGAGCCTGGCTTCATTTTCGCGCTGGTGGCCGGGATTATTGACGATGAAAGACTCCAGTTCAGCTGGAGCAGCAAGGTCACCCTTGTCAGATTTCCAAAGGGCCCGCTCTAAATGTAGAGAGGTTCGGATGAAGTTGTCTTGGGCGGATGTGCTGATTTCCTCAAATGCATTGAGGTTGCTATCTTTGAGCGCCATCATAGCGGCATTCAGACTGGAAGCTTTGGCAATGTCCTGTGAGCTGGATTGCCGAGCATAATCGAAGGCGCTCAAAGCCTCGCTTGGTTCGTTTTGTTCGGCTAATAGAAGGCCTCGCAAGAAGCTGGCTTCGTCTCGAAGTCGCGGCGAGAAAGCTATCTTCTCCATCACGGAAAGGGTGAAAGTCGCCTGACTTGGGTTGTTTTGTTTGAGGTGAAGGTAGGCCGTGTCAATGAGTGAAGCTGAAGAAAGCTTGAGATATAGCTCATCGGGCAGCGTGGGGCTCGCGGCATGTTGAGCCCGCAAACGCGCTAGCAGAGCCATGGCAAGTTGGTTTTTTCTTGGTTCATCACTTCTAGCGAGCAGTGCAGATCTGTGATAAAGAGCTAAGCTAACAAGATCGTAATTATTAGAAGGCTGGGGTAGGTAGGGTGAGATGCTACTATTGCTATCACCCGTCAAGTAGAGGCTGTTGTTGCTGACTAAAACATCTCCACTCCATTGTTGTAGCTTCGACATGACTGGATTGTCATCATCTAGGTCATTGGGGAGTATCTCGATTAAGAGGTGAAAAGCAGACGGTAGTAACGAAGAATTGGCGTGGTTTTCGATAAACTGCACTAGTGTTGATATAGCATCTTCTTGCTTATTGTCGGTTACTTGAGCTGCTGCTTTGCCCAATATGCATGAATGAAAGATTTGTTCAGGCAGATGATCGGGTGCAGAGATTAGATTCTGAAAGAGCTCGATTGCTTGAGCAGACTTTTTCTCGGATAGTGCTAACCTAGCTTCTAAATATTCTTTAATTTTGGCGGCAGCAGCAACTTGCCCATCTATTTTTTTTTTTTTTTTTGCTGCATTATCATCGTTGCCAAGGTTGATGTGAATTTCCGAGGCTAGCAAATTAGCGGCATTTTTAATTTGAGTGGAGCTTGATTGAGCTGTCTTGTTTAAAAGCCCTAAGGCGTCGTTGGTTTGTCCAAGTGCGAGCAAGATGCGTGCGCGTGTCAGTTGGATTTCGTCGTATTTCGTGTGGGGCTTGGATATTGTTGATAGTATGTTTTCGGCATCTTGATAGCGCCCCAACGCAATCAGAGCTTCTGCTTTCCAGATCGGGGTAGATGATAAATCAGACAGACCTTCCTCGCTCAGTAAAAGTAATGCTTCAGATGCGAGTTGGCTATCTCCTTGAGGTGAGGTGCTGGCGCGAATGAGTGACTCCACAAGTGCTATTTGAATATGGGGTATGACTTCGCTTGGCATGTCAGCGGTTTGCAACGCCAATCTGAACTTGGAGACAGCAATTCGATGTAGCCGATCTGCCATTGCTTTAGCACCCGCTTGGTATTGAGCATTTCCAATAAGATACTCAGCTACGGGCTTAGGTTCGGCGCCAGCCTTTATTGCAGGCACAGTAAATAAGCTGATAGAGCAAATCAGAATAATGATTACACGGGTCACATACATATTATGCGTCAAAAAAGCCAAATTTACAGCAATTGTTCTCATAATTTGTTTAAGAATTGTTTTTGCAAGAACTTATGATTTAACCTGTAAATACCTGGATGAGTCGATTGGTTGATATAGGAGAAAATGCTGTGGTAGGGAGGCTCATTGAGCAGCTTGGCCGCGCTTGTGAAAATGATGATCAGCTGGTTGTCGGTCCGGGGGATGATTGTGCTGTGGTTGACCTCGATCAGGCCGATCGTTATCAATTGCTCAAGACGGACTCGATAGTGGAGGGTATTCATTACCTATCAGAAACCGCTGCCAGTAAAGTAGGCTGGAAGGCGGTGGCAAGAGTCATTAGCGATTTTGCTGCAATGGGAGGTATGCCAAGTCATCTGCTAATTACGATTGCGATGCCACCTCAGACGCCAATGAGCTATTTAGAGCAGCTCTACCATGGAATGCAGAATTGTGCGTCATTGTATGGGGCGACAATCTGTGGGGGAGAAACCAGTAGTGTTCCTGATGGCGCTGCTGCGGTTATTTCTGTAGCAGCTACTGGTTGGGTTGAGAAAAATCGTTGTGTGAGAAGAAGCGGTGGTAAGGCTGGCGATCTTGTCATGGTGACCGGTAGCTTAGGTGGCTCTATTACCGGAAAGCATTTGAGTTTTTCGCCGCGTGTAAATCAGGCTCGTTGGCTGACTGATCACTTTGAGATTAATTCTATGATGGACCTTTCCGATGGCCTTGGCTGTGACCTGCCGCGATTGGCTGCGTCTAGTCAGTGTGGTTATTTGCTTAACGAAAATAACTTGCCTTGCAATGAAGGTACTAGCGTTGATCAGGCCTTGGGTGATGGGGAAGATTATGAATTACTTTTTACGGTATCATCTCAAATAGCGAACTCTCTCAGGGCTTCGTGGGCAAAGCAGTTTCCTGACCTTAAGCTTAGCGTGGTCGGGGAGCTGACGGAAAGATCAGAGGAAGTAGTGGTGAATGAACAAGGGTGGCAGCATTTCAAGAGATGATAAATTCTCTATCGTGCTTGGCCCATTGAGTCTCCCATTTTGGCATAAGTCTCTATTTGTTGTTTTGAATTCGTCAGGAGGTCATCACTGAAGCGTATTACTCCGGGTTCAAAGATGACAATGGTAGATGAACCGCCGAAGGCGAAATAGCCTTTTTCATCACCCTTGCTGACGATCTGTTTAGCTTGGTAAGTTTGTTGAATTGAACCGACGCATGTAGCTCCAATTTCCATCATCAAAACCTTGCCGACTGATTCAGTTTGTATTTGGGTAATGGTTCGTTTGTTTTGCCAAAGATAATTTAGATTACGTGACAATGCGATGGGCGATACTGAGAAAAGGGGGCCGTTGATGAGCTTTGTCTGTGATGCTTGACCACTGACGGGGAAATGAAATCGATGATAATCCACAGGACATAGCCTGGATAGTATCAGTGAGCCTCCGGCATATTGAGATGAGAGAGCATCATCTCCGATCAATTGATTGAGATCAAAGGTTTGGCCTTTGACAAAAAACCCATCAATATCGTCAATGTTTGGGAAAGCGAGGTGTCTGCCGTCAGCAGGAAAAACAATAACATCGTTAGAAACGGGTCTAGCGTCTGCTTTGAGCTTACGATAGAAAAATTCGTTGAATGAGGCGTAGGACTCTTGTTGGTCGGCAAATTCGTCAATATTGAGACCGTAATCATCAATGAAAGGTTTTATTTTTGATTGGCTAGATGACTTGTTCATGCGAGAGCCATACCAACGAGAAAATGCGGGTCTTTTGATGAAGCTGTGAAGTGCAATTTTTCCCAAGGGGTTGCCATACGCCCACCTGAGAAAAGCTTCACCATAGACCAGTTCCGTTTCCATGCAGTCACTGTATCGATTAAAAAATTCAATGTTTTTCACTAGGTGTGAGACTAGCACACACATGGTGATTAGCAAAAAAAAGCAGCTAGGATATTTCCTAGCTGCTTTTTTGCGGAGTTGATTGGTTTGTTAGCCTATGCTGATTAGTTAGGCTGCTTTGAGTAATTTATGAGCTTTTGCAATAGTGCTCTTGCTTAGTTTGCCGTTGACCTTGCGAGATTTGTCAAGCAGGTCGCGGAGCTCGTTGAGTGCTCCGTCTGAGGCTTTCAGCGCTTTGCGCTCGCCACCATATTTTTTGTCAGAAAAATATTTGGTGAAGGTGGTTCCAGTGCGGCTCAAACAAAGACGCCAGCCTTGGAAAGCCGTAGTTTCGTAGGTGAAACGTGTTAAGTTTTTTCTAGATTTCATAATGTGTGTGATGTTCGGGAGAGCTAACTCTAAGTGAGTTAGCACTTATCAACCAATAACACTTAAAGCAGGTCTCGCAAGTAAAAAGTGGCGTGCAGGTACGATAACTTATGGTTAGGATTATAATCAATGTAGCCATAAAAAAAGCATGTATTCTAAGG
>JAQXBQ010000174.1 GCA_029252325.1 Akkermansiaceae bacterium
CCTAACAAGCTCACCTGGCACGCACCCATCTGCGGTACTTAAGCGGTGTTTTCCCAGTCTCTTTTTTGAAGGCCCGGATCATATACTCGTGAGATGCGTATCCCGCCCGCGCAGCTACATCAGTAATACTCATGTCCGTCTCCCGAAGCAGCTTTTTGACCAGCTGATTGCGCGTTGTCTGGACCTCGTGAGCAGGGCCGTAACCCAGTGCTTGATTGAAACGCCGCTCCAGCGCGCGTCGTGACAAGCCTACCAAATCAGCAAGATCGGCAACTTGCAGAGAAGAATCTTGAATATTCTCACGGATATAATTGACCACCCTACTGACGTCCTGATCTTCGATTGCCAGAATATCGGTTGATTGCCGGGTATATACCTCGTCCGCGGCCAGCAGGACATCCTCACCGGGTGCCGGCTTGTCCTCCATCAGGGCGTGCAAAATGCGCGCCGCCTCATAGCCAGCTTGCTCGGCCGGAGTCACGATGGCCGAGAGCGGCGGCGTGCAAGTATCACAGAGCAACTCATCGTCATCACCACCTAGCACGGCAACCTGCTCAGGCACGGAAATACCAGCTTCCAGGCAAGCGTTGAGTAAGCTGCGGCCACGTTCCGAGCCCCAGGTGAAAACCCCGACCGGTTTGGGAAGTCTCTTGAGCCAATGAACCAGCGCTTCCCGAGTCTGCTGCCAAGATTTATTTTGAAGGCCTTTGTCCCGGCGGAATACTTCACAGGAAAATCCACCCTCGGCGGCTTCTTTCTCAAAAGCCGCACAATGACGCGCCACATGGCTCAATTTATCGGGACCACAATAAGCCAGGTGACGAAAGCCCCGGTTGGCGAAGTGCCCGACTGCCAACTTTGCTGAGGTTCGGTAGTCATTGATCACGCGCGGCATATCCACTCCCTTGAGCTCAATTCCAGATACATTCACTCCCGGTTTACCGAATACTCTCAGCTCATGATAAAGCCTCTTGCTACTGATACGCGCGATCACCCCGTCACCCTGCCAGCCTTCCGGCAAGGACACCTGCTCAGCTGTCCCCCTCGGTTCTATCGTGATCTGCCAGCCAGGCTGCTTGAAAGCGTAGTTGGCCACACCACGGATCACCCGACGGCCCCACCCCGTAGAGGTGTCTACTAATACCGCAATTCTCTTTGGCTTACTCAATATGTCGCAATAATGCAGTTTTTAAAACTTATGTCGAAAGGATAGTCACTCCTTCTGAGGAGGGCTAAAAGCACGATCTGCCTAAGTATTCAATCCCAGTGAGGAAGATCAACAGCATACACTTCTGCGCTTTATTTATGCACTTCTGCGACAGAGGCTAAATGCCCCGCACTTCATAGTCCACCATGGCATCCCAGCATCCGGCGGCGGCGGACGCAAAAAATTCGCTGGATACAAAAAAACCCCGCCGTGGCTCACGGCAGGGTTTTTTCAAGTTGAAGTGGAGAGTTGAAGCTATCAGCTGCGCTTCCTGCGCAGCATCAGGGAGAGACCTCCAAGCCCTAATAAGGCGGTTGATGAAGGTTCGGGAACGACCGCGACTGTTCCGTTCAGAGTTACGTTATCAACACGGTGAATGTATTCGGAGTTACTGGTAGTATCAGCCAAGTAAATTCGAAATTCAATTTCACTTTCTGACCATACGTAACTGTATGCACTGAGGTCAACAGTGAGACTTGGTGACCCTCCGGGATACTGAACTGAATTATTAGTCACAGTAGTTGTCATTACTTCACTACCTAAAATATCATCAGCATCAACAAAACCGGTGAACGAAGAAAATACATATGCCTTGAAATCCCTATCCCCAAGCAGGATGCCGTTACGGGTGTAACCATAATCAAGTGTAATCGATTCCAGATCAATGTAGTAACCTGAATCCGCACCAATCGTCACTGAAAAATAGTCATCAGCAGCAATGGATGTTCCTACACCGATGCTGGTTGTGCTTGTGGCACTCGCTCGCGCATAGAATGAATTACTAATTCCAGATCGGCCAGATTTACCCGAGCCTGAAATTCCTGCACCTATAGTAACAGCTCCTGCCGTGATATTCGCATCAGCAGTTGAGGCATCCAGGTCTGTATTAAAATCATACTGAGCAATCACCGCGGCGTGGGCACTGGATAAACTCACTGCAATGAGAGACGCTATATATTGTGTTTTTATTTTCATGGGATTTTGTATCTGTTATTTAATCAGCTCTAAGTGAACTGGCCCTTTATTTTACACGGACAATCCAAAAAAAGGGCTGAACTTATGCGCTAAATTCCTGCACTTATACGCCAACCCTCAAAGCACCCATCTGTCGCAAAAGTTCAACTATTAATCGGAATAGTGCTGTGATTTATGCGCTCAGCATACGTATAGTAATAAAATACTCTATGAAGATCATGCCAACAGCCCGCATCACATTCTGCTTGCTCATCACGCTTATCACCACTCTCACGCCAAGTGCCCAGGCCAATGAGACCAACCACGCAGGCAAGGCCACGGTCACCGCCAGTAGTGAGCGAGAAGGGGCTAGCGCGGACTTCGCTACAGATGGCATGGTGGCAGACAAGTCCCGCTGGCTAGCCACTGAGGGTGATCCGCAGCCTTGGATCGAACTCGTGTTCGGCGAGCCTCAGAAAGTCGGCATGATTGATGTATTCTCTGGTTACAAAACAGGGGACAGCCTAAAGGATTTTAACATTACCCTCGAGCTCAATAGCACTTGGGTGCAAAATGATAGCTGGCAGATTCGCAACAACACCCAAACCTCCAAGCGTGTCTACATCGACCGGGACAAGGTAAGCAAAATCCGCCTCGCTCTCACCCGAAAAGGACCAGCCCGCATTCGGGAAATCGCCGTCTACGACAACAAGGAAGCCCTCGGCCTCCTCGATGTCGGTACATCAGGGCAAGTCGAGCAGGCCTTTGCCATCGACATCCGCCAGCACCAGATCGGGCTCAACCAGATCGGCTACCTCACTGACCGCCCCAAGCGCTTCACTGCCCCCCTCTCAGCAGACGGCATCCAGTTCACGATTCGAAATGGCGATCAGATTGTCTACAAGGGAAAGATTGAGAACGGCATCGGGGACTTCACCGACTTTAAGCCCGCAGAGTCAGATAGCCGCTACACTATCACCCTCAGTGGCGGGGACTTAAAGGAAAACACCAGCCACCTTTTTCTCATCCGTAACAACCTCGCTCAGGAGCACTACTGGCAGACCGCCACGGATTTCCTCAATGACGTCCGCTCCGTCACCGGCAGCCACCCCAGCGCCTACGGCGGCTGCGCCTTCCGTGATGGCACCTACTACGATGCCATCGTACCAGCTCTGGTGCAGTTCTACCTGGCAGACCAAGCCTTCGTTGAAGCTATGCCACACCAGATCGACTGGCAGGCAGAAAAGAAGCGCGTGATGGCTCCCGACTTCCCCTTTGATGCCAACAACCCCGGCTCTGGAGGCGTCATGGAGGCGACCCGGAACTACTACCAGCTCGACCTACCCAAAGCAGACGCTCCTGATGTGGTCAAACTCATCCACTGGGGTGCAGGCTACATCCTGATGAAACCCAACGGCCGTGACCCCAGCTCGAGCAAGGATAGAGCGGGCCACATCGAGCCCCAGACCGTTGAACAAATTGCCTACGTGCTCTGGGCATGGCCAGCTTTGAAAAAGTGGCTGCCACAATCCTTCTACGATCAGTGCCGTGACTTCTGCTTCAAAAATTGGCACGGGTCACTGCGCGTCAGCCGGTTTTGGAACGCGGAAACCTACATGACTACCGAGTCCTTTGATGAGAGCATCCACAACCCCGGCAACATGCACCCCTTCAAAGGCCGCCATGCTCCTGGCCACTCCATCGTGCCCAACCTCCTCATGCACGAGATTGCCAAACAGGAAGGTAGGGATGATGCTCAGACCTACCTTGATGCCGCCATCCAACAAACCGAGTGGATCATCAAAAACCTCGACTGGAACGACCCACGCACGACCAAAGGCCACCGCCTCAGTGAGCACCGCACCATTCCCAATCTGGTCTGGATGCTACAGAAATACCCGGACCACGCTCCCGCTGGCTTGAAAGCAAAAATCACCCAGTGGTCAGAGATTGCCGTCAGCCGCTCCCACAACCTCTGGGACTTCCGCAAATACAGTGACGACATGTGGAGCATCCCTGGCATGAACGAGGTCGGTAACTCACTGGGCCTGCCGGCCATCACCCTCGCTGCTTCATGGGTGGTTGATGACCCGGAGCTCAAAAAAGAACTCGAGCGCATCGCCATCTCATCCATTGACCACCTCTTCGGCCGCAACCCCATGCTCGCCGCTTCCACTCCGCATCCGAAGCAGGGCCTCCCCGAAATCGAGCGCGGCTGGCCCAAGCTCTACAAGCATGACGTATGCGCACGCCTGGAAACCGTGCGCGG
>JAQXBQ010000221.1 GCA_029252325.1 Akkermansiaceae bacterium
CGAGTTACTAGTTCAAGTTCAAGTTCAAGTTCAAGTTTAAGTTTAAGTCAAGAAGCTCACGCCAAGCCGCCAAGGTCGCCAAGGGGGATGCGAAGCCCAAGTAGCATGAGCGACTCACAACCAAGAACAGCCGCATGCGGCTTACTTCAACTTAAACTGGCGCAAAGCGCCCCCCTAAAAAATGAGGATATCTTTTTTTTGACGAATAAGTTATAAATATATCAATCAATACATAAGTTTTATTTGAATAATCTTAACTATACCCGCCAAGACCCAAGTCTTCATCGACTTTCCAACCGGCACTCATTACATCGAACACCGAACAAAATCCCAAACCTAAGACACATCATGAAAGCAAAAAAAATACTAGCACTCCTCATTTCAGGGGTATTCGCAACAACCATGGCTTCTCAGGGGGCGGTCACCATCATTCCGTCAGGCCTCAACTCCGGCGACCAGTATCGGCTGGTGTTCGTCACCTCAACCACGACCACGGCGACATCAACCGACATCAGCACCTACAACACGTTCGTCAACAATCTCGCTATCACCGCCGGCCTTGACACCATTGCGGGCACAGTAGAGGGATCTACCACTTGGACAGCAATAGGGTCTACACTTACAGTCGATGCTATCGATAACACGAGCACAACAGGCGCAGGCACAGGGATCGGCATCTATCTCCTAAACGACACTGCGATCGCAACGAGTTACGCAGATTTGTGGGATAGCAGCCTCCTGACCACGCCCGACGTTACTGAGCAGGGGAACGCCATTGGTAATGATGGTTTCACTACGTGGACGGGAACCGGTGGGAACGGATTAAAGACCAATTCCGAACTCGGCGATACAGATTTAAACGTAGCGTATGGTCAACAGTATAACACCACTGATCGCTGGATGAGGCGATTAGAAAAGAGCAGTTCTATCGACGGCCACCTCTACGCCATGTCAGGCGTCCTCACCGTCGCTGCCGTCCCCGAGCCATCCTCCACAGCCCTGCTCGGCCTTGGCGCGCTTACACTTGCCCTGCGCAGACGCAGAGCTTGAATGGTGAAATAGCCGCGCCGCGGCTTCAACAAACCGCCGACGATGTCGGGGTGCCTACGGCAGAACTAGGAACCAAGAACTTTCAAAACCCTGCTCCTCACCGAGCGGGGTTTTTTGTATCAGCGCATCCATTACACATTTTTCACCATCAACAGCCGGTAGGGTCGTTTTGACAAAACGACCGATCGCCTGCTTCGTGCCACGATCATAACCGGTAGGGTCGTTTTGACAAAACGACCGAACGTTTGCCCCATTCCACCAGCGGTCATTTTATCAAAATGACCCTACCATCGATATTCGGAAAATGGACTGGTTCCTTGGCGTCTTTGCGTCTTCAACTAGCAACTCGAACTCTCAACTCGAACTGCTGCGAAGCAGCCAACTTCAACTTAAACTGGCCACACCGTGGCCTACTTCAACTGCCGCGCAGCCGCCGACTTTGTCGGGGCAAGCGGCACCCTAAGAAATGGGGGTATAAGATATGATAAATCATGATACAATCGCCGTTCTTATAAAGTGTGCTCACTGCACACGGAAGCCGATACAAATCAGCCAGCATTAACATAAAAAACATTACCTATGATCAAGAAAACATTACCTGCAATCACTACAATGGTTAAGCTGCTCACCATCGGCTTGTCTCTTGTCACGCCCT
>JAQXBQ010000232.1 GCA_029252325.1 Akkermansiaceae bacterium
CAGCGGGTTGATCAGCTAAAACCTCAACCACTTTTTCCTCGTCTATGGACTGTAGCAATAACCAAACACTGACTAGCACAATACTCACGCCCAACAATGACCCGCTCAATACCCAAGTCAGCGGGCTAATCGGCTCTGGACCAGCAGCCTCGTGTTCCCACGCCATCAACTGATCAGAGCTAGCAATATTATCCTGGAAAGGTTCACCCTCGTCGATAACTTGCCCCCCTCCGCCCGTCGGAGTTGCCTCATCAACATCAGCATGATGTCCAACTATATGGCGCGCGCCCTCCTCAGTGCGCACATTAGGAGCAGGATCACCCGCATTTTTTTTGATATCCCGTCCTGGCAATAAAGGCTTACTCGACGCAATGCCTCTGACATTTGCGACCATCTGCCGTTGATCAGCAGTGGGAATTTGAAGAAGATGTGCACAGGCTGGGCAAACTACACCGCTACCGTTGTGATTCATGGGCACACGAAACACAAAACGACACACTGGGCATATCAAGCCTTGCCAATTTTGTTTTGTTACACCGCCCTTCGACATACATGAAACAATGTTCCAGTCATTGTGAAAACTCAAGTCAGCAGTTACGCTAAATAGATGCTAAAGAGCGCACCGGAAGACTTCTAATCTTCATGGATTTCAATCCTCTGCGGACGATCCAATACAATCCCTGCAGCTCTGTCTTCGCTATCGAGCTGATCAAAGTTTATCATCAAGCCAATCTGAGCTGCTATGCTAGCCTCTCTAGGAGCAAAATCTGGCTGCTCCGTTCTGTAAGGGTCACCACCTAACAATAGTGGTTGCCTCGGTTGAACCGGAATCACTGGAGAATAGCTTCCCTGCTTCGTATCTGTGTCAAAATTTTGATTGGCGCTGATAGCAGGATCAACAACACCATGCACATCACAGTAACCAGTCGGCTGCGATTTGGCAGTGAACATCTCCTCGACAGCAGTAGACTCATAGGACTCTGCTCCAGTGAGAGCATTGCGCTGGTATTTCTGGCAATAGCGCGTTGCTCTCAGGCCCGAAACATCGCACACCTTCAAACGAGATATTGAGTTGGGTTGAACCATTTCTCGTCCCGGAAAATTAGATAAAGCGGCATTCATGGTCTTCACCCAGGCAGGGAGTAATGTTTCCCGACTAAACGCTCCAGAGTAGATCGCTTTGCGCGAACCATGCACAAAGCCCATCCACAAGCCACATGTGACACGACTATTGTAACCCACGAACCAATTATCAGCGAAATCATAAGTAGTTCCCGTTTTCCCCACGAGGGATGAATCACTGAGCAACTTTGAAATACCTGATTCTCCAGTCCCATTAACCAAGGCACTGCGAAGCAAACTATTCATAACGTATGCCGTTTCGCGGCTGATCACTCGCTCATTACCGGCTCCACTTGTATTCAGCACTTTATAGCGCACAATTCCTTTCGGACCGACTACACGATCAATAAAGTAAGCAGGCTTGGGCGCATAACCAGCCCTCGCAAAAGTGGCGTATGCATTCACTATCTCAGGAAGTGAGATGTCATCTGTGCCAACAAGCATTCGCGCCAACAATTTGGTCTCAGACAGGGAGAAGCCAAACCTGCGAGCCGTCTTCACAACCCGATCAAGGCCAATATCTTTACCCAAACGCACAGTCGCAGCTATTTTTGAAACATCCATAGCACGTCGCATACTTACATCGCCTTCGTACTTGGGTTGCAAGGTCTCCATCCCCCACTCACCTAGTATACCCTCTCGTCCATCTACCATCACCACTCGATTGTCTATCGGTCGGTCAATAAGCTTTGTGACAGGTGAAAAATTATTTTCTAGAGCTGCTGTGTATACAAACGGGAAAAACGCCGTGCCTGAGGGCTTACTGCCAGATTCCACAAAATCATACTGGCTATGCTTGAAATCTCTCCCTCCAACATATGCCAAAACCGAACCACTCTCATTATCGATCATGTATCCTGCACCCTGTAGATAGTTAGGCTTACCATCACGTTTACGATACGATTCGTATAGTGGCTGCTGATACAGCTCATGAGCTTCTGCATTAGACAATTGCCGAAGAAGATTCTTCTCCATCGCCTGCTGCACATCCAAATCAATCGTGGTGTAGATCTTGAAGCCTCCCTCAGTGAGCGCATCTTCACCGAGGCGAGAACGAACAGCATTGGCGATTCGCTCATAAAGGTGAGATGTGCCACGACGTATCGGTCTTGGCCTGACAACCACAGCAGTGTCCTGATAAATCTTACCTTCTTTTGAAGAAAGTAAACCCTCATCAATCATCCTCTGCAGCACTTGATCGCGTGCCTTCTTGTTTTCCTTAATATTGTTGAGTGGCGAAATTCGAGTCGGGTTTTTGATACACCCGACCAGTGACGCACACTCCATCGCCGAAAGATCACGTGGCTCCTTGCCAAAATAACCTAAGGAAGCCGAACGAATACCATAGAAACCACTGCCAAAAGGAATGCGATTCAGGTAAAACTCAAGAATTTCATCTTTGCTATATGCTTTCTCAATGCGCAACGCCAGAAAGGCTTCGACCGCCTTGCGCTGCAAACCGCGTTCACCTCGCTTATCAGCCTCTTGCTTGAGATGAAATGCATTGCGGGCCAGCTGCTGAGTCAATGTGCTGGCACCTTGAGTCTGTCGCCCAGCTTTGGCATTGAGATAAAGCGCACGAATGACACCAATACGATCAACCCCATCATGCTTGAAAAATCTTTGGTCTTCCCCTGCCACTAATGCATTAATCATTACTTGGGGCACCTCCTTGATGCTTACCTTATCTCGATTTTCCACAAAAATACGCCCTAGCTCACGGCCCTTGCGATCAAGAATCAGGCTCTTTATCTCGACATCATCAATCTCATCCAAATTGTATATCTCAGCTCTCTCTTTGTATTTTTCCGTCTGCTGCAAAAAAACAAAATAGCCAACAACCCCAACAAACAAAACAACGAGGCACAGATATAGTAGCCATTTTAGCTTGAAGAATCGCTTTTTGCGGCGCTTGTTGCCCGTGCCCACACGAGCACTGCCGTTACTGATATGCTTTTCAACCATTGCTAAAACATGTTTGATGGTCACGGAATCTCTTGAGAAACCATCCTCCAACAACTTTCTATATCCATACCCTCATAAGGATCTCATGGCAAC
>JAQXBQ010000239.1 GCA_029252325.1 Akkermansiaceae bacterium
AGAGTGGCAGGCGGGAGTTGAGGGACTGCGGCCAGAAGCAGAGGTGTTCGATCTAAGGTCGATCTGGATTCGATCTGGATTCGATCTGTGTGACCCAGTCAGAGCGCTACAATTGAATGCCGAGCAGGTCGAGTATGCGCTGAAGATCATCATTACCATAGTAGGTGAGCTCTATCTTTCCCTTTTTTGGGCTGTGCTTCATTTTCACCTCTGTGGCAAAGCGTTCCCTTAAGGTGTCTTGAATCTGAGCAATCACAGCATTGGCCTCATCGCTTCCGCTGCTATTTTCGCTGCCGCTGGTCTGGTTGGATTTTTTCTTGGGGGCAAGCATCGCTTTGGCGAGCCGTTCAGCAGCACGCACGGTGAGTGACTTCTTGAGAATTTGATCTGCGACGAGGCGTTGGGTTGCATCATCCTTGATGGACAAGATTGCTTTCGCGTGACCAACGCTGAGACGCGCCTGCGCCACGTGGTCTCTGACTTCCGGATCAAGCTCCATGAGGCGCATCGCATTAGCTACAGTGGCGCGTGACTTGCCGACACGCTTGGCGATGATGTCTTGCTTGATGCCAAAATCTTTCGCCAGTTTCACATAGCCTTGGGCTTCCTCGATGGGGTTGAGGTCCTTGCGCTGGATGTTTTCAATCAGTGCCATCTCGAGGACCTCTTGGTCGCTAGCCTCGCGAATGACAATGGGGACTTCCGTTAGGCCGAGTGCTTTCGATGCTCGCCAGCGGCGTTCTCCTGCGATGAGCTCCATGTTGCCGCTAACCTCACGCACAATAAGAGGCTGGATAATACCGTGTTGGCTGATCGAGTCTTTGAGCTCGTCGAGCTGACCTTGGATAAAGTGCTTACGGGGCTGCAGCGGGCTGGGGACAACACTGTCAATAGGTACAAATGAGTCAGCTGGCGGGGCATCTTTTTTTGATGGGTTAAGATCACCACCGGCTTGCTGTTTGATGAGCGCGCCTAATCCTTTTCCTAATGCCTTTTTCGCCATAGCAAGAGCATAGGCGTAATCTTGTTGATTTTGCAAAGACGATTTTCTAAGTTTTTTAGAAAATTAGATAAGAGAAATTAACTATGTCCCATGGCTATTAGTTAGCATCTGCTGAATGGCAATCGGTCGGGCACTCTCAGTAGCACTTAGCCATGGCTTGACTTTCGTCTCGCAAGCGGGAATGAATGTGGAGCGCAGGGTGCAAATACTGGGCAGGGTAAGATGAACACATACTTTCACATAATCATAGCTGTCATGGTCATATGCGCCGCACGTGTAGATGCGCAGCGCGTTGTTGTTGATCCGGTATTAGCTGAGCAAGCTCAATCTGCAGTGCAGAAAATGGGGGTAGAGCTCATGCGTGGAAATTTCAAATACAGCCAAGAGCGTATGTATCCACGCTGGAAGCGGCGGCTAGCCAAGCGTGTAGGCAGCATGGAAGACTTAGAGGCGCAGTTGGCAACGGGAGATCAACAAAGGGTGAAGATGGGGCTGATTGTGAGCAGCTACCGCGCAGATAAACCAACTGCTTTTTTTGATGTCTGGAGAGCGAAGAAAGTCGACCCTGATTCTGGCAAACTCTCGCTCGACGAGGATGGGCGTGAAGTTGTGGTAAGTCATTGGCTAGCGGTAGTGCCAACCACGACACAGGTGAAGGTGCCTGACCCGCAACAAGGAGGTAGGATGAGAACGCTCGAAGAAAAGAGCTACGCCATTGCCATCGCCGAGAAAGGCTCTAATCAGTGGTATTTCCTTACCGGGATGAAGCCAAGCATTCAAGATTTACGAAGCTTGTTCCCCTCATTGCCTATCGATAGGAATGAGCTAGGGCTACCTGAGTCGAGTGCCCGCGAGATTAAGTAACTACATACCATCACCCATTTTACTATGTCGAAACAGAAGAAGCTCGAGCGGGAGGCCAAGCTGGTCCGCAAATTCAAGAAACTCTACAAGCGTGCCCAGAGTGACTGGTGCGAAGTGCGTGGCTCTGAAATTCATGGCAGGGGAGTTTATGCAACTCAGGACATTCCTAAAGAGACCGAAGTGATCGAGTATGTTGGTGAGCCCGTTAATAAGGAGATCAGCGAAGATCGTGCATGGGACCAGTATGCGAGGCATGAAGAGCATGGTGATGCTGCAGTTTATATATTCACTTTAGACGAGCAGTGGGATATCGATGGCAACGTGCCGTGGAACACAGCTCGACTGATCAATCACTCCTGTGATCCGAACTGTGAGGCGTGGATCATCGGGCGTCGTGTTTATATTTACTCCCTACGCGAGATCAGAAAAGGAGAGGAGCTTACTTTCGACTATGGCTTTGACATCGAATGCTTCGAGGATCATCCATGCCGCTGTGGCAGTGCGAACTGCATCGGCTACATCGTCAATCAAGACCAATGGCCAGAACTTCGCAAGCGCCTGGCTTCTCCGGGGCAAGCTCAGTAATTTATCACATCCACTTATCATTCTCTCAAGTAATCATCATGACCTATTCCGCTAAGCTCGCTCGACGCATCGAATCTGTAGGCTCCCGCCTCTGCGTGGGCATCGACCCAAGACCTGAGCTCTCGGGTGGTATTGATGCCGTCCCCGAGTATCTGAAACGCATTGTTGGTGAGACGACTGAATACGCGGCGGCTTACAAACCCAACATGGCTTACTTTGAAGCGATGGGCATACGCGGTATCGAGATGCTCGAGGAGATGCTTCAGCGTATGCCAGATGAAGTTCCCGTGATTCTCGACGCGAAACGCTCCGACATTGGTGAAACACAAAAGTATTACGCCAAGTCCTATTTTGAGAATTGGAATGTGGACGCGGTCACACTGAACCCTTTCCTTGGTTATGATTCGATCGAGCCTTTTCTTAATTGGGAGGGCAAGGGCATCTACCTGCTGGCGGTGACATCCAATGCGGGCAGTGCTGACTTCCAACGCCAGAAGCTGGCCGATGGTCGCTTCGTCTTTGAGCTGGTGCAGCAGCTCGGCAAGCGAGCTGCCGATGAAGAACGTGCCACTGACGTTGGTTATGTGGTCGGGCTCACCAATGCTAGTGAAGAGGTTCTCGACCGTATTGTTGATAGTCCATTACTCATTCCCGGGCTTGGGGCTCAAGGTGGGGATCTCGCTAGCCTGCAAGGTCGAGCCAGAACGGCACCCGATGTGGTCAACGTCTCACGTGGTATCAGCTATGCCGAGCCGGAGAAATCATTCGCACAAAAAGCGAGAGAGTGGGGCGAGCAGCTTGCGATTTGATGTTGGATTTTTTAGGCTGCTCCCAGTCTAGTCGGCTAATGATCAGCGTGTTAACACAGCGAGTGTGGTAAATAACTCATTTGCCTGCGAAAACGTTAATTAAGATTAGTTAACAAAATACTTGTTAATTGTGGCGTTTTTGTCATAATCTTGCTTGTCAGGGGTGTTCTTAATTTATATTAAGCGTCTCATCTAAGCGGTTCTGGTTACCGCGGGTGAGTAGCTCACCTCCAACAAACCAACCCAAATAAACAATACAAACTATGAAAAAAACAATTGCAATTACGTCCGCTCTTGCAGCGGCCTCAAGCCTTGCGACTGCGGAAATCAAAATTAATGAATTCCTCAGCTTCGAAGGTTTTGTCGACATGTCTTATTCACACACCGACACAGACAGCGATGTTGACGGTGACAGCAGCGAAAACAGCTTCTCCATCGACCAAGTCGAGGTTGACTGGTTGTTCAACTTCGGAAAGGTAACCGCTCGTGTTGACCTTCAG
>JAQXBQ010000241.1 GCA_029252325.1 Akkermansiaceae bacterium
CTACTTTTTGATCATACTGACAAAGCATGTTTTAAAAGAGTGGCTCGGTCGGGAAGCGGTGCAGCAACGGATGCTCTGCCTGAGGGAGCGGCAGATGTCTTTTTATTTCTTGAGCGCCAGATCATCGGGTGTCAACCGGTGCTCATCATCTTGTTTTTAGTTCTGCTGGCTTCTTGTATCCTAGTTAGTCATGCCAGCTTCAAGATCACCATGGGTAATCAAATTGAAGGACTGCGCGTTGATTATCGTGCAGATCGTCATCAACAGAACGAATACGACAAACCTTGCTTGAAGCTTTTTGTTGCTTTGATGTTAGTTCACTTGTTTCGACATCCTCTCCAAATCACTTCAATGAAGCGTTAAACGTATAGGTCTCCCCCGCTACCGTTTTGAGTTCTTTGAGCTGGTCGCCATATTGCAATTTCATTGGCTGCCCCTTCAACGAAGTGACTTTCACTTCAGTCAACTTTCCGTCTTTCCAGTCGAGATCGACTTCAAATCCGCCACGTGCTTTGATCCCTTTGACGGATCCCGTCTTCCAAGCATTCGGGAGAGCTGGCAATAGCTGGACCACCCCAGTTTGGGACTGCATCAGCATTTCACACACGCCGGCGGCATAGCCAAAATTAGCATCAATCTGAAACGGCGCGTGAAAGCTTAGCAGGTTGCCATAGAAGTTCCCATTAATCTGCTCTTTGAGTAGTTTGTAAGCTCGGTTGCCGTCGTGAAGGCGTGCCCACACGCCAATTTTAAATGCCTTACTCCAGCCAGTGCCTCCATCTCCTCGAGCATTGAGAGAAACCTTCGCTGCTCCCGCGAGCTTGGGTGTCTTGGTCGGTGAGATCTGCTTCAATGGATACACCGCCAGCAGATGGGATAGATGGCGGTGTTTATTGTTAGGATCATCCATGTCCTCGTCCCACTCTTGAAGCTGCCCCCATTTGCCAATCTGTGGACCTAGCAAGCGTGAACGCAACGAGGTCACTTTTTTTCGAAATGCTTCATCTCTGCCCAAGATGCTAGATGCCTCGATGTAGTTGGTGAATAGATTATAAACCAACTGTTGCTCATACGAATTCCCCTCTCTTTCCGGACCATGCTCGGGAGATTGACCCTTGGGGCTCACTAACTTACCATCTTTCCGCTCAATGAGTGAATCTTCCCAGAACTCACACAGCTCCTTAAGCAAAGGGTAAGCCCGAGTTTCCAGATATTCTTGATCCAGCGTGAAAGTATAGTGATCCCATAGATTCTGCATCAGCCAGGCGCCGTCGCCAATATACCATTTGAAACTGGCACCTCCAAAGATTCCGTTCTCGGCACGATGCGCCCATCCACGGACACCAAACGCCTTTTTGGTTGCCTCTCTCTTGACTGGAACCACCGAATAGAGCCACTCGGAGACTGGCGTAAAACAATCGGAAAGATTCGCTGGCCCCACAAACCAATAATTCATCTGCAGGTTGATATCGGTGTGGTAATCCGAGCGCCAGGGTGGATTGTTATCTTTATTCCAGAGTCCTTGAAGGTTCGCTGGCATACATCCCTCGCGAGAACATGAGATCATCAGGTAGCGTGCATAATTGAAGATGAGCTCTTCCAAGTCTGGGTCTGACTTGCCACCGTCCACGCCTATAGCAATCTTATCATAGTGAACACCTGGCTTGTGTTTGAGCTTCCTACCACGATACCGATCGACACGGCTCGGAGTCGGTAATGCCAGCGCGTCTTGCGGGCTGTCTCCGAGGTTGAGATTCACACGTTGATAGAGCTTCTGATAGTCCGCCACATGCTCAGTCAATAAATCATCAAACGATCTTTTTGAGGCTTTGTTCAAGCGATCGGAAATTCGCTGATGTGGATGCTCTTGCTTCCACCCCTGCTCACGCTGGTTCAAGTAATCAGTGCCAGCGTCCACGAGGATCATAAGCCCATCACAATTTTTGAAACTCATTTTCCCGTCTTTGGTCTCCAGCTCCCCTCCCTGGTTCACCACCATCACCTGAGCTTCATATTGCAGGTTGATTTTGTAGTCGGATTTTGAGCTTTTATACCTGTTCTTCAAAGCGCCTGACATACTCAAAATGTTACCGTTAGCTTTGACCTTGCCTTGATGGGTATCTTTTAACGAAATGACTCCAGAGTAGGCACCTCCCTTGTCAGCACTGAAACGGAACACCATCACATTGGCCGGATTACTCGCAAATGCTTCTCGCTTATATTGAACTCCATTTTGGCTGTAAGTGACCGTGTGTAGCGATTGATCTATATCAAGCTCTCGTCTGTAGGACTTGGATACACTGTTTCCGCCCTCTCCCCCGCTCTCTTGATCTGACTTTTGAAAATCAATCAGCAGAGGTCCAAACATTTGGTAAGATCCTGTATCTTCTTCATCCCCTATCCATAAGGTATCCTCGTTAAGAATGATCTGCTCCTGATCGGTTCCCCCGTAGATCAGAGCACCGAGACGGCCATTGCCAATGGGGTATGATTGTTCGTAGTCTTTGTTACTATCTACTGCCGGGCGATCAGCCCAAATTGTATTTTCCGCTGCCATGAGAGACGCGCTGGAAAAGACAACAAAACCTGTTAGTTTGATTAAGTAATTTATCATAATTATTATTGGGATCGATTTCAGTCAGCTTATTTCTTGGTCTTCGAAGAACGAGGATTGTGGGGATCAGGGTTTTTGTGACGGTGCTTTGTAAATCGATCAATCATTGAAAGTTTTCATCCTCTTTAATCAAGGAGTGACTTGCAAGTGCATTCAAAATTTCCATGTGTAAGCTCCCCTCCCATTACGATCTTAACAAAAAGGAGCTTTAGGGGTTCCCTGCTGTGAAGCTGCCATGAGCTTCAGCGGACTTTCAAAATGACTACCGGCCGCCACTAGCACCTGATCTTCTGGCTTAAAAACTTGAGCTCCCGCAACGGCCGAGCTTGCGAGGGCCGGCAGGCAACCACTCAACCAGGTTTTTGTTATTATAAACATGCTTCTATTTCTCTATGGTTGGCTCGCTAAACAGCGTTTCAGCATTCTGGGTGGCAAAGCCGATGTAGCCAACATTGGGCACGGTTTCGGAGAATTTTTCCTTATGGGTAACACCATTGATGGTCAGGGCAACACTGCGCTCATCCATATCAAGCACGGCTTTGCAATTGAGCTCGCCCTGGGCGGTGTTGCACTTCTTGTCACTACCCGACCAGGTCTCGGTGGTGTTCTCAAAAACGGTGATGTTATTCGAGCCGATCCATGAGCCAGCGAGTACCGAGGCCTGTCCCATCGGGTCGTTGCTGAGAACAAGGAATCCATTCTTGGTTAGATTACTCACCGGCTTCATCTTCCAAGTGATGGTGGCTTTGCCGGTGATGACAGGAGTCTCTAATTTGGTGAGGGCGATCTGGGTGCCGTGCTTGGCTTTGATGCGGTATCCCACCTGATCGCCATACGAGTCTTTGTATTTATCCAAGCTCGTGGACTGGGCAACTTGTTTGGGCGTGGTGATACGCCGAGGTTCGGGGAAATAATCGACACCGGCGATGGGTAGGTCCTTGCCTTCGAGGCGGATAATCATGCCGGGAGCGGAGATGTCTCCTTCGTCCTTGGCAGCGGTACCAACTCGGTCGATGAGTTCACCGGGGATGATGAGCTTGTTGCCTGAGATTTTAACTTTGCTGATGATGTCCTCGGACTTGACGTCCAAAAGGTCCTGCGCCCAGACATGGGTGAGACCGGTTAGAGGTGCGGCGAACGCAAGGGTCAAGCTGCCGTAATGCCCAGTTATCCCAATCACCTTGGAGGCGTCGTGGATTTTCACCGTTACACCGGCGCGAGGATACCAGACCTTGCGAGCATCGGTGACACGCGGCTCGGAGGTGATGGCGGTGCCACCATTAGGGTAGGTGGATGCCATCACGTAGGGCACGTCACCTTTGGCGTCAGCCTCGACGGTAGGAAGGGGCATGTTGCGCGCCATCACGGCGGGAGCACCTTGGTAGAGCTTCTTGCCATAGGTTGAGCGGTTCCAGGTGCTGTATTTGTCATGGGTGAAGTGGTCGACGAGGTATTGCTCCGAGCGGAGAAAGGAGCCGACTCCGGCAGGCATTGG
>JAQXBQ010000242.1 GCA_029252325.1 Akkermansiaceae bacterium
AGCATTGCAGGATTGTGCCCCCTCTAGGGTGCCGTCCGCCTCAAACACCCTTGCCTCATCCTGAGCATCAAAGCTCCAATGCACGTAACCCCTCTCCTGCGTGAGAGATGCGGGCGTAAAGGCAACCTCACGTGGGTACGAGCCTGGCCGGAAAGAAGCAGGAGAGAGCTTGGATGATCGGCCCGATTTATTGAGCCGAATTGCTGATTGATTGCCGATAAGTTGACTTTGCTGATGGTCATCGCCGTAGTGAACTATGACCTCCCCTTCAAGGACGTGGACTTCCTCATGCTGGCCCTTTTCAACTGAAACACTAAACCGAGTGCTGAGGTCAACGATTCGTCCCGCCGGGGTGTCGAGTGTGAATCCAATAGCAGGCTCGGGAACATCCACGGAGACGGTGCCGTCAATCAAGCGAGCGTGATTGCTGTTGATTAGTTCCACGCAGACGGGGGCGACCGCAGTAATTTTAGCTCCTGAGTCGAGGGTGATGGTAGCGGTTCCTTGAGTAATACTCCATTCACCCGGGCTAAGCCAGGACCCGGATGCCAGAGTTTGCTGGGTGCCGTTGATTAGCCAGTAAGCTTCCTTTTCAGCAGTGAGACGAGCCACTGTGCGGATCGGTTCATAGGCGCTAGCAACATTGGCTGTTTGATTGCCAGGTTGCGGATCACCAGTGTCTGAAGATCCAAACTGGGTGCGAATCAGGGAGCCCGCTATCAGAGTAAGGATCACTAAGGCTGCAATAGCCATCCATCTCCTGGCCATACACCTTTTGGTTGCTGGCTGGCTTTTATGTGCGTCGACAGGCGTCAACTCGGATATGCCGTTTTCCATTTCCCAACGGAGCCGCCCGTCGATCACTCCCTGGATGCAGAAAATGTCACGGTTCTCGGCACTTTCACTGAGAAGCTGGTGCAACTCCTTCTCCTCGGAAGAGGTGAGCCTACCTGTGAGGTGCTGTTCAATGAGGTGGTGAAGGCGTGCGTTCATGACGATTTGATGGCCATCGATTTTTCAATGCAGTCCTTGAGAATTTTACGTAAGCGGTGAAAAAGCTGCTGGAGGCTTCCCTCAGTTCTCTTGTGGATCTTACCAAGTTCCCGGAGGCTGTATCCCTCCCGATAGCGTTTTTCAATCAGTTGGCGTTGTTGGTCTGGAAGTTTATTGAGGCAACGACGCAGGTGGTCTTGGGCGGGTGCCTCACTGGCCGGTTGCTGGATCATGTTTTCCGTGAGTTCTTCGCAGAGATCCGAGTCGGCGAGGAGCCACTGGTGGCGTTTTTTATCGCGCAGATGGGATAGAACCTTAAAGCGCGCGACACTGAAGGCGAAGGCTTTAAAATTAGAGCCTATTTCAAAATTGGCCTCTTTGGCACACAGGGTGATATTGGTTTCCTGAAGGATGTCATCGACAGATGAGTCTCCCGGCACAAGTGACTGGATGAAGGCGTAGAGTGACGACTGGTGGGTGATTACCAGTTGGGTAAACTCGGGGCTCAATGAGGGCAGGGATTTCACTTCTCCTTCCTGCTCTCCCGACCCGCTGTCGTTAGGCGTCGTCACAGATTATTTCCATTTAACCATAAATACATTCCTGTGCGAGAGATAAGTATTACTTAAAAAAGAACAAAAAGGCAGAAGGGGCGAATTATAACTTCTGAGATGGAGGCTATTAGTTTGCCCTGAATGCTACGAAGTTAAGGCCTGTTTCAATGATTCGAGTGACATGTCACTGCTAGTGTTCCTTAAGCTCCAGCACCGGCTCTCCCTTGAGATAGTCGAGTGAAGTGAGAAAACGATCCATGCGGATTAAGCTCTCTGCCATGTCCTCGCGGCTGACCCAGAGGTTATACCAGCCATGCTTTGCGCCCTCATAGATGTGCAGGTCGCAGCGGCGTTCGTTTTCCTTCATCAGCCGTTCGTAGCGTTTGGCAGTCTCAACCGGTATGTAGGTGTCCTCGGTTCCCAGCAGCACCATGGTAGGTGGTGCTTGAGCGTCAATGTGCTCAATGGGAGAAATCTTTTTCCAATACGGCTTGACCCACTGGTGCCCGAATCCGTCAGGCCCGTTATCAAAGACGGGATTAAAGAGGAGCAGTGCTTTGGGAATACAGAGCACTGACGTGTCTTCACCTTCCTCATCAAAGGCACTCACCAAAGCCGTCGCCGCGGCGATGTGTCCGCCGGCCGATCCTCCGCCAGCCACGATGCGTTCGGGATCGATGCCCAGCTCGGCAGCATGGGCCTTGACCCAGCGCATAGCGGACTTGCCGTCCGTAACGCACTCCTTCGGCGAGGTGCCAAAGCGGTTGATGGTGCGATACTCCACTGAGATGCCCAGCATGCCACGCAGTGCCACGTAGCGGCTCTGCGGGTAATAATGATCCGGCCCGCCGCCGTGCCACCCGCCGCCGTGGAAAAAGACCGCGGCTGGTCGTTGATCGGCGGCCTGCCAACCTTCCGGTAAGAACACCTGCAACTTGAGCTGAACCGGCACTCCGTCTTTTCCGGTGACGGTCTTGTATTCCAAGGTCTTGTCCGGCTTGAGTGGAAAACACTGCCAGCCGATTTGATTCGGTGTTATTTTTTTGGGTGCCTCCGCAGCTTTGGCCACTTCGGCGTTGACTGGCAGAATGGCAGCGGCCGTGATCAGGATTATAAATCTAACAATATTTCTGACTATCATCATCATCTCCACTTCGTGTAGCCTTTTTAGTTAGTCAGTCAGCGGCTTGCTGGTAATCAAGCCAATGCCTCGGCCCTTGTCTCCCACTGCATTGTAGAACATGTAGTAGGTTTCGTTTTTTGGGTTCCAGACGAGCGATATTTTGTGGGCATGTTTTTTGTCCAAGCCTGCAGGGTGCCCTCCGGCTTTGTAGAGTGGCTCAGGATCGGCAACCCAGTGAATGAGGTCGCGGGAGTAGGCTGCCATGATATGCGCGTGGCCCTTTCCCACGCCGAAATAGAACATCACCCAATGATCGCCATCGCGAAACACTTTCCCGTCGGCACAAAATTTCTCATCGTAGCCGCCCGGCCGCACACGGAGGACAGGGTTTTGTTTATAGCGTTTCCAATCCATTAGGTCGCTTGAGGTGGCCAGCCCGATCTGCTCAACCCACTGCGGCATTTTTTTTGCATTGTAGAAATTGTAGAACTTACCTTCATGCTCCACCAGCCAGGGCATATAGATACAGTCTTTCTCCCACTCGCCGACATCGGGTTCGTGAATCGATAAAATATACTGCTCCTTGGCACGGCTCCATTTCATGCCGTCCACGCTGGAGGCTACACCTTCATAGCCCGGGTCGAGCTCGTATCCACCTTGCTTTTCATAGGCACCGTAAAGTGACCAGTACTTGCCGTTGCGCTTCTTGAGTGTTCGCGGGGACTTGATGCCGTAGTCTTCGTAGAGATAGGCGCCCAAGACGCAGCCTCCGTAATCGAATTCGCCCTTTTTCCCATAGCCCATTGCCAGACGCATGTTGCCCCAGTTGAGAAGGTCATCACTCTCGGCCACAAACGACTGATAACCTTTGCCGTCAAAACCGATAAAGGTCATATACCACTTGTCGTCCCCGGGTAGTTGAAACACGGTTGGCACATCGGTCATACGAACATTTTCAAAACCCTTGATTTCAGGCGCTCCGGGAATCACATGGTCAGGATAGTAATGCCATCCCCGAAAAGGAGCTGACCACTTCTTCATAGTCTGTTGATCAATACTTTTGGCTTCCTTGAGCCCAAGTGCTTCAATGGCGGCGAACCAACGATCCGCCATCAGATCATACTCTTTATTAAAGGGGTGATTGTAGTTGTTAGAGTGCATGCCCGCAGCGACCGCTGACTCATAGTCGTTAGGCTTCGTCAGGAACAGGGAATACATATCAACCGTGCTGACCTTGTGTCCCTTGTTTGCAAACTCGGGAACAAGCGTGTCCCGGATATAGACGTTGTAATCATAGACCAGCTTGTTCTTGTCTACTTGTGTATCCACGTAGGGAGTAATCTGAGCCACGATGAGTTGAGCATCAGGTTGATCCGTTACAATGGTTTCCACCAGCCCGCGGATTCTGGTAGGGCTGTCTTTACTGATGCCATTAATTCCAATCATGAGCAGGATGAGATCGGGGTCACTTTTGGAAACCCAGCCCTTGAGAGCACCGATGGCTGCACCACCTCCGCCTTGATGATGGTCAGCCCCAAGATCACGCAGATCAAACTCCGGCTTGTAGGTGCCATTGTGGGACGGGTCCCCACTCATCTTGTTCCATGGTTGCAGGGAATCCCCGACAAAGGTGAAGTGGTAGCCTGCCTGCTTGAGCAGCTTGTAGAGTCGGCCGCGGTAACCAAACTTGAACGGCTCTTTCCAGTGCGGGTTATCGGTATAACCGACGGTGATCGAGTCCCCCAGGCACATGATGCGCAGTGGCTCAGCCTTGGCTGTCGCTGCTGGGACTGGACTGTACAGTAAATAGGCAAGGAGGAGGGTGAATGTTATATGCTTTATCCTCATGATTACGTGTACCTTCATCTATACGCGTTCAACGGGCTAATATTAATACACATTATGACTATTTTTTTGCATGTTATGATTGCCTTGGGGCCTTATCTATCCACAGCCAAGGCTCCCACGCACGCAGATGTCTGCCTGGTGACGGCGCACGCTATGCAGCCGTCAGCTCGTTAAGATCAGCAGCGTGCTGAAACAAGTGCTTCGTGTGAAGGGCTTGCTCAGGATTTGTTTCTACCTGCTCACCGCGGGCTCTGTAAACAGCGTTTCGGCGTTCTGGGTAGCAAAGCCGATGTAGCCAACATTGGGCACGGTTTCAGAGAATTTTTCCTTATGGGTGACACCATTAATGGTGAGAGTGACACTACGCTCGTCCATATCGAGCACGGCCTTGCAGTCGAGCTCGCCCTCGCTGGTGCTGCACTTCTTGTCACTACCCGACCAGGTCTCGGTGGTGTTCTCAAAGACGGTGATGTTGTTAGATCCGATCCATGAGCCGGCGAGTACCGAGGCCTGCCCCTTCGGGTCGTTGCTGAGGACGAGGAAGCCGTTCTTGGTCAGATTGCTCACCGGCTTCATTTTCCAGGTGATGGTGGCTTTGCCGGTGATAACGGGAGTCGCTAATTTCGTGAGGGCGATCTGGGTGCCGTGCTTGGCTTTGATGCGGTAGCCCACCTGTCCGTCATACGAGTCTTTGTATTTATCCAAGCTCGCAGACTGGGCGACTTGCTTGGGTGCGGTGATACGCCGGGGTTCGGGGAAATAATCATCACCGGCGACGGGCAGGTCCTTGCCTTCGAGGCGGATAATCATGCCGGGAGCGGAGATGTCTCCCTCGTCCTTGGCGGCGGTGCCGACTCTGTCGATGAGTTTACCGGGAATGATGAGCTTGTTGCCTGAGATTTTGACTTTGCTAATGATGTCCTCGGATTTCACGTCCAGAAGGTCCTGTGCCCAGACATGGTTGACGCCGTCCAGAGAACCGCCGAACTCAAGGGTCAAGCTGCCGTAGTGCCCAGTTATCGCAATCACCTTGGAAGCATCATGGATTTTCGCTGTGACTCCGGAGCGAGGATACCAGACCTTGCGAGCATCGGTGACACGGGGCTCGGTGGTGATGGCGGTGGCGCCATTCGGGTAGGTGGATGCCATGACGTAGGGCACGTTGCCTTCGGCATCAGCCTCGACGCTAGGAAGGGGCATGTTGCGCGCCATCACGGCGGGAGCCCCTTGGTAGAGCTTCTTGCCATAGGTTGAGCGGTTCCAGGTGCTGTATTTGTCATGGGTGAAGTGGTCGACGAGGTATTGCTCCGAGCGGAGAAAGGAGCCGACTCCGGCAGGCATTGG
>JAQXBQ010000260.1 GCA_029252325.1 Akkermansiaceae bacterium
CATCATCCTGCCAGAGCAAGACACCCCACTCGCCAACTACTGGATCACCCTCTGCCAGCAATCAGGTGTCGAGATGGACAACTTCAGCCACAGCACGGGAACTATCAACGAGCTGGTTCATACATAATGTTATTGCGCTCCTCCTATTACCTCTTTTATAATAATCAACTGTGACAACAAGCAACACGACGAGCAAACAATCTTAGACCAAAAAACAATATCATGATAATTAACAAACGACTGATTACAGGCGCAATGCTTTCTTTAAGCATCATAGCAGCACAGCCCTCTGGGGCAGAAACAACGTCCGCACCACAAGCCACACTCAAGAAAGAATCCATCGAGGATTACACTACGCGAATGCAATGGTTTGTGGAGGCCAATTACGGGATGTTCATTCACTTTGGCCTCTATTCGCAACTTGGCGGTGTATGGCAGGGTAAGCAGGTCCCTAAGTATGCAGAGTGGATACAGGGCTGGGCCAATATCGATCGACACGAGTATGCGAAACTTGCCAAGGCATTCAACCCAGTCGATTTCGATGCCGATTTCATCGTCCGCACCGCAAAAGAAGCCGGGATGACCTATCTGGTGATCACGTCCAAGCACCATGAGGGGTTCTGCCTCTGGGACAGCGAATACACCGATTTCGATGTCGCCAACACACCCTTTAAAGGACGCGACATCCTCGAAGAGCTTAACCAAGCGTGCCAAAAGCACGGCATAAAGTTCGGACTGTATTACAGCATCATTGATTGGAATCATCCATCACAGAGCCGCCCCTCCGAACTTGGGAAGAAGGGCAAGCCAGGGAACACTGTTATGGCCGACAATCGGAAACAGGAATACGTTGATTATCAGAAGAACCAAGTCTTAGAGCTGATCAAGGATTACGACCCTGCCTTACTATGGTTTGATGCCGACTGGGTAAGCTGGTGGACGATGCAAGACGGCATTGAGCTCTACAACGCCATCCGGGAGGCAAGCCCCACAATCATCGTCAACAACCGCGTCTGCAGACGCGCTAGTTTTGAATTGGACTTCGTCACTCAGGAACAGCAACATTTCAAGGGTACTTTCGCAAAGCATTGGGAGGGTTGCTACACGATGAACAAATCTTGGGGCTACAAGAAACATGACCACAAGTGGAAGAGCGCCCAGAACGTTTACGACAAACTGAAAGACATCAATGAAAAGGGCGGCAATCTCTTGTTGAATGTGGGGCCTGATGGCAACGGTGTGATTCAACCCGAAGCGATCGCCATTCTAAAGCAAACGGCAGAGCTACTGGAAGCCACACCGATTGATAAAAAGATCCCACAGGTCACCAAGGTTCCCGGGATCATTGTGCAAAAACCGAAAGCACGAAGGGCTAAACGTAAATAACAAATATAGTGAGGCATTTCATATGTCATGTTGACTGATATGACCGCTCGTTAACTATAAATGTTTACAGTGTATTAAGTGTGCCGGTTCCAGCACCACTAAGTTACGAGAGAAGCCTCATCCTAGATCACTTTCAGTGATCAAATGAATAGCCGAACAAGGCCTCACAATAGAACAACCCGAGCTAAAAACCCTCAAAAATGAGGGTATACAAATGGTAACATTAGCTGTTTAATTTGAACCTTGGATTGAGCAACAAAACATCAGAAGTAAAGAACCCTGTGTAAGCTCGTTCACGGTTCAACCAACAGGCAAAGTGCCAAGGTATCTACGCAGGAGGTACAGCAGAAAAACTCAAGATAGGCGAACACATCATCCCACCAGAACAAGACACCCTACTCGCCAACTACTGGCTCACCCTCTGCCAGCAATCAAGTGTCGATATGGACAACTTCAGCCACAGCACGGGGAGCATTAACGGGCTCATTCATTCTTGATGTGTAAATACCGCCTACAATTGCCTCTCTCAAAGTAGTCGAAAACAAAAGAAAGATCATGCGTCAAAGAAGTTTAACAGTCTGGCTGGGCACCATAGCCATTGTGGCAACGCTTCCACTGTCTTCCCACGCAAAAGAAAGACTGAGCAAACCTAACATTGTTATCGTTTTGGCGGACGATCTTGACTGCGGGGACGTCTCGTTTCTAAACCCCGAATCCAAGGTGCAAACCCCACATATGGATGCGCCGCCAACGGAAAGCTGGGACTTCGGCAAGGAGACTGGGCCTATTTACACCCGAAAGGAATCACCGCAGAGCCCGAGTGGTATAAGGAGACCTGCAGGGGCGACTCCTTGGATGCTCAGGCTTTGTTGTTCGATCTTTCCAGTGACCTCGGTGAACGGAATAATTTGCACCAAATGTACCCCGAACGAGTTAAGGCGATGAAGAAAAGGCTTTTTGACATCGAAAAAAAGAATTCAACTGGCAAGTAATAGCTGCACCATTGGATGCAGGTTATTCAATAAAGTAATATGATGAATAAAAAGAGTATACATAGTCAATTGATCGGCCTCACCATGGCTGTATCTGCAGTAGCTCTGACGCCATTCACTGCTTATGCGAGAGACGCAGGGGACCGGCCCAACGTGATCGTCTTCTTCCTCGATGACAGCGGCTACGGCGATTACGCGCACAATGGCAACCCCACCATTCACACGCCTAATATCTCCAAACTGGCACAAGACGGCATGAACTTTACCCAGTTCTATGTCGCGTCTCCGGCCTGCAGTGCCTCGCGTTATTCGCTGCTGACCGGTCGTTACCCCGGGCGCTCGGGATTGGGCATATGGGTGATTGGACCTGGAGCACAACGACACCTCCACCCCAAAGAAATCACTATCGCCGAAGGCTTAAAAACACGAGGTTATCAAACGGGAATCTTTGGCAAATGGCACCTAGGCACACCCAATAAGCGTAACCAAAACGCTCAAGACACCTTACCCTTGGCTCACGGGTTTGATCAGTGGCTGGGTACGAATGTCTCCCACGATTACAGCAACGCCATGCTGATGAAATCAGATGCAACAGGAACCAAACCCATCAAGGGCTATTCCATTATCGCTAAGAATCTTCCCTCAAAGCATGAACTCTGCGCGTCGTTAACAAGACGCTCTACCGAGGCTGCACTGTCATTCATCGAGAAAAACAAAGCGGACCCATTCTTTGCCTACATTCCCTTCAACATGCCCCACCTTGGAATACACGCGAGCGACGCATTCCTGGGCAAATCACGCAGAGGACTACTGGGTGACGTGATGGAGGAAATCGACCACAGCGTTGGCCAGATACGCAAAGCCATTGCAGACGCTGGGCTCACGGAGAACACCCTCATCATCTTCTCCTCCGATAATGGGCCTTGGATTAAATTCAGAGATGTTGAGGAGAGTAAGTACGGAGACACCCGCTTGCATGTTGGCTACGCCACACCTTTCCGTGATGGCAAAGGCTCGACGTGGGAAGGCGGACACCGAGTGCCAGGGATCTTCTGTTGGCCAGGTAAAATAGATGCTCACTCCGTGGAGCAATCCCCGGCCAGCACGCTGGATATATTGCCGACGGTGTTCAATATGGCAGGTGTTGAGCTTCCCAAAGACCGGTCACTTGATGGGCGTGATATCAGGTCATACCTGATGCCAAAAACACACCAGCAAAACATACCGGAGTTTGAGTTCTACTACTCAGCCTCGGACAATAAACCATCAGCGTTTCGCATGGGCTCCTGGAAGATGCACACCCGCATCTCCTCACAAACAGGCAATGACTATGGATTCACCGCCTCTCGCGACACCCCGCTCCTGTTTCAGGTGGAACAGGATCTCGGTGAGAGAATTGACCGAGCTGGAGATCAGCCGAATCGGATTGAGCAAATGATGGGGAAATTGACGGCCTTTGAGTCTCAACTTCAAGAGGAGGGCTCTTTCTGGGATGCTTCGCCACAAGCTCTCATGGGCAAAGAAGAAACCGGCACTGCGCCCCCCGACCCCGGTGTTGCCGGACCGCTACCGGCAGAAAGCCGTAAAAGTCTGAAGGATAAAAAGGCAAGAAAGTACATATTCGCAGATCCCAATTACTTTCAGTGGGGAGGCAGTGTCATTCGTGCCCCAGATGGTACCTATCACATGTTTTACTCCAGGTGGTCGCGGGAGAATCCCCGGGGGATGAACGGTTGGCTCTACGAGTCTGAGATTGCTCGTGCCACCGCTACAAAGCCGGAAGGCCCGTACCTGCATCAGGAGGTGGTGTTGCAAGGATTTGGTAAGCCCCAGCCTGAACGTTGGGACGCCTCCAATGCACACAACCCCCATGTGACGAGAATGAAGGATCCTGTCTCCGGCAAGGAGCTCTATTACCTCTATTTTATCGCCACGCGTGATGATGATACGATGGAAGACGACTGGATGGATAATATTATCAATCAGCGCGTGGGTGTCGCGGTGGCGGATAGTCTTCAGGGACCCTGGAAGAGACATAATGAACCGGTTGTGGAAATGCCCAATGCCACCCTGCATCACTATCTGGTGAATCCCGGCGTCTGCCAGTTGCCGGATGGACGTTTCCTGATGGTCCTGAAGGGCCGCGGCAACGGGAGGGACGGCAAGCCCAGAGGCTATCTGCAAGGGTGGGCACTTGCTGACAGACCGGAAGGACCATTCATCGTCCAGGAGAACCTGCTGATTCCGCACTCTTTTTTGGCAGAGGATCCTTATGTATGGGTGCAGGACGGGTGGATTCTTGCAGTGGTAAAAGATTGGCGCGGGAAAATTTCCGGGACATCAGGCATTAGTTTTGTGCGGGGAAAGATGCAGGCGGACAATACCGTGCAATGGAGTATCCCAGAACAGGCTCTTGTGGTTCAAAAAGAGATCAGGTGGGAGGATGGAATTTCGACTGAGCTAAATCGGATTGAACGTCCCTCCATCCTGGTCAATGAAAAGGGCGAACCAACGCATCTCTTCGCCGCGGCAAGTGTCAAGAAACCGGGCAAAGGTTCCGGAGCTGACCTCGCCACACTTCCTTTCAACCTTTGCTTGCCCCTGGTTCACAGAGACGAGACGCAAAAGCAAATCAACAAAAGGAACCGGTAACAATGATCTAAAACCAAGAACCATCATGACAACATCCACTAAACTAATCACCCTGCTAGCCGCCTTTTTGCCGCTAGCCTCATTCGCTGCGCCCGAGACCCGAGCTAATCCACAATCTGAGCCGCAAATTGAGCCGAGAACCTACGAACTTTGGGAACTGGAACCCGCCCCTAATAATGGCAGGAGTCATTGGGAGGCAACTAAGTCTAGCAAGAGGCCAAAGTCCTATGACAAAGACTGGGAGAGATGGTCTTACCCGATTGGTAACGGCTATACCGGAGTCTCCATCTTCGGGCGGACGGATACCGAACGTGTTCAAATCACCGATAAAACACTTCATAACAGAGGCATCTACGGCAAGGGCGGCCTGACCAGCTTCGCCGAACTCTTTCTGGACTTCAATCAGGACGAGGTAACAAACTACCGCCGCTCTCTCAACCTCAACGAAGCGATTGCCCACGTTGACTACCAGAAGGACGGCGTGACCTATACACGCGAGTACTTTGCCTCCTACCCGGACAATGTGATCGTCATTCGCCTGAGCGCCGACCAGAAAGGTGCGCTCTCCTTTACCGTGCGTCCCGAGATTCCCTATCTTGCGATGAAGCAACGCAAGGGCGAGATCACCGCAACGGGCGATCTTCTTACGCTGAAGGGATCGATGCCTATGTTTAGCTGCAACTACGAGGGCCAGATCAAAGTAATCAACGAAGGCGGCTCACTGAGCACAGATACTAAAAACGGTACCATCAAAGTCAGCAAGGCCGATGCGGTCACGCTACTCATTACGACCGGAACCAACTACCGTCTCAGTGCAAAGACCTTCAGCAATGAAACTGCCAAAAAGCTCAACCCGAAGGAATTCCCGCACGATGCTGTTTCGGCCCGGATGCAGGCGGCTCACGACTTGGGTTATGCCGAGCTCAAAAAGAGACACCTCAAGGATTATCAAAATCTGTTCGGCCGTGTCTCGGTGAACCTAAACTCAAAACCAACAAGCGACCCGACACACATTCTTCTGAAGAAGTATCAAAAAGGAAAAACAAACAACTGGCTCGAGGAGCTTATGTTCCAGTAT
The DNA here is from genome assembly GCA_029252325.1 of Akkermansiaceae bacterium. Taxonomy (GTDB): domain Bacteria; phylum Verrucomicrobiota; class Verrucomicrobiia; order Verrucomicrobiales; family Akkermansiaceae; genus Oceaniferula. The sequence goes on from JAQXBQ010000260.1 coordinate 6,109, forward strand.
GGCCGTTACCTGCTCATTTCCAGCTCGCGTGAGAAGAGCCTTCCTGCCAACCTGCAGGGCGCCTGGAGTCAGGATTATTACACACCGTGGACGGGTGGATTCTGGCACAACATCAATGTGCAGATGAATTACTGGGGCTCGATGAGCACTAACCTGAGCGAGTGTTTTGAAGCCTATATTGCCTTTTTCGAGGCCTACCTGCCGGTGGCTCAACAGCACGCAGCCGACTATGTGCGCAAGCACAACCCGGATCAACTGACCAAAGGGGGTGATAATGGATGGATCATCGGAACCGGTGCCAACGCCTACTTTATCCCCGGTGCTAGCGGCGGCCATTCTGGTCCAGGTACCGGCGGATTTACCGCCAAACTCTTGGTGGATTATTACCAGTTCACCCAGGATCGTGAGTTTCTAGAAGAAGTCGCCTACCCCGCGATGTTGTCCTTGAGTAGATTTTACTCCAAGGTGCTAAAGCCACATGGCGACCTACTGCTCGTCGAGCCGTCCGCCTCCCCGGAACAGACTTCCAATGCCGAGCAAGCCAAGGGGATGCCAGGCCACATTAAGGGGAAAAATTACATCACGGCAGGCTGCACCTTCGACCAAGGCTTTGTCTGGGAAAGCTATTCCGACACCTTGGCGATGGCTGACAAGCTGGGTAGCAAAGATCCCTTCCTCGACACAATCCGCGAGCAGATCACCAAGCTCGACCCGGTCCTGGTCGGTGCCAGCGGGCAGATCAAGGAATACCGTGAGGAAAAAAACTACAGTGACATCGGCCAGGAAAGACACCGCCACATCTCCCACCTCTGCCCCCTCTTTCCGGGCACTTTGATCAAGTCCAACCAGCCTGAATGGATGCGGGCAGCGAGCAAAACGCTCGACCTGCGCGGCAACAGAACCACCGGATGGGCACTGGCACACCGCATGAACAGCCGCGCCCGACTTGGCGAAGGAGATGAGGCACTTAAGGCTTATCAGACCTTCATTCGTGAACGCACCGCCACCAACCTCTGGACACTGCATCCTCCCTTCCAGATCGATGGCAGCCTCGGCTCGATGGCCGGTGTTGCGGAAATGCTTCTGCAGAGTCATGAGGGTTCAATCAACATCCTGCCAGCCCTGCCAAAGGCATGGAAGACCGGACACTTTGACGGACTGGTTGCGCGAGGGAACTTTGTGGTCTCTGCAAGATGGAAGGATGGAAAAGCAACAGAACTTTCCATCCTGTCCCGAAGCGGCGGCGAATGCCGAATAGCCTATCCTGGAATCGGAACCGCGACCGTCACCGACAGCAAGGGAAAAAAGATAGAGGTCTCCCCTAACGGAAAGGACCAAATCAATTTCGCACCCACCGTGGGAGAAACATACATTTTCAAAACAATTAAATGAACAACAGAATTTGTGGGCGAGAGCTAAAAGCAAACCCATAGAAAATCATCATGGCAAAAGTATACTACATCGGAGATTGGGCGGTCCAAGTCGGACCAGTCTACGCCGAGACCTCTTTCAACCATGCGCCCAAGGGGCTGGATGTGATCAACTACGGCAAGTGGCTCGTCGAAGCCGTGGAGTCGAGCGGACGGCACGAGATCACCAGCGTGCCCACCTGGGAGTTCTACAACATGCCCCCGGGCGAGTATGAAAAAGTGTTAGAGGAATACGACATCATTGTCTTCTCCGACGTCGAGGCGAAGAACTTCCAGCTTCATCCTCAGTTTTTCAACCGTCACCTCTTCGGCACCAAAGTCCTGACCTTCCCCGACCGGGTGCGCCTGACCACAGAGGCCGTTAGGAACGGGACACACATGATGTTCCTCGGTGGCTGGCTGAGCTTCAACGGCGAAATGGGCAAAGGCGGCTGGGGCCGCACCTTGCTGCGCGAAGTATTACCCTGCGAATGCATGGAGCTGGAGGACCTGCGTGAAAGCACGGAAGGATTCACGGCAGAAGCGACTGCAGCCGATCATCCCCTGCTTCAGGGAATTGATCTGACCACAATGCCCCCGATCCTCGGATTCAATCGAGTGAAACCGCGCGAAGGCTGCGAGGTGCTCGCCGAATGGTCAGGAGAAGGTGACCCGGCACTCTGTGTCGGCCAGTTCGGCAAAGGCCGCGTCATGGCCTACACCTCAGACCCTGCGCCCCACTGGGGCTGCAACTTCGTCTTCTGGGAGCATTACGCAAGACTGTGGACGAATGCATGCGATTGGCTCTCGGGCGAATTGGATTGAGGCCATTTCCTCTATCGCAAGAACGACCAACAAGTGCCACCACCAAGATCATAGACCTGTGAGTAGCACCACGAATTCCGATCTCCAATCAATCGTCGATCACTTTCAGATCTACGGGGACTACGTGAATGCCGAACCCTATGGCAACGGGCATATCAACAGCACTTACCGTGTAAGCATGAATCAGGGCGGCTGCGAGGTCGACTACATCCTCCAACGCATTAACCACACTGTCTTCAAAGATCCGCCCATGCTCCAAAGCAATATTTCCCGTGTTTTGGAGCATTCGCAAAACAAGCTCCGGGGAAAACGGCATCCGCAGGCCACACGCCACGCGATGACGCTGATCACGACACGGGATGACAAACCTTATTACCGCGACACCGAGGGAGATTACTGGCGCTGTTATATTTTTGTGCAGAACGCCACGGCTTACGATATCATTAAAAACGAAACCCAGGCCTTTGAGGCCGCCAGTGCCTTCGGGAAATTTCAGAGCCTGCTGACGGATCTCCCTGGAGAACGTCTCCATGAAACCATTGCCAACTTTCACGACACACCAGCTCGATACCAGCACTTCCAGGATGCTATCGTGGCCGATGCCAAAGGGCGCGTTGCTGCTGTTTCAGAAGAAATCGACTTCTTTGAGAAAAGGCAAGGCATCGCCGGACACCTGCTCAAACTGCACCGCGAAGGTCTGATTCCCGAGCGAATCACTCACAACGACACCAAGTTGAATAATGTCCTTCTCGACAACCTGACCGATAAAGGCATTTGCGTCATCGATCTTGATACCTGTATGCCGGGCCTGGCCCTCTATGATTTCGGAGACCTCGTGCGCAGCTCGACCAGCCCCGCTGCGGAAGATGAAACGGACCTCTCCAAAGTCAGCATGCAGATAAACATGTTTGAGGCTCTGGTCCGTGGTTACCTGAGTTCCGCAGGAGATTTTCTGAATGAACATGAGTTAGCCAACCTGGCCTTTGCTGGAAAGCTCATCACCTATGAGGTAGGCTTACGCTTTTTAACCGACTATCTGGAAGGCGACCCGTATTTCAAAACGAAACATCCTCAGCACAATCTCGACCGCTGCCGCACGCAGATGGCTCTGGTCAAATCCATCGAAACCCAGCAGAATGAAATGCAGGATATCGTAGACCGCTGCCTTAGATCAAAATCACAACAGAAAAATAAATCATCATGAGCCCAACACTAGCATCCATCACTTTGACCTCACTGGACTGGTCCTTCATCATCGGCTTCTTCATCATTGCTCTGGGCATCGGTGTTTACACCTCAAAACAGGCAGGTAAAAGTGAGGCTGACTTCTTCCTCGGCGGACGCACCATGCCATGGTGGTTGCTTGGCTTCTCTATGGTGGCCACCACCTTCTCTACGGACACGCCCAACCTGGTGACCAACTTGGTGCGAGAGAGCGGCGTATCTGGAAACTGGTGCTGGTGGGTTTTTCTGCTTACCGGCATGTTGACGGTTTTTGTCTTTTCGAAAATCTGGCGCCGCTCAAACCTCACCACCGACGTTGAGTTTTATGAGATGCGCTATTCTGGTAAAGAAGCAGCATTTCTGCGTTGGTTTCGCTCGATCTATCTGGGCGTCTTTCTCAACGTGATGATCATGGCCAGCGTCTCTCTGGCCGCCATTAAAATCGGCGGCATCATGCTCGGCCTTGAACCCTGGGAGTGCATTGTCTATGCAGCTGGCGTTACGGTGATTTTCAGTTCGCTGGGTGGCTTCAAAGGCGTTCTGCTCACTGACTTCCTGCTCTTCATCATCGCCATGGTAGGTGCCGTTGCCGCGGCCTATTACGCACTCGGTCACGAAGCAGTCGGGGGGCTTTCGGGTATGCTCGAAAAGTTCTCCGCAAGCAGTGAAATGGAGAGTAAGCTGAACTTCTTCCCGCAACCTGGAACAGAAGCCTTTACATCTTTCCTACTAATCCCACTGCTTATCGGCTGGTGGTCTAGTTGGTATCCTGGAGCAGAGCCAGGGGGCGGAGGCTACCTCGCCCAGCGCATGCTTGCGGCAAAGAATGAAAAGCATGCCGTCGGTGCTACGCTCTTTTTCAATGCCTGTCATTATGCGGTTCGCCCCTGGCCGTGGATCATTGTCGCCCTCTGTTCGCTCATCGTCTTTCCCGACATCGAATCCATCAAGGCAGCTTTCCCAGAGGCAGAAAACGTCGCCAACGACTCAGCCTACTCAGCTATGCTCACCTTTCTCCCCACTGGCTGGATGGGTCTCGTGCTCACCTCGCTGGTTGCCGCTTACATGTCCACCATCTCCACTCACCTCAACTGGGGATCTTCGTATATCGTAAACGACGTCTACCTGCGCTTCCTAAAGCCGAATGCCTCCCAAAAAGAACTAGTATGGATCGGCAGGATATCCACCGTCGTTCTGATGATTATTGCCGGGGTCATCGCCCTCAATATGGAGTCTGCCCAAAAGAACTTTCAACTACTCTTAGCCATAGGTGCCGGCACCGGCTCCATTTATATCCTGCGCTGGTTTTGGTGGCGTGTGAATGCATACAGCGAAATCGCTGGCATGCTTTTGGCCACTCTTAATGCGGTGCTGTTCTGGAAGTTTGATAACTTTGGCCTCAGTGGGTCCATGTCACTGGTCGCGAGTGTTGCCATCACCACCATCGGATGGATCGTCGTCACTCTGATGACTCGCCCCACCGACAAGGCAACACTGCGCGGATTTGTCAAACAAACGAATCCAGGCGGACCTGGATGGCAGAAGATTTATCGCGAAGCACAAGCTGAAGGCGAGCCAATCGACTTCCTTCACAGCGAATCCAACATCCAGCGCGGGCTCATCTGTATGATCCTAGCGTGCGCTGCCGTTTACTCCTTCCTGTTCGGAACCGGCTACGTCCTCTATGGTCAATCCATCGCAGCAAGCATCTGCTCGATCATTACGATCATCAGCTCATTTCTCGTCTACAGGATCTGGTTTTGCGCAGATGAAAAATAAAACAACCAACACGGTCATTTCATCAATGAAGATAAACCCAGTGAACAAAACATGAAAACCGCCTTCTGCACCTTGTTTTGCTTACTCACCTAGCACACTTTGCAGGGAGATAAAAAATGACCAAACGTGATGTTCATCTTTGCCGATGATCATATCTAGATGATGTATTCAAACAATTACCCCCGAGCTTCGTCTGCACGCCAGGTTCTGGCTAGCGTATGCTTGGGGGTTTTGTTCGCCAGCAAGCTAACCGCACAAAATACCGTGATCACCGAGTTAGCCATCAAAGCCAACCAAGGAGTCGCGGTTGACGAAAGCTACATTTACGCCATCAGCAACACCAGCATTGAGAAGTGCGACAAGCAGAGTGGGGAGGTAGTGGCAGCGTGGCAAGCGGACAAGAAGATAGCAGCCGAGAAGCATTTCAAGCACCTAAATAGTGGCGCAGTCATCGAGGGCAAACTCTACTGCGCCCATTCACGTTTCCCCGTGGCTATAAATGACTGCAGTGTTGAAATTTTCGATATCAAGGGAGAAACCCTGAAGCATGTGGAGACGATTCCCTTGCCCTCCAAGCACGGCTCACTGACATGGATTGACCGGCGGGATGATGGCACGTGGTGGATGTGTTACGCAGTCTATGGCAAAAAGAACAACAGCAAGACCAAGCTGATCCAATACAGCTATCAAGATGGCAAGTTCATTGAGCAAGCCAGCTACAACTTTCCCGCAGAGGTGGTCGGCAAGTGGGGATCAGCGAGCTGCTCCGGAGGATCCTGGGGGCCGGACGCCCTGCTCTACACCACTGGGCACGATCACGCGCAAGCCCACGTGCTCCATGTGGATGCCGAGGGGAAGCTCAACTATCGCAAGACGGAGAAAAATATGGGCTTCTACGGCCAGGGCATCGCTTGGGATCGCTTTGCAAAAACGCCGGCATTGTGGGGAATCGTGAAGAAACGAAAAGTCACTGCCACCCAGCTAGCAGCAAGAAATTAAGAATTTGCGCGTAAACTCCATAGAAATGACTGCATCGATAAATAAAATACTTTGCCTCTCCGTGGCAGCTCTAACCACCTTCGTAAGCTCCCATGCAACGCATGCGCGCCCCGCAGCAGACAAGCCTAACATCATCTTCATCCTGCTGGATGACCTCGGCAAAGAATGGATCAACTGCTACGGCGGCGAAAACATCCAGACACCCCACATCGATCAACTCGCAGCAACAGGGACCAAATATAACAACGCCTACTCCATGCCACAATGCACGCCATCCCGTGCTTGCTTCCTGACCGGGCAGTACCCCTTCCGCAACGGCTGGGTTAATCACTGGGATAGCCCGAGATGGGGCGGCGGGTATTTTGACTCCAACAAAAACCCGAGCATTGCCCGCCTGATGCAATCAGCCGGCTATGTCACGGCCGCGGCCGGCAAGTGGCAGCTCAATGATTTCCGCATTCAGCCGGATGTCATGGTGAAACATGGCTTTGATGACTACTGTATGTGGACCGGGTGTGAGGGCTCGAGTGATGATGCGCACGAAGCGATGTCAACCCGCCGCTACTGGGATCCCTACATTCATACCAAAGAGGGCTCCAAAGTATATAAAGGCAAGTTCGGCCCAGACATCTACAACCAGTTCGTCTTGGACTTTGTCTCTGCGAATAAGGAGAAGCCTTTTTTCATCTACTACCCGATGGCGCTCCCCCACACGCCCTTTGTTCATACTCCGCTCGATATGAATGCGAAGAGCACACTGGAGAAACACAAGGCCATGGTTCGCTACACCGATCACCTGCTCGGCAAACTGGTCGCTCACCTCGACTCAGAAGGTATTCGCAAAAACACCATCATCATCTGGACCACTGACAATGGCACCGCAGGCAAAGTGCAAAACAAGATGAATGGCCGCATGGTAGACGGCGGCAAAGCCAAGACAACCGAGAATGGCGTGAATGCCCCCTTCATTGTCAACTGCCCTGGTTTGGTTCCTCAGGCGCAAACAAGTAACGCGCTGGTCGATTTTACCGACATGCTACCGACCTTTGCCGATCTCTCTGGCGCCAAACCTCAAGCAGGTTTTACTTATGATGGTGTTTCCTTGAAGGACGTGTTTCTGGGCAAAGCAAAAGAGTCCAAACGCAAGTGGATCCTTGCCATGGGCTCAAAGGCCGCACGCATGACCGACAAAGGCGTGCAGAATGTCTACTATTTTCGCGATCGTGTGCTTCGTGACGGACGCTTCAAGCTCTTTGTCAGCACCAAGCGCAAGCCGCAAAAGCTGATCGATCTGAGCAAGGATCCAGAGGAGGAAAACAACCTCATCGGCAACCCTGCATACAAGGAATTACTCAACCGCCTCTCGGCAGTAGTCGAAACACTTCCCATCAAAGACAACGATCCCGCTTACACCATCCTGGCAGCCAATGAATGGGACAAGAAGGCAAGGTTCGAAGCCGATATTCACAAACTAGAAAATCCACTCAAACCGCGAACAACTAATCGGAAAAAAGGTAGAAAAAAGCGAGCTGTAGAGTGATCCAAGCATCACCTATACAACGCCTATACAACGCATCACCACTTTATCCGTGGCAATCATAGCTGAGCCTATGAACCCCTTTTGCTAGCGAATGATTTCGAGGAACTCGATATCAAAAACGAGCATGCCACCTGGGCGACCGCTGCCAGGGACGGCTGGGCCGTAGGCAAGGTCTTCCGGAATCCAGAAGCGGCGCTTCTCGCCTGCGACCATGAGTTGCACTCCTTCGGTCCAACCTCTGATCACGCCGTCAAGCGGAAATTGAGTGGGTTCACCGCGCGTTACCGAGCTATCAAACATTTCTCCATCCGTCGTCCAACCCGAGTAGTGCACTTTCACAGTGTCGCTTGCCTCGGGCTTGTCTTCACCTTTTCCTTCGCTGAGCACTTTGAAGGCAAGTCCGCTGTCGGTCTTCTGGGCATCAGCGGGAACCTCGGCCACATCTTCAGGAACCGCTGGCGCTGGAGGCGCTTGCTTAAAGGATACGAGCTCAAGGTCTGCAACAATAAATCCACCGGGAGCCTGGGGCTCGGGCAACCATGCCTGGCGCTGCTCTGCGGTGCTCATCTCGGTAATAATCTCAGCGAGAGCTGACGGCATTTTATCAAGCGGCATACTTGGAGGAGATTGCTCTTTGCGGGTATCCTGCATGGTCTCTCCCTCCATCGTCTTGGCGGTGAAATGGAAGGTGACGACATGGTCTGCTCCCGGCTTATCACCGGAACCTTCTTTGATGATTTTGTAGGCAACTCCCCCAGCGGTTTTCTCTGTATCTGCAGGAGGCTTTGGCGCTGCTTTGATCGCGAGAAGCTCAACATCAAAGCAAAGCATGCCACCTGGGCGACCGCTACCAGAAACGACGGGACCGTAGGCAAGATCTTCCGGAATCCAGAAGCGGCGTTGCTCTCCGACCACCATTAACTGCAGACCTTCGGTCCAACCGGCGATCACCTGACCGAGCGGGAAACTACTTGATTCCCCACGCTCTACCGAGCTGTCGAACATTGCTCCGTCCGTGGTCCAACCAGAGTAGTGAACGGTCACCGTGTCAGCTGCGCTTGGTTTTTCATCGCCAGTTCCGGCTTGAAGGACTTTCCATGCGAGACCGCTCTCGGTCTTCGTGGAATCGGCGGGGGCGGCGGCTACATCAGCAGGTGTTTCTGGCATATTATTTTTAAGTTAAGACTTTGATTGCGGACACAGCATCCATGTAACGACCCATCTGTCAACCACCCACAGGGCTTAATTCTAAGAGATAATGCCAACAAAAAATGGTATGTCTTTGAACTACTGGCGGAGGAAATGCGATACGGTAGGGTGATCATGACCCATTTCTATGCACGCCTCTTTTTACATCGCCTTCCATCTCCTTTTTCGCCAAATAACAGGCTTAACTCCTCATCAAACCAAGAGATTCACATTTTCATGCAAAAAAACAAAAATTTCTGTAACGGCACCTCCCTTTTTCGCTGTATTCCTTAGTTATGGACAATTCTTCGACATCGCCCATCTCCCAAGATGCTCATGAAAATGAGGCGGACGGGGCGTATGTTACCTTGCTGACTCAACATCAGGTCAATATTCAAGCCTTTATCACGAGCCTTTTGCCTGGTGACCCTGATATCGAAGACGTCTTGCAGAGAACCAACATCGTCCTCTGGAACAAACGTGAGCAGTTTGAGCAGAATACCAACTTCAAGGCCTGGGCATTCTCCATTGCCCGCTGGGAAACAAAGGCCTGGCTCACCGAGAAAAAAAGAAAAGACTGGCTGGTGTTTAACGATGAACTCACCGACCAGATGGCCGAGCAATTCCAAGAATCAATACCAGATCAGAAGAATGAGGATATGCTCCCGTCTCTCCGCCGCTGCTTGACCAGGCTCAGTGACAACGAACGCTTTCTGATTTTCAACTACTACCAAGCTGACAAATCGATCGCTGAGTGCGCTGCTATCGTCAAAAAAACCGAAGGGGCTCTCAGGGTAGCCCTATTCCGAATCCGCATAAGCTTACGTCGCTGCATCGAATCCCATCTCGCTGGAAAGGAGGTGACCTCATGATTTCCGAACAGATGGAGCAGAGGATTTACCAGTGCCTGGATGGCGAATTATCGGAAAGCGAAAAAGAGCTTCTCTTTCATGAGCTCGAAAAGGAGCCAGAGGCGCTGAAGGTGTATTGCCGCTGTGCGGCCCTTGATGCCAACTTGCAGCGTCTTGCGCACAGCCAGCTTCATCTGGATGATGACACTGGAAATATTGCCGTGCTGAAAAAGTCCCCCAACACAGTGGGGACAAAGAAGCCAAAGGTAGTAGCCACCCTTGCCTTAGTTGCCTCCGTGGCCGCCATTATTACCATTCTCGGGCTGCTGGCACCGCAGCTGTGGCAGGCTCAGGATCACACCCCGCTGGTCAGCTTCGATCCCACACCGGACACGCAATACACCCTCGTTCACGACGGGGAGACGGATCTCCTCAAGGAAACATGTTTACAAGCCGGCTCACAACTCAAGCTTTCACAGGGCACGATCGAACTTACTTTCAAGTCGGGCGTCCGGTCGATCATCACCGCACCCGCCGACCTCGTTCTGGATGATGGCAATACGCTTATTCTCAACACAGGGACGGCTTGGTTTCAGGTCCCAGAACGTGCCATTGGCTTCACAGTACGCACCGAAGGGCTCGACATTGTCGATCTTGGCACCGAGTTCGGCGTTATCGCCAAACTTGATGGTCATCATGAAGTCCATGTTTTCAAAGGTGAAGTCAAGGCTAGCAGACCAGGAGCTCAGAAGCAGTCGGTCAAGCTCGGCGCAGGGCAAGCTCGGCGCAGTGACTCCACTGGTCAGCTTGTAGTGATCAAGCCAAGCAGCAAATCATTTATCACCAAGCGCCCCACGAGTCTGGCAGCCACCGGAAAACCTCTGAATATTAACAAAGGAACACAGGTCACAGGCGAAGAGGGAATCGGCTACACGCTTTCCAAAAATAAAGTTTCAACCGATGACTTGAAGGATGGCGAATTTACCATCAACAGTGGAGGAAAATTAGCACTCACGTTTAATGAGCCTGTCGATCTTAAGATCAGCACGGCAGACATCCCTTACAACTCCGCACCTTGGAATTCTAATGAAGACTTTGGCAAGTTTACCATCGTCGAAGGAGAACTGTCCGAGGTTTATGACCCCAATCAGGAAATCTTGATCGAGCCCTTATCAGAAACATCTTTCAAGTGGACGTTCACAAAACCGAACGATGACAAGTATCGCACCCCGTCTATGCAGTCATGTCGAATCGATCTCAAAGGCATTCGCAAATTAGAGCTCTCAAAGGATGCATCATCACCAGGGCAAGCGGCTTTCAAGTTTCAAGTGATTAGCTCAAACCGCAAATAATCTCACCAAATTAAAAAACCTATTTCACACCTAAAAAACACCACAAAAAACACCATGAAAACAACAAACAATAAACCACTACTGACTCTGGCGTGTCTCGTTGCCACGGCTACGGCACTACCGGCAGCCATCATCTCGACGACTGTCTTCGTTGATGATTTCGACACGGACACATCTGCCGATTATATACTGACCGACACCTTTCTAACCGGCGGTTCGTTTAACGTTTCAGAAGGCACGCTTAACGTGACCTCCGCCAGTAACAATACCGCCGATGTCTTTTACGACACGGCTATCTTTGAGATTGGTCAAACTGTCAGCGTCGATCTCTCTGGCGCTAAAAATTCCTATTTGAGTGTCTCTACAACAACACGTGCCGCCAATACAGGTACTGAGGATGGAGTCAGATTGAATTGGGAAACTAACGGCACGTTCCAAGCAAAAAATTATACCAATGGGACTGCTTCCACTCTTGGATTTGATGGCGCATTTGACGTGGATGCAAGCTCAGTCACACTCTATCTCTATCGTGCCTCAGACAATGTATTCGCTGCCGCCTTTGATGATGGCAGTGGCTTCACCTGGCTCAACACCACCGGTGGCACAGAGAGAGAGGATTTCACTGTAGGTGATACAGGTAATGGAGCTTTGTATGTCGGCGTAGAGACCTATAATCCTGGAACACGCAACTTCGACAATCTCACCCTTTCCGTTCCTGAGCCATCTTCCACAGCCTTGCTTGGCCTCGGGGGACTTGCGCTCATGCTGCGCCGCAAGCGATAAACGCATACTGAACATCCTCCCGAACTTCATCTTCGGGCTGACTAATAATTCCAAAAGCCTCCGAGCCATAGCTCGGGGGCTTTTTTATGTTCGAGTGTGATTTGGCTAGGCTTATTGGCCATTGAGTCCCAGAATGTAAATCATTGGGTCGCAAATGAACAATAGATCGCGGTAATACCTCTGCTAATCTTACGTATTATTAACAATGGTAAGAGTTTTCCATATCCTGCTGACGAGCCTGACGATTGTCGCCTGCCTCCAGCCGGTGATCTCCGCTGAAAAACGGCCTAATATCGTTTTCCTGCTGGCAGATGACATGAACCGTGACAGCTGGGGAGTATACGGCAACAAGGACTGTAAGACCCCGAATATCGACAGGCTGGCCAAGGAGGGCTTGACCTTTGACTGGGCCTACTGCTCGGTGGCGATGTGTGCCCCGTTCCGGCAGGAGCTCTACAGCGGCAGAAGCCCATGGAGAACGCGCACCCTGGCCAACCACTCCAAATCAACGGTGGACACCAAAAGCATCCCCCATTACCTCAAACCCCTTGGTTACCGGGTGGCACTCGCCGGCAAGAGTCATATCGGGCCTCCGCAGGTTTACCCTTTTGAGCTACTGGGTAAAAAAGGTGGGCACAGCAACAAGGATTTTGTCGCGAGTGCCTCGCAGTTTTTTGATGATTGCAGCAAGGCGGGTAAGCCCTTTTGCCTTTTCATCGCTTCGCATGACGGCCACGCACCCTTCACCACTGGAGACCCGTCACAGTATAATAAGGACGATGTGAGTATCCCGCCCTACTGGCTGGACACGCCGGTGTTGCGTGAAAAACTGGTTCAATATTATGCCGAGGTGAGCAACTTCGATAAGCTGGTGGGTCAAATCCGCGCAGCCTTGGAACAGAGGTCGCTCTGGGACAACACGCTGTTCGTTGTATGTAGTGAGCAGGGAGTCCAGTTTCCTTTTGCGAAATGGACCTGTTACGACAACGCGCTGCACACGGGCTTGGTGATGAGCTGGCCCGGTGTCATCAAAGAGGGCTCACATGCTGATGCATTGATTTCCATCGCAGATATGACCCCGACCTTCGTCGATGCGGCGGGCGGTGAGCTCAAAGCAGGAGACGTCGATGGCAAAAGTTTTCTCAAGACACTGCAGGGCGAGCAACAGGTCCTGCATGAGTATGTCTATGGGGCTTTTACCAATTGCAATATCATCAACAACAGGGATCGCATTTTTCCTATCAGGTCGATCCGGAGTAAGGATTTTGCACTGATCTACAACCCCAACCACAAGAAGATCACCTCAAATGTGACGCTGGACGGCAAAGGAAGTGCAGCTGCATCCTGGCAGGCATTGCAAGGCTCCTCGGACAGGGCCGACCGCCTGATTCGCAAGCTCAAGCACAGACCGGAATTTGAATTTTACCACCTCGCCGAGGACCCCTACGAGCTCAACAATGCGATCAATCAGCCGAAGTATGAGAGCATCATTGCCGGGATGAAAAAGGCACTGTTTGAAAAACTCGAGGCTCTCGGAGATCCGGATCCCATTGCCACGGAGAGGTCCTTGGTCAAAGTTGGCGGAAACAAAGGCGGCAAAATCAACCACCCTGGTCCAATCCATCTCAATCAGCCATAATCAACGACAACCATGAAAACACGCTCATCCATCATGACCACCATCACCGTAACCGGCCTCCTGCTGGCTGGCATCTCCATCGCACAAAGCGACGAAAAAAATGAAGCCACAGACCTCTTTGCCTCAGGGGATTTCTCCGCATGGACCACCGTGAAGGGGGCTCCCGTGGAAAAAGGTTGGAAGATCGAGGACGGGGTTGTCCACCGCCACGCCAAAGGTGGAGACATCATCACCAAGGAATCCTACAAAGACTTTGAGCTCAGCTTTGAGTGGAAAATTTCCAAGGGAGGTAACAGCGGGGTGAAGTATCGCACCAAGGGCAGCTTCGGTCTGGAATATCAGGTGCTTGATGACCAAAATCACCCTGACCGCAAAATCGATAACCACCTCGCCGCCTCGATGTATGAGATCATTGCTGCTTCCGCTGACAAACCGGTCAAACCAGTGGGCGATTGGAACCATGGGCGCATTGTTGCGAAGGGCAACCGCATCGAGCACTGGCTCAATGGCGTCAAGGTCGTCGAAATCGAATATGGTAGTGAGGACTGGAAAAAGCGTTTCCAGAAAAGCAAATACGCCAAAGGCAATTTCAAGAAGAAGAACGAGGGCTTCGGCAGCTGGGAAGGCCCTATACTGCTCCAGGATCATCAGGATCCGGCCTGGTTCCGCAATCTGAAAATCAAACGACTCTAACACGCCTTGCAGCGTAGCTACTACCGTCTTTCCACTCACCATCTCCTGACCGACCCTCAGTAACTATTCATTAACCACTCTGGTCATGCACTTCCATTCTAAGCACACCGCCGCCATGCTCGCAGCTGGCTTCCTCTTACCGACATTCTTGTCCGAACCCGTACTGGCACAAAGTGGCGACAAGAAAGAGAAAAACAAAGACCTGCTCGAATCCACCAACTGGCGCAAGTGGGCTCCCGACCCAGCTCCTTTTCTTAGCCCGAATGAAACTGCCAAGGGCTTCAAGGTAGCACCCGGTTTCAAGGTCGAGCTAGTAGCGGCTTCACCGATGATCAAGGATCCAGTGTTTGCTGAGTTTGATCTCGAGGGGCGCCTCTGGGTCTGTGAGTTCCAATCCTACATGATGAACGCTGACGGCACTGGTGAGCACGCCCCTATCAGCCGGGTTCAGGTGCTGGAAGACACCGATGGGGACGGCCGCATGGACAAGGCTACTACATTCCTCGATAAGATACTCAACCCACGCAGCGTATCCATCGTCAAGGGTGGGGCTCTGGTTTCGCTGGGTAACGGCAAACTCATCTTTGCCGAGGATACGGATGGCGATCTGGTTGCGGACAAGCGCACCCCTCTCATTGACTTTGCCACTGCGGCACCGGACAACATCGAACACGCGGAAAACGGGCTGCACTTCGCTATTGATAATTGGATGTATAACTCCAAGTCCCAGCGCCGCCTGCAATGGCGGGATGGTCAGATCATCGAATCCCCCACCAAGCCCCGTGGCCAGTGGGGCATGAGCTCAGATGCTTACGGACGTCTCTACTACAATTCGAACAGCGTCTGGTTTCAGGCTGACTCCGAGATTTACGACCGACAATACCATGAAGCCCGCACCCCTGACAACAGAGTGCGCGCCATTAGAACCAATACCGCGATCAACCGTGCTTACAGGCCCGGCACGATCAAAAAAGACGGGCGCATTGACCGGATCACCTCGGTCAGTGGTTTGGCCGTGCACAGTGACGGTGCCTTTGGTGAGCAATGGCAGGGTGCGGTGTTTGGCTTCAGCCCCGGAACCAACACCGTGGGGGCGTTCCAAGCCAATGCCCCGATGCCTGCTACATCTAAATTCAAGCACGTCCACTACCCGGATGACAAGTGGACCAAGCGCGAGTTCCTTGCCAGCACGGACGAGCGCTTCCGCCCGGTGAACGGCTCTTTTGGACCGGATGGCTGCCTCTACATTGTTGATCTAAACCGTGGTATCATCCAGGACCAGGTTTTCCTCACCTCTTACCTGCGCCGTCAGTCCGAGGAACGAGAACTCGACAAGCACATTGGCAAAGGGCGCATCTGGCGGGTGGTTCCCGAGGATCACCAACCAGTGGCCGCGCCCGAAGGGCTTGTTGAAGGCCTTTCCCACCCCTACCTCTGGTGGCGACTCCATTCCCAAAAGCGCATTGTGGAAGAGCAGCGCACCGATCTGGTCGCCGATTTGATCAAGCTGGCCGGTGAAGGCAGCCCGAAGGCAAAGCCCCACGCCATGTGGGCACTGGCAGGGCTCGGCTCTCTCTTCGGAGAAATCATTAGCAACAACCTGGAAGATGAAGATTGGTTTGTCAAAATGACGGCCCTGCGCCTGGCGGGTGAGGCCGCGGGAGACGAGGCCAGCTTCCCTGCCGAGCACAAAAGCAGTGCTGACAAGATCAGCAAGAGTAGCACTACCGTGCTGGCTAGTTACGCAAAAACCCTCATCAGCGATGGTTACCCCAAGCGCAATAAGTCGGTTTACAAGGACAAGGTTCCTGCTTGGGTCAAGAAAGACAGCACCCTGAAAAAAGCCTACGCCGACGGCCAGAAAACCTACGGCCAATTCTGTGCCGCCTGCCACCAGCCCAATGGCAAAGGCATGGCCAACATCGCACCTGGCCTGGTCAAGAGCGACTGGGTGACCGAGGATTCAAGCGTACTGATTGGCGTGGCCGTGCATGGCCTCTCCGGGCCCATCCACATCAATGGCAAACTCGCCGAGAATATTCCTCCGGTGATGCCCGGGCACGGTTTCCTCAAAGACCAGCAACTTGCCGATGTCCTCACCTACGTGCGCAATGCCTGGGGCAACAAAGCGGCTGCCGTCTCTACCGATGAGATCAAAACCTACCGTGAAAACAATGCGGACCGGGCTGCCCCATGGACTGAAGCCGAGCTTGTCAAATAATCATCAAGATTAAGACAGATTCCATCATCTGAAATTCAAACGGCTCCAATCATGCGTTATTCATTAGCAGCTAGCATCTTTTTACTCGCCCTCATCAGTCCGGTTTTTGCCGGGGTCTACCAGACCAACGGCATTAAAATCGGTGAGGTGGATCAAACCTCCGCTCTCATCTGGACCCGCCTCACCCAGGACGCGCAGCCCAAGCATGATGGTGCAGACTTCATCCGGCCCGCTAAGCGCGACAAAAAAAACCGGGGGCCTCTCAGCATGGCAGAGCAGCTGCCCGAGGGCAAAACGCTTGCCGACATGCGGGGCGCTGTGCCGGGGGCTGCGGGAAGCGTGCGTATCACATGGGCAGACAGCAATGGCCATGAAGCATTGACCGAATGGATGCCGGTTGATGCTAACAAGGATCACACCCTGCAGCACCGCATCAAGGACCTGAAGCCGGGCAGCACCTACACCCTCACCGTTGAAAGCCGGGACAGCGACGGCCAGGCCGGCCAGAGCATCCATGGAAAATTCCGCACCGCCCCTGCCGCGGACCAAGAGGCTCCTATTTCCTTGGTGGTGGTCTCCTGCCAGGAATACTCACGCCGGGACAGCCCGGAGGGACATAAGATTTACCCCAGCATGCTCGCCCTTGATCCGGATTTTTTCGTTCACACCGGTGACATCGAGTACTACGACAAGGCGGACCCTTACGCGACCAATGTGGAACTCGCCCGCTTCAAATGGAACCGCCTCTATGGCCTGCCCAAGCTCGCCAAGTTCCATAGCCAGGTCTCGAGCTACTTTATCAAGGACGATCACGACACCATCAAGAACGATGCTTGGCCGGGGATGGACTACGGCGATCTCAGCTGGGAGCAGGGGCTGGATCTGTTCCGCGAACAGTTCCCCGTCAAGAAAGACAACTACCGCACGATACGCTGGGGCAAGGACCTGCAGGTCTGGCTGGTTGAAGGCAGGGACTACCGCAGCCCGAACACCATGCCCGATGGCCCGGAGAAAACCATCTGGGGCAAGGAGCAGAAAGAGTGGTTCTTCCGCACTTTCAGGGAATCCGACGCGACCTTCCGTCTGCTGATCTCCCCCACTACGATCGTCGGGCCGGACCGTGGCAATAAAGGCGACAACCACGCCAATGAAGCTTTTACCCATGAAGGAGACGAGATTCGCAAGTTCATTGCCTCCCAGAAAAATGCCTACATCGTCTGTGGTGATCGTCACTGGCAGCACGTCTCCATCGATGGCAAAACCGGCGTGAAGGAGTTCTCTTGTGGCGCTACCTCGGACAAACACGCCGGAGGTTGGAAAGAAGGTAATATCCTGCCGGAGCATCAATACCTCAAGGTCAAAGGAGGCTTCCTGGGTATTACCGTCAGCCGAGAGAACGGCACCCCGGTCTTGAAAGGCACCCACTACAGCGTGGATGGCAAGGTCTACAATGTGGACACCAATCTGGCCGATCAAAAATAGCTTCCAGGGAGAATTTATTGATGTTTTCCGTACCTGAAGAGCGTATGGTAAACCTAAATATGAAATCCAAAATCATTCATCGTGCTGCTCTTTGTTGTGCAGCCTTGTTCATCCTGTCAAATCCTGCCAGTGCCAGCAAACCGGATCAGCAAGCAGACTACGACAAGTCCAAGGACATTGGCACAAAAGCCCCCGAGGGTGCGGATCTACCGTTTGATGGCACCATGGAGTCGGTCAAAAAGCATTGGCTGATGTGGCCCAAGCAAGACATGGACATCACTTGGAAAGTAGTTCAGAGCCCGACGGACAACGGCATGACTCTGATGACGGATGGTGGCCGGAGATGGGGCACACATGATCTGGTGACCAAGAAGAATTATCATGATTTTGAAGGGCATGTGGAGTTTGTCATGATGGGCAGCCGGGGAGACGGCAAAGCCGAGGGCTACACCAACAGTGGCGTTTACCTGCAGAATCGCCATGAGCTTCAGATTGAATCCCCTAAGGGCAAAAACGCGGCTGACCCCTACAACTGGAAGATCGGCCCGCATGGGATCGCCGCCGTGTGCATGGAACACGTGCCCCAGGGCAATGCCTGGCGCCCCAATGGCCAGTGGCACGCCTTTCACTTCATCTTCAAAGCTGCCGAGTGGGATGGTGAAAAGCTTAAAGAGCCGGCACGCCTCAGCCTCTGGTGGAATGGCATCAAAGTACACGACAATGTCCCCGTAAAACACGCCAATGGTGGAGTGAAAAACGCCGGCACTGACCAGCCACTCAAGCTACAAGAGCACGGCCAAGATGTTCGCTTCCGTAACATCTGGATCAGGGAGATCAAGTAAGGCTGGCACCAGCATCATCAGAACTGATGACTAGCCAACTGGGCTAAGTCAGCTATTCTGTTCTGTGCTCATGGATGCGACCGTTGATTCTCACGGGATGCCTTACATGGATTTGATCCAATTGACTCATTTCGATGAGAAATCAGATCTCGCTCTCATATAGTGTTTTTAGGTAAAGATATGACCTACCCTCAACGTATTGAGAAGAGCAGACCAAATCACACTGCACCACAACAGCATGGCAAAAAAATCAACTAGCACCCCGTCTGCAATTATCGCTCTCTTGCTCGGCACCAGCCTCTCTGGCTTTGCTCAGCAAGACAGCCTCACTCCCTACACCTCTGCCGACCAGGTCCCCAAAGATGCCCTCGCACTCTGGGACAGCTATGATTCCAGTGTAGAAGCCCTGGACGTCAAGGTTCACCAAGAGTGGAAAAAAGACGGAGTGGTATCACGCTTGATTACTTTCAAGGTAGGTACTTTTAAGGGCGCGGACTCTCGCATCGCCGCCTACTACTGCTTTCCAGAGAATGGCAATAAAAACCCCGCCTTTGTCTGGAGTCACGGTGGTGGCCAATGCGCTGACCGCAACCGCGGCCACTACTTCGCGACTCAGGGCTTTGCCACCGTCGATATCAACTGGCTAGGACGCCCGCTCGAAGGTGCAAAAGAAGGTCTCACAGACTGGGGAAAAATCGACCCTACCCAAGGGCCCAATTTCTACGCTAAGGCGTTGCGTAAGCACTTCAAAAGCAGCTTCCACCCTGATGAGCACAGTGTGGATCCCATCATAAGTCCGCGTAATTCAAACTGGTTCATGCTCTCGCTCGCAGGACGCCGCGCGCTCACTTTTCTTGAGCAGCAGCCAGAGGTTGACGCCTCTAAACTCGGATTCACCGGCTTCTCCATGGGAGGCACGATCACCTCGATGACCTCTACCGACAAGCGGCTCAAAGCGGTCGCCCCCTTTGTTGGAGGAACCGCCAACCTCCATGAGAACTACCCTGGTATGAATAGTGGTGGAGTGATCCGCAACATCGGAGACCTCGAGCTCTACAAAAACACCATCGACCCTGGCGCCTACTGGAAGCATGTCACTGTGCCCGTGATGTTTATCACCTCGTCTAATGACTTCCACTCCACCTTGGATCGCATTTACCAATCCATGGACCTACTGCCGCACGACAACTGGCGCGTTACCGGCAACATGCACGCCAACCACGGCCCTGGACCTGAACAATGGATCATGCTCACCCACTGGTTCAAGCAGCACCTTGCAGGTGATGAGCAAGATATCCCCGCCACGCCACCCTCGACCTTCAAGATTGAGAACAACACGGCGCACTTCACCGTCACACCTGCCCAGAAAGAGCGCCTGAAAGACGTTGAAATTTATTACAGCTATCACCCCAACGCGATCACCCGCTTTTGGAAAAAAGCCACTACGACTGAGGAAGCAGATACCTGGAAAGCAACGATTCCCGTTTATTCTAAGCTACCCCTCTACACATTTGCTCTCTGCCGTTACAAGCTTGCAGAGGAACATCCACTGGAAAGAGGCTCTACCAAAACCTTCAGCATCAACTCCTACGAGCACACCCATATCCCCGCAGATATCGACCTCGCGGCTTTCAAGAATCTTCCAAAGTCCAGCCTTGTTGACGACTTCTCTAACGGCATGGTCAACTGGAGTAGCCGAGATGGGGCAAATTTTAAAACTTACAAATTCCAAGACCCCCAACTCGACACCACTCTTGGCAACAAGCTCGCCATCACTCTAAACATCAAAGAGGGGCAAGATGTTCTGTTAGGCGTCGGTCTTGATAGTAAATTCAACGGCAACGGCAATGACCTAGGTAATTTTAACTACGGGAGCAAAATCAGTGGCCACGGCCCCAAGACTATCCTGCTCGAGGCCAAGGATTTCAAGAGCAAGGACGACAAAGCGCTGGAATGGTCAAAAGTCTCCACCTTCTCAATCACTCTCACAGACGCCGAAACAAAGCAACGCATCAAACTTGCCGAACCGAAAAACGCCGGCTTGCTTCAGCGCATTGAGCTCATCAAGCCGTAGACTCAACTATTCAGCGAATAAAATATGAACAAATTACTTACCATCACACTACTATCAAGCCTAGCGACTGCCTCTGCTGACCCAGCCTCAGTAGAACGTGGCAAAGCACTCTACCAACAAATCTGCATGACCTGCCATGGTCCCCACATGGAGGGTGGAATCGGCCCAGCTCTCGCTGACTCGTTCTGGAAACATGGTGATAGCCCAGAGGCCATCAACCGAGCAATCACCAAAGGCATTGCGGGCACTGAAATGGCTGCCTTTGAAGCCATCTATTCTGCCGAAGACCGCCAAGCCCTCACCGACTACATCCTCTCCAAGCAAGAGGGCATTCGTGAAGTGGTGCGTTACGTCTACCCAAAAGATCATTTCAAAGACAAGCGCCTCGCTCCTGAGCTCTTCAAAACCATCGAGTCCACTTCATCAACTCCACTCCCTGAAAACTGGCTCTACGTGAAACGTAACCTCGAAGGTGTTGTTCGCGTCACTGCCAAAGCTTACATTCAAAAGCCCGGCTCCTATCGCTTCGACATCCGCCGGGTAGGCCGCACAGCCGTTTACTTCGAGGGCAAAGAAGTTCACTACTCAGATGAAAAGTCTCCCAAAACAGACGACGTCAACGAAAAGCTCCAGCTTGAGGCCGGCACTTACAGCTTTGAAATTTTTCACGAGGAAAAGAGAGCCCATAGCTACAAATTCTACGGTAACTTAGTGGGACCAGCGGGAGCTCGCTACGTCCTCTCCGGCCGTAGCCTCCAAGGGAGTATTCCCAGAGTTATCGTCGCTGGCCCCGCCGCAAAGATCGAGCGCAAGTGGATCAAAGACCTACCGCCGCGCGCCCTCCTCTGCCTGCTGCCCAACAAAGTGATCGTCGCCTACAATCCCGTTGACGGCACCATCATTGATGCGTGGCACGAGGCTGAGATCAATCAAACCCCATCACTCGCAGATCGTAGCGCAACCCCATCACAAATCGACGGCAAACAAATACCCGATAGTACACGCCCGACTCACGAGGGCACAAACATCGAATTTATTGCTTACGAGGTCGCCCAAGCCAATGCCCTGATCCACTCCGTGGTTGATGGCAAGCCTGTCACCCTTTGTATCGCTCCAGAGGGCGACAACTCATTCACTATTTCCACCAAGTAAACTCATTTATAACATGAAATATCTTCTCATCTCCTTTGCGAGTCTAGTTCTTGCCAGCTCCATCACCGCCCAAACACCCAACAAAGTGCCGGCCCAAATACCTATGGGCTACAAACTCGAGACCGTGCCTCTTCCACGCGGAGCTGTCACCATCCTTGGTATTTGCCATAAGCCCGATGGCACCCTTGCAGCCGCATCATGGGAGGGCGAAGTATGGGAATACAAAAATGGTAGCTGGAGCCTATTCGCCACTGGCCTCATGGAACCCAACGGCATCTACTACGATCAAAAAGATGACGCCTACTACGTTGCCCAGAAACCCGAACTAACGCGCCTTGTAGACACTGACAAGGACGGCAAATGTGACCGCTATGAGTGTGTCACTGATGAATTCGGCGCATCCGGTGAATATCACGAGTATCATTACGGGCCAGTAGTTGACTCCCTCGGTCGCAAGTACGCCTCCCTCAACCTTGGTGCCCGTGGTGACTTCATCGTCCCCGATGGTAAGAAAGGTGTCGCTGGTAACATGTCCTACAATGCGCCGTGGCGTGGCTGGGTCTACCGCTCTGATCGCATGGGTCACTTTCAGCCACTCGCCAGCGGACTGCGCTCACCTTGTGGCATCGGCGTCAGTCCCAAAGACGAGCTCTTCGTCACCGACAACCAAGGTGACTGGGTGGCAGACTCATGCCTCTACCATATCCGTGAAGGAAACTTCTACGGTCACCCCGCCTCGCTTCCTGCAAGACCAGACTTCACCAAGGAAAAAGTCCTCTCAATGACTGCCGCAGACTTTGACAAAATCCGCACCCTTCCAGCCATCTGGTTTCCCCGTGAGGTCATCTGCAACTCACCAGGTAGTCCTGTTTGGGATACCACTGGTGGTAAATTTGGCCCATTTCAGGGACAAATGTTTATCGGTGATCAGACTCAATCTAACTACTTCCGCTGTGGCCTCGAGGAAGTCGACGGTGAGCTGCAAGGCTGGTGTGTTGATTTCATTCGCGGCACGGCCTCTGGCACTGTCAAAATGTCATTCGATGCCGAAGGTCGTCTATGGTCGGCCCAAGTGGGACGTGGCTGGCTAAGCAAAGGCGGTAAAAGATCTGCTCTCCAGTATGCCAAATGGGATAACCAAACCCAGCCCTTTGAAATCCATAACGCTGCACTAACAAAAACAGGCTTCAAAATCACCTTCACTGATCGCATTGGAAAAAAAACCACCCCCAAAGTGAGCAGCTGGCACTATAAATACCACAGTGTTTATGGTTCACCTAAAGTTGACGAAACAGAGCTACCCGTAACCAACTACACGCTATCACCTGACCGTAAAACAGTTACCTTTGACGTTCCACTCACCACCGGCAAGGTCTATGCACTTAACTTCCAAGAACAAAAAAATACTGACTCTGCTCAGCTCGGACACAACACCGTCTACTACACCCTCAATAAAACCCACCCCGAAAAGCAAACACGGAAGCGCACATATGATCCCAAGCGTGGCGTAAGCAGTGGCCTACTCGGCGGCTGGAGACGCAATGACAACCGCCGACCAATTCCAACTGTTGTTGAGCCACTTCCCGCAGAACAAACCTACCTACCAGCTCCAGGCGATGCCACCCAACTTGACGCAAGTCAGTGGACTAATACCGGTTGGCAGTTTGATGACAATGGCGTGATGCCGCGCGGCAAGGGCAACAACCTCACCAAAGAAGCCTATGGTTCATCTCGTATTCATCTCGAATTCATGTTTGACGAACATGATGACCCAGAGTGGCAAGGACAGCTCTACGGAAATTCTGGTATTTTTCCAATGAGCCACTACGAGCTCCAGGTAGTCAATACCTACCAAAACCCGACAGTCGCCGATGGCCAGTGCGGCGCGCTCTATGGTCAGCGACCACCCCGCGTCAATGCTTGCCGCGCGCCTGGTGAGTGGCAATCCTATGATATCCTCTATAAGGCACCCACATTCAATGATAACGGCAGCCTAGAGGATCCACTTCGTATTAGCGTATTCCACAATGGAGTGCTCATTCACAATGATGCTTCCTTCCTCGCCCGCATCACCACACTCTATCAAGAGCACGGCAAACTTCCTCTGAAAATTCAGGATCACAAAGGCAGCAAGGTTTCATTCCGCAACCTATGGATCGTACCAGACATCAACTACGATACGGAGCTCGAGCCCTTCCTGAGCATTTACTCGATGAACTAGCTTACTTGCAAATGCGCTCACACAGCGCACGCAAGTGATGGTCAGTAGTGCCACAGCAGCCACCGAGTATTTTTACTCCGTAGGTTTCATGTAGCATGACCATGGAATCAGCCCAAACATCGATATCATCAGCGATAGTTTGCTTGGTTTGCTCCAGCACATTATGATCTTTTGCTGAGGCGTTAGCACAAATTCCTACTAACCTTGCCAGCGTAGCTTTACTCATGGCGTCGGCCTTAACAAACGTCGGATGTGAGCAATTCACAGCATAACCCAGCGGCGCGCCGTTTAGCTTCTGGTCGAGTATGTTGATAGCATCATTCAAAGGCGTGCCATCAAGCACCTGACCTTCACTATTGATGCAGAAGCTGATTATAAAAGGAAGCTCACTGGCAATCATCGCACGCGCTATGCCCTCCGCCTCACGAACGGATGGCATCGTTTGAGCTAGTAAAAAATCCAGCCCACTATCGGCTAATTGATTGGCTTGCCCAGCATGAAACAACATTGCCTCCTCTGCTGAGAGCGCCACCGATGGATTATAACAATCATTTTTTGGCGCCATCAATCCAAAGAGGTAAACATCCTGATATCCAGAATCACGCTTTACCTTCTTCACAAAATCAACCGCGTCTTGATTGATACTCACGGGCACATCGGCAGCCGCCACGCGCTCAACATCTAGTCTCCACGTGGGTGCCGCAATGGCGACTGGCACTCCAAACTCGCGGGCAATATCAATATATTCATGCGTGATTCCGGCAAGGATCTCAGCTGCATACTCCTCGTAGATAAGCGGAGAATTAAAAAGAGTTGGGTGCAGGTTGATGGAATTATTTCCTCTAAGGCGCTCACAAATAGCAGCCTCAGAAAGAACAAACGAATACTCTGAAAATAAAGGCAACATGTACTTAATCTGAGACAGAATGACGAGATGAACTATCATCAACCGGATTCCAATCATCACTTGTTTTAGTAGCCGCAATGGCAACCAACTCGGAATTTTTCTTGCCAGTCACAATAGGTCCATTTTTGGACAGCGCTTCGACCTCGTCAGATTGACACTCAAGATAACGCTCACTTGCCATCTCTGCAGCTAGCTCCGAGCCATAAAGAAACGCCTGCATGGCAAAGTAAATCCAGAACAGCACCAACACCAAAGTCAATGCGCTACCATAAAAGCTGCCTACGTCTGTGTGCTTGAGAAACTGCGCTAGCCCGATCTTCAAACCTACTAACAAAACTGCGCTTGCAAAGCCACCTACAAGCGCCTCCTTAAACTTCGGCGGCCTAGCTGGAAGCCATCTCATAGCAACAGCGGCAAGCACGATCATGGCACAAAATGAAAGTACGGGTGACACAGCCGCCGCCAATTTGAGTAGAAGTGGCGAATCATTCACTGAGCTCACAATAACCCCCATGATGGTTTCAAAAATAACAGCACTGGCAATAAATACGCCCAAAACGAGTAACATCAGCAATGCCGCGAGCCTCCCAAGCAAACCAGCAATCGCTGCCTTACGACCTTTTTTGAGGGAAGCTCCGAATACTTTACCCAATGATTTGCGAAGCTCTGCAATGACCTTTGTCGCCGCGAAGAAAAGCAGTAAACCACCAATGAGTGGCGATACACCCGAGCCAATCCAATGAATTTCTGTTTTAAGAATCTGAGCAAAGTATCCGCCAACAGTTGCTCCCGCCACACGGTCAGCTTCCGCAACTAAGATGCGAGTCGCTGTCTCCTGGTCGACAAAAACCGAGGCGATGGTAATGCCCACAAGCAAGATCGGCACGAGCGAAATCAACGAGTAAAAAGCCAGTGCCGCCGCCTCATCGGCGTGCTTATGGTGCCACCACTTGGCCGCCGCTCTACCCAGGCGCACGGACCACAGATTGATGATGGCAAAAAATCTCATAGTTTCTGCAATCAGACTAACCTGCCCAGCGACAGATGACCAGAATGATGTCAGCAACTGGCTCGGAGGCCTCATCGAGGCAATGCATCGCGCGCCGCGCTAGAGGCAAGCTTTTAGGATTGCACAATATTTTTCACCACATGGCCGTGCACATCGGTCAGGCGGAAGTAGCGGCCTTGATACTTGTAGGTGAGTTGCTCGTGATCGACACCCAGCTGATTAAGCAGTGTGGCATGAAAGTCATGCACGTGCACTGGGTCCTTAACGATGTTGTAGCAGTAATCGTCGGTCTCCCCATGGGTGACGCCTCCCTTGAAGCCCCCGCCTGCTACCCAAGTAGAGAAACAGAGCGGGTGGTGGTCACGGCCAAAGCTCTTAGGGTTGTAGTTGCCTTGGCAGTAGTTGGTTCGACCAAACTCACCACCCCAGACAATGACCGTGTCATCCAATAATCCACGTTGCTTGAGATCCATCACCAATGCTGCCGAAGCCTGGTCGGTTTCCTTTGCTTGTATGGGTAACTTATTGGGTAACTGGCCGTGCTGATCCCAGCCTTGGTGGTAAAGCTGAATAAAGCGCACGCCACGCTCGCAGAGCCGGCGGGCAAGCAGGCAGTTAGCCGCATAGGTGCCAGGAGTTTTAGCATCCTCGCCATACATCTTATAGATATGCTCTGGCTCATCCTTCATATCGGTAACTTCCGGAATCGATGACTGCATGCGGAAGGCCATCTCATACTGGGAGATGCGGTTTTCCAACTCCAGATCCCCTGACTCCGCAAGCTGCGCCTGGTGAAGATCACGCAGGCGATCAAGCATCATGCGTCGTCCTTTGGCGCTCTGACCCTTTGGATTATTAAGGTAAAGTACTGCATCCTTATCGGAACGAAAACGTACACCGTCGTGCCTGCCAGGTAAGAAACCACTGCCCCACAAGCGGGACTGCAGTGGCTGACCGCTCTTGCCCTTAGTAATGAGCACGACAAAGGACGGCAGGTTCTCATTCAGTGAGCCCAACCCATAATCGAGCCATGATCCCATGGCAGGGCGGCCTGAGAGCTGTGATCCAGTCTGTAAAAAATTAATCGCAGGTCCGTGGTTAATGGCCTCGGTCTTCATGGTATTAATCAGCGAGATCTCATCCGCAATGCCTGCGGTGTAGGGCAGAAGCTCCCCATTCATCCACATGCCACACTCTCCGTGCTGGGCAAACTTGTAGGGCGAGCCCACCAGAGGCAGCGTCGCCTGATTACCCGACATCCCAGTGAGGCGCTGACCACCGCGTACTGAGTCTGGAAGCTCCTTACCGGTCTCCTTCACCAAATGAGGCTTGTGGTCAAACAAGTCCATCTGAGACGGACCGCCTGATTGAAACATATAGATCACCCGCTTCGCTTTCGGGAAAAAATGGCTGATCTGCTCTGGCGTCTGGCTCGCACCAAAACCCTCCCCCGTCAGTAGATTACCAAGTGCCAGGGATCCAAGCCCACCACCAAGACGGGCGAGTGCCGTGCGACGGGTCATGGAAGGCCGCTCATGGCCTGTGCATAATGGTGAATTCTGCATGATAAAAGTGGTAGCTAGTTGAGTTGGTGTAAAAGCGGGTTATAGAGCGGGCGACGGTGTGGAAGCGAAGCTTTCAGGAGGAGTGCAAGCGGGCCATCAAGCGGGCGACGCTGTGGAAGCAAAGCTTTCAGGAGGAACCGAGCGGAGCGAGATGGACAGGGAGCAAAGCGACCGTGCCCGCAGGGTGCATGCCGCGGGGCGGCAGGCATCAACGCAAGCGGGCTATATGATTTAATGTTTGATGAGAGTTTTGTCGTAGTTAAAGAGCGTCAACACCGTGTTGGCCATTGCGGCAAGCTCAGCGGGCGGCAGCTTCGGATCAGCCACCTTACTGCCCGTCTTCAGAAATTCGACAGCTTCCTCAGGGTGCTGTTGAAAGTAACTGAGCTGATCCTCATACAGGTCTACCAAGACTTGAGTTTCTTTCTCGCTGGGTCTGCGGCCTGTCGTAAGCCGAACTACTTGCTCAATTCTCTGTGGAGCTGCATCGAATACCGCTAGCACATTCCCAGCCGTGATACGGGCAGCCTCAATAAACTGCGGCGAATTCAGCAATACAAGGCTCTGCAAGGGTGTCGTAGTTTGCTCACGCTTGACTGCGCAGACCTGCCTCTTGGCGGCATCAAGCGTCAGCATTAAGGGGCTAGGGCCATTGACCTGCCAAAAGGTATAGAGGGAGCGCCGATAGAGTCCCTCTCCCTTACTTGTGCCGCCCCTCTTGAAAGAGTGTGCCAAATCATAAGGTCTTACCGGAGAGCCTCCAACACGGCGGGACAGCAGCCCACCAGTGGCCAGTGCATTGTCACGCAGCATCTCGGCGGTGAGTGGCTCCGCCGGGTAATGTGAAAGCCATCTATTCTCAGGGTCTTGCTCATTTAAAATACCCTGCTCCGTCGTCGAAAGAACGGCGAGCTGACTGCTCTGGCGATAAGTGTGAGAGAGCACAATGCGCTTGATCAAATGGTGTAAGTTCCAATCTGAATTCACAAAATCACGTGCCAACCAGTCAAGTAGCTCCGGGTGGCTTGGCACCGCCCCCTGATTGCCGAAATCCTCACTCGAGCTCACAATGCCAGTGCCAAAAAACATCTGCCAGTAACGATTCACTGCCACGCGCGCCGTAAGCGGATGATCCGGATGAGTGATGGAGCGGGCAAAATCAAGCCGGTTTTGTCGTCTAGCTGAAGCCCCATTGGCCGCACTATTGTTTTGTTGTTTTAAAACTACAAAATCTTTTATTATTTCGGGCATCGCAGGTTGCACCTCCTCACTAGGTTGATTGTATTCACCGCGGTTGAGGATGTGTGTTTTCACTGGCTCACCAGCGGTTTCACGCATCGTCATGATACGGGGAATGCTGTCCTGCAGATCGTAGAGCTTCTTACGCGCTGCCTGGAGTTGCTCCTGCTTGGCCACAATCTGGCCATTGCCCTGCATCACCGGTGCTCCTGCGTGCAGGGCTTGCACCTGGCTCGGATCCAGTGCTGCTTCATATAGCTGGAAGGACTTGAGCTTAGCTCCCTTGAGGCCCTTATCGCGCATGACCGCACCGATCACCACGTGCTTGAAGCCCTTGTTTGGGTCAATTTTGTTGGTCAGTGTGTCGTAGCGAACCTCTGTAGGCATCGGCTTGCCATCGAGATAGAGCCGCACACCCTCGGCACGCGAGCTGCCGTCATAGCTCATCGTCAGATCGATCCAGCGCTTGGTAGGCAGGACCTCACGGGAGACGACCTCGATCGCGTTACCCGGGTAGAAGTGGGCCACTTTGACCGTCACTTTACCATCCTCTACCATCATGGTAATGCCGCGGTAGCCTGCGTCCAACGTAGCCTGAGACTGGCCGTAGATATAAGCTCGCTCATATTTTTCAGTGACTAGTAGCCCCAGACTGGCAGTCATGGGTTGCTGCCGCCTGGTTTTTTCCTGTGGGTAATCTAGGCGAATCGCGTGATCTCCGTTTAAGGCCCTGCCGCCGTCTTTTTCCTTGGAATAGTTCTGGCTGATGACGGGCTTAAGCACCTGATCGGTTGATGAAAAGACAAGCGAGCCGTATTCCCGCTCTACCCTGACTATCTGGGCCTTGTGGGCAGCGATTTGCTTTTCCTGACCTGGCTTGTTCAACGCCAACGACGGTGTCGGTATCGTATCACCATGCATGTAGGGATAGAGGCCAAACTCATCAATATTGGAGAAGAAAGCGGCCATCGAGAAATAATCCTTCTGGGTGAGCGGGTCATATTTATGATCATGGCATTTAGTGCACTCCATGGTCAGCCCAAGAAATGCTGTTCCGACCGTGTTGACCCGGTCCGCGATGTAGGCCTGGCGGAATTCCTCGGGGACAGAGCCACCCTCCGCCTTCTGCCCATGGAGACGATTGAAAGCCGTGGCCAGCTTGGATTCCTGAGTCGCGCCCTGAATCAGGTCGCCCGCAAGCTGATGAGTGATGAAGTCCTTATAGGGCTGGTTACCCTGAAAGGCGCGGATCACCCAGTCCCGCCATTGCCAGACAACGCGGTGGCGATCAATCTGGTAGCCGTAGGAATCAGAATAGCGGGCAACATCAAGCCACTCGGTGGCCATGCGCTCAGCATAAGCGGGGCTGGCAAAAAGGCGATCCACCTGCTTTTCGTACGCTTGGGGTGACTCATCGGTGAGGAAGGCGTCGATCTCTGCAAGGCTGGGTGGCAAACCGGTAAGATCAAAGCTGACTCGGCGCAACCACAGCTCTCTTGAAGCCGCAGGTGCTGGGCTGAGCTTGTGGTCGGTAAGAGTGCGGGCTATAAAATGGTCAACCGGAGTGTGCGCGGACGGGTGCTTGGATTCCGGCACAGGAACAGATTCCGGAAGCTCGGTGAAGGCCCAGTGCTTTTCATACTTCGCCCCCTCCTTAATCCACTGGCTCAGGATGGCCTTCTGCTCGTCACTGAGCGTCATCTTCGCCTTGGGCGGGGGCATGACATCTTCCGGATCATTACTGTGGATGGTTTCAATGAGCCGGCTTGCCTTCGGGTTGCCCGGAACAATACCGGCGTAGCCCCCCAGATCTGCGGTCGCGTTTTCAAAGCTATCGAGGCGGAACTCGGACTCGTTGTTCTCGGCATCAGGGCCGTGGCACTTGAAGCACTTGTCAGAGAGGATCGGCCGGACCTGGTGGGAGAAGGAAATCGGTTTGGGCGCAGGAGCTTCCGCCTGGGCGCTCATGCCGCTGGCCGCAAGCAGCAGGAAAGGTCCCAGCTGCCAACGCCGCCATAAGCCCACTCGCCAAAAGTCCACGATACCCTTTCTCATCACAGTCATGATACGGCAAGGGCAGGGATTTTCTATCCTTAAATTTTCTATCCTTAAAAAAAGGGACTCTGGCAGAACGCGCTCACGTCATCCGCTGACTGCGGGCTCAGATACAATGACCATCCGTGTCTTGAAGGACAACGCTTACACAAAGCCTGATCAAGGCTCACGCAAAGGCGCCAAAGCGCCAAGGGATTCGCTGAAAACAAAAAACCCCGCCGTTTGAAGAGCAGGGGTTTTGAAAACGAAGAACAAGGAACGAGGAACCAAGAACAGCCGCCGTTAGGCGGCTATCGCTCATCGTCCGCCGGAGGCGGATCAGCTGCGCTTGCGGCGCAGCATCAGGGCAAGGCCGCCAAGGCCGAGCAGGGCGGTGGAGGAGGGCTCGGGGACGGCAGTCACCAAGAAATGTTCCATGGCCACCCCCGTATTTGATATGGTAGAGGTCGATTCTACGAAGAATCCAAAGGACTGGGCACTGACGATATCCGGCGTGCTTGCAGCACCTATAGTGTCAACTCCTGCACTGAACGTTGTGTAGGAACTCCAGGACAAGCTGGATGCTGATCCAGAAAAGCTGTCCAAACCTGAGGCGGGAGCTGTGACAGAGAAGGACTGGCTGATGTGCCACTGGCCCGCGCTGTCTTCCAACAGAAAGCGCATGGACCCGGTGTCCGCGGCTGAGCGCAACTGCCCCTCCCAGGTAAAGTTGTAATCCTTATAACCCGTCGAACTGCTGAGGGTGTGAACCCCACTTTCCCAGGCGAACATGGCTTCGACCCCAACGGCACCTGAGCCCTGTATGAACATACGGTCACCGGGAGTTGTACGATCCTGCATCTGGTGAGTTGTACCACTCGTAGTGTGGGCACCATTGTAGGTGGGCGTGCGGTCGACAGCACTGGGATAGTAACTGGCTCCGACCGTTGGGTTGATCGAAGCGCCGTCCGAATAGGTTGTCGCCGTTGTACCCGTGGTATTGCCTGGGACTATACCCTGGTCTCCACCCGATTCACCCCAGTGAACAAGGGTCGTAGCCGCCGGTAATGCGGTGGCGGAGATGAGAAGGGCCGAGGCTGCGAGGAGGCTTGTGGTTTTCATGGGTTTCATGGGTTTCATGGGTTTCATGGGTTTTATTGGTTTTTGGGGTTGGTGTTTTTTGAAAAAACTATTGATCAGACGAGAAGTTTACTGCGTGTAGACGATTTTGTCTACCTGCCCGTTTAGGTAGGTATGTTGCCCAAGCATAAAATGACTGCTGATCACTGGTCATAATATTCATTTCTGGAATGTTGTCCACCTACCTGTTTTGGGGGGTATGCTTCTGGCCCGGATATGAGGCATTGTTCATGTGCCGAGGCAGACGGATGAATCTTCACGCTTCTGCAGATCATGATGAATCAAGCGTAAGCTGAGGGAGCAGGATATCTTTGCGTGATCCTTGTTGCCGCCTAGAGGCTCAGGCTTTATAAGCAAAACCGATGTTCTTTACTTTTCCAGGCCGCCTTGCCTTGATGACCTGCCTGATTGCGCTGCTCACGGCCAACTTGCAGGCCGAGGAGGAACGCGGGCAGCATTCCGCGGCTGGTCTGGAAGAAAAGCTGGCTAGCATTGACCGGGAGCTCGGGCAGCTGGCACGCCCGAACATGCGCAGCGGAGCGGGGTCCATTGGCTATCGCTCGTTTCCCGCTCACGGCGAGCCTGATCATGAGGAATGGTTCCAGGTGGAACTGGGGCAAGTAAGAACGGTTGATCGGGTTGTTCTGGTTCCCACCATTTGGCGGGATTCAAAGCACGGCCCCGTTGCCGATGGTTTTCCTCTGGAGTTCCGGGTGCTCGCGGGCACGGGAGAGGACAGTGAGGGCGAGGTGATCGCGTCCTTTACTAAGGACGACCAGCTGTTGCCGCGCTCCGCGCCCCTGGTAATCCCGTGCCAGGTGGAGGCCCGCTGGATCAGGGTGGAGGCCACGCGGCTCTCGGCCCGGCACTTTGATGGCCGCTATAATCTGGAGCTAGCTGAGCTGATGGTCTTTGAGGGGGATGAAAATGTGGCACTCCATTGTCCGGTGAGGGTGTCCGGAAAAATTCCCGGCCCAGGTGCACGAGAGCCGCAATACTTGGTGGACGGGTTCATGCCGTATAACATGGAAAGCCAGTCGGGCAACGGAACGGCGGCTTATTTCTCAAAGCATGAGCCTGACGAGGAGGTGCAGATCACCCTGGATCTCGAGGGCATCCATGAGCTCAACCAGATCAATCTGCACGCGGTGGATATTCACGACACCATACCACATGACCAGCAGGCCGGCTTTGGCTTTCCTGATGAGCTGGTGGTAGAGGGGGGCATGAAGGCGGATTTCTCCGATGCGCAGACCCTGTGCCGCTATGTGAAGGACTCCTATAATGTGGGGCCGATTGTGATGCAACGTTTCCCCAAGAAGAGCTGCCGCTATGTCCGGCTGAGAGTCGTGCGCCCGGCACGAGTTGAGGGTGAGAAGACTGGAACAGGTTTTGCGGAGATCGAACTGCTCGCAGGGGGCAAAAACGTGGCCCGGGGACGTTTGCCCCGGGTGATGGGATTGAAGGTCACCGGGATACGGCAGCCATCAAGCATAACGGATGGACGCAACATCCGCGGTGTCATTCTGCCGCTGCGGCAATGGATGGAGCAGCTGGCCCTGCATCATGATCTGGAGCGCAGCCGCCCGGCCCTGGCCGCTGAATTGCAAGGTCTCTATGAAGCACAGAGAGAGAGGCTGCGCTATTTCGGCTGGGTGATCGCCATCCTGGTGGCGGCCGTGGTGTTTATCATCCTCATCGACCTTCTGCTGCGCCAGCGTCAGGCCGCCCGCCTCAAGGAACGCTTTGCCGCTGATCTGCATGATGAGCTGGGGGCGAACCTGCACACCATTGTTTTGTTGGGTGATGTTGCGGCGAAAAAATCCAATGCCCTGCCGGAGGAAATAACCGGCTTGATCGAGCGCATGCAGGCAACGGCGAAACGCTCCGCCTTTGCGGTGGAGCACGTCACGGATCTGCAGGTTGCTGGCAGGATATGCAAGAACCTGCCCGTGGACATGCGCCGGGCTGCGGAGCGCATTGTGGTGGAGCTCAAGCACGATTTTTCCGTGGAGGGTGAGGAACACCTGGCAAAGGTCCACCCGCGTGACCAGGTGAATCTGTTTCTCTTTTACAAGGAGTGCCTGATCAACAGCTGCCGCCATTCCGGAGCCACCGAGCTCAGCACCCGTCTGGTGATCAGGGCGAGGAGTCTCGAGCTCTCTGTGACTGACAATGGCAGTGGCCCGGACGATGGGGCCGGTGGGCGCGATCAGGAAGTTCCGCTCTCACTCACACGGCGCGCCAAGTTCCTCGGAGCTCGCGTCACCCGCACCCGGCCACCGGGTGGTGGATCATGCATCACGCTGAACATGCGCACCTGGAACCACTGGCTGCGGCGACGCTAAAACGAAGATCACTTTTTAATATGAAAAAAACAAACATCATGCTCGTCGAGGACAACCCCGACTACCGGCAGGCCGTCAGCCTGGCCCTTGAAGATGAGCCTTGGATCAAGGATATGCGGATTTTTGGCGCTGCGGAGGTCGCCCTGCGTGCTTTGCAAGCGGACCGGGAAGAACCCGCACCCGGCATCATCCTGCTCGACATCAGTCTGCCCGGCCTGAGTGGAGTCGAGGCCATTCAGCAATTTCAATCCCTGTGCCCCGAAGCAAGCATCATCATGTTGACCCAGTCAAACCGTGAGGCCGACGTCATCGAGGCCGTGCGGCAGGGTGCGGCAGGGTATCTGCTGAAATCCTCCTCGATGGATGAGCTTATCGATGGGGTTCGCACGGTGATGCAGGGCGGGGCTCCGCTCGATCCGGCGGTCACGAAGCATGTGATTAAGGCTCTCAGTGGTCAACAGGATCAAGCGGCTGCAGAACATGATCTTTCCCCACGTGAGTTGGAAATGCTCCAGCTGATGAGTGAGGGGATGCTCAAGAAGCAAATTGCGAATCAGCTCAAGATCAGTGAGCACACCGTGGCCTTTCACATTAAGCATGTTTACCGGAAATTAGACGTCAACAACTCTCCCGCCGCTGTCAGCAAGGCTCACCGTGCCGGTATTCTCTAATGTGGAATGCGGCCAGCAGACAATAACCCCCGCCGTGATCAGCCGGAGCCCTAGCCCGCTAGAAAAACGGCAACCAGCTCCTGATGGCAATAACTAGAGTGATGCGGCTACCGCGGCCAGTGTCTTCCACAGGACTCTCGATGCGCAGCGTGCCGCGGAGTATTTTGGCACGGCGCTTGATGGACGGCGGCACCGAGCCGGGTGACAAGCCACGGCCGTTGTCGGTGATGCTGATGATGAGCTTACCACGCTGGGCATGGATACTTGCATCAAACTTGTCTGCCTTGGCATGGCGGCTGATGTTCACCAGGCACTCCTTGTAAAAAAGAAACAGGCCAGCGCGGCGCAATGGCTTGAGCATGGCAACCTGCTCTTTGTCATCAACCGTGATATTGTAATCATATCCTTCCATCATTCGGTGGGCAATGCGGTGCATATCCTCCTCAAAGTCGCTGAGCGGAGTGTGGGGCTCCAGCGTATCAGAGCAGTGCCGCACCGAGGCTGCGGTGCGCTCGGTGGTATCACGAATCTCGCCGACGACGTCGAGCAGCGAACTCTGCTCATAATCTGCAGCAACCAGCGCCGCCTCCTCACGAGCAATGTCACTCAGCAAACCGATAGCATGAAGATTAGCCCCCACCTGATCATGCAGGTCCGCGGCCAATCGCTGCCGCAAGCCATTCATCTGACGCAAACGTATGATATGACTGAGCAGGATAATAATGACCAAGGCCCCACCAATCAGAAAGGAGAAATTTTTCAGCAAGGTATAGTGCTGTTCTTGCTCCGCATAGAGCTGATCAACCCTACCCATGAGCCGTGGACGTTCTGTCAAGAGATCATGACGTAGCGCAAGTTGCTCAATCCAATCACGAGTATTGATAATTCTGCCAAACGCATTGAACCCATCCGTCATTTGTAACGGCAAATTATGAATCTGCTCAGCCTCAAAACCAGGGCTTAACTCAATCCCTGCGAGCACATTCCCCCCTTCGGACAAGACCTCAATCTCAGCAAAACCGATCATATTGACAATCATACCCGTCTCCGCTGTATCTACTAAGTCCCCCTTCGGTACGGTGATACGTAAATAACGACAAGCATGCTTAGGAAAGCGCCGGCAGACGATGGATGAAACATCATACATCGTCTGCTGTTCATATTCATAGATGACTTGAGCATCTGAAAAATCCGCCTGCACAGCACCTTCTAAAACAAGTCGACGCGGAAAAGCAAAATTAGCACGGTTAGCTTGGGGAATCGTGTCACTGACATCAATACCGTGTAAATGCAGACCATTAATAGGAATTACTTCACCGAGATCAGCTGTGAAATTTACCACCTCCCCCGCCATGATCCTGACAAAATAGGCAGTGCTTTTATTTCCTGGCACGTTCATCAAGTAAGGCAGCGAGCCATCTACAAGATATGCCTTTTGCCTGGCTCCCGCATGAAGATCACCTCGTGACGAAGTACTGACACTGCAACCTAAGGCCAAATTTTCCTTATCTTGAAATACCATTATTTCGGCCAGTTGCAGCACCTTTTCACCATTCCAAGCCAATGTGCCTAGCTCAGTAGCAACTACTTTGACCCACGAGGCTCGGGTTCCAGGGCATGCAATGGTCAGCGGGGCAATACGAGGCAAGACCATGTCCTTTCGGTCAAAAGAAGCGATCAGCTTGCCCTCCGAATCACCCTCAACTCCAGCAAAGATCTGAAAACTCAGCGGAAAACCATCCGCAATATAGCTGTTGTAGCTGCCACGCGACAGGGCAGGCACGACAGCGATAAGATCAATGTCCTGCTCGCTACCCAAATCAACGCGAATCCATTCGGTGTGGTCTACATCGATATGTGCCTGTGAACGCCAACCGATAGGACCAACACTCGTCTGCAAGCTGAAAGAAGCGAGCCCCTTCAGCTTCCTGTCCATCACCTTCAGTCGGTCGAGCAGGGCATCGATATCCTCCTCCTTGGCACATAGGCCACCCGCCAGCATCGGGATGGCGCAACAGAGCAACAGAATGAATCGAGAATAGAGATACATGCAAAAGAAAGAGCATTAGGATATCCCGCGAATCAGAAACCGCAAGCACGGTCATTCGACTAACTTTGCTCCAAAATGAATAATGTTCAAAGAATGGGCCGATGGCCACAGCTTGAAACTCTGCTTCATGAGTGGGCATCGCCAATCCTGCCAGCATCACCCAGAAGGGTGATGGACAAAAGCGAAAAATGTGTATATTATTATAAATAATGCTCTTGTATTGATTAGTTTTTCTTAATAATTAACAAATCCTCTCTCTTCAATAACAAACCCAACTCCACTACCATGAAAATCAGGCACTACATAACCAACAGTCTTCTCACCCTGATGAGCACAGTGACGATCGCACATGCGGCGACGCTTAATTGGGACGGCAGTTTTGACAACACCTGGAACACCGGAGCGAACTGGGATACCAACACCACACCCGGTAGTGGAGACACCATCAACATCGGCAGCGGCAATACGGTGACTCATAACCACAGCCAGTTCTTGCCCGGAGGAGGCGCAATCATCAATCTGGATGGTGAATTGAGTGCCGGCGTATTGCGATGGAGTAGCAGCACCACCAATGTCGGCTCCACCGGCATCATCTCCGGCGGCTTCAAGGACCTCAACAGTGCTACTTTTAACTTTGATGATGGTGCCCAGTTCACTGCCAGCAACTGGGAGCACAAGGGAACCAACGTGTTCAACTTCAACCTGAGTAGCACCGGATTTAGTGCCCTAACACCCGGTCAACTCAATTCCAACGGCGCTGTCTCGACCACCTACAGTGCCGACATGGCCAGTTACACTGGCGGGAACAATGTAGTCACACTAGTGGACTTCGGCAGCGATGGCATCGGCCTCAACAATGCAACCTTCACCGGTGGCGGTCAGTATTCTCTCAGTGTCAACAATCCGGGTAATGATAGCGGTGCGCTCTACTTTGACAACATAGACAAGGCGGTCCGGCTCAACGTTAACCAGACCAAGGTTTGGACGGGCGGTGCGGCAGGCTTTAATACCACAGGAAACTGGATTGGAGCCTCTGACCAGTCGGGACCCGTCAGTGGTGTGGATAACATCCTTCTCGATACTGCGGTAGCCACCATGAACCAAACCATGACCAGTCCATTCACCATTGCCGACGGACGCAGCTTTGAGGCGGTTGGCTCTGGCACACATACCCTGCGTCTGCAATCAACCCTGACCATCGAAAGCGGCGGCACTCTGGATTTTACCACTGGTGGCAATCACGTTATTGCCGAAAGTAGTAACAACGCGGCGCGCTTTACTGTTCACTCAGGAGCTGACGTTAATCTGTGGCGACTGTTCAGTGGCAACGGCTGGACCTTTGAGTTCATCTCCGGAACAGATGGTGTCAGCACGGTTGGGATCAATGGTGGTTTCTGGCTGCGCGCCGGCGCTGACCTG
The DNA here is from genome assembly GCA_029252325.1 of Akkermansiaceae bacterium. Classification (GTDB taxonomy): domain Bacteria; phylum Verrucomicrobiota; class Verrucomicrobiia; order Verrucomicrobiales; family Akkermansiaceae; genus Oceaniferula. Next base: position 44,765 of record JAQXBQ010000260.1, read on the forward strand.
GAAGTCGATGTATCCGGGCGTGGGGGCGGATACTTCAGCGAAACCCTCTTTGATTACGACACCCTGTTCGAAGCAAGCTCATTTGATCAGGAAAGCATCAGCTACGGCAACTACGGAGACCTGACGTTGAGTAGCTTCGATCCTCTGGGAGACGTCACAGCTCTGGACTTCGGCACCTACTGGATTGACTACACCACGGGTACCGACATCACGCTGTTCTATTTCGTGCCCGAGCCTTCCTCCACTGCACTATTAGGCCTCGGAGGCCTTGCCCTGATGCTGCGCCGCAAGCGCAGCTGATCCGCCTCCGGCGGACGACGAGCGATGAAGGATGAGCGATAGCCGCAAGCCGGCTTCAACCAAGAACTAGGAACCAAGAACTAGGAACCAAGAGCGCTGCCAGCCGCCGACGTTGTCAGGGCTAGCGGCTCCCTACTTAAACTAAATCCGCCCCGCGGATTCAATCTCCCTCTTTGATGGGAAGAATTCCGCTCTCGTAGGCCTTGCGAACGGCCGCCGGAGCATTTGATACACTGAGCTTATCGTATATGTGTCTAATGTGGGTAACCACGGTATTTTCCGTGATAGTCAAGGCCCTCGCTATTTCCTTACGCAACAAACCGCGACTGATATGCTCAAGAACTTCGAGTTCACGTGCACTGAGTTGGCTTCCTGATAAGCTACATGACCCACTGTTTTGAATCTGATCCAACAAATACTTTGCAATACTTGGATCTAAGATAGCGCCCCCCTGAACCACGGTGCTAATCGCATCTCTGATTTCTTGCATTGAGGCTGATTTTAGCAAGTAACCAGATGCTCCCAGTTGAATAGCTTCGATAACGTCAGCTCGCTTATCTGACTGAGTAAGCACCACAATTTTGGCGTGTGGTGCATATTGCTCAATCCAGCTCATCGACTCAAGTCCCTGCATCTTGGGAAGACCCAGATCAAGCAAGATAATATCGATATCATTAACAGCATCTGGCCTCTGCAGTTCTGCCAAGGCTTGCTCGGCACTGCCGAATTTACCAACGAGCTCATAACCCTTACTGCGCTCCATCGTCATGGAGATCGCACGCCGATATTCGGGATTGTCCTCAATGAGGATAATCTTAATGGCTTGAGCTGGCGCAGTAGTCATAATAGTGGGTTTCGGCTAGTTAAGGGGCTATATTTAGCGTAATCGTCTGCTGCTGATTCCAAGGGCGTTTATTAATGTATACTTTATATAGGTTTTCACCAGCAGATTCGATTTTGGTGATCTCGCAGTTAGCGGCCTCGCCAAGCGTGAGTGGCTTGTCACTGTGAATGGTGAGATTTCCCTGCTGTGCTCCGGCCGGGTTGAGCTGGATGACCATCTTGCTTGCAGTGACACGGATATCCCCCACCTCAGTGGTTCCCATGGCGAGGTGCAGGTTCGAGCCCACCAGAGTCGGACCCGTCTCATTGAGTGGTGTGATTCGTACCATGGCAGATGAATATTTCTCCAGTGGCGTGGTGTTGTAAGAGCCCTCGGTGAAGGCGATCACTTTCTCCTCCCAGAAATCATAGACAGCGCACTCTTGAGCAATAGGTAATCCGGTGTGCTTGAAGTTCAGGTTGATGTGAGCTTTATCCTCCTTGGAGTTGTAGAGATTGTATACGGCAAAGTCGCCATAGGGGCGCTCAGCGGTGAAGCCGAAGATGGTGTTGTCCGCAGTCTGGCCCAAGCTCAGAAGGCGTGTATTCTCGGTGTGAGAGGGGCGTAGGATCTCGTAGTTGCGCCACATTTTGTCAACACCTGGGGCATCGAGAGGGTCACTCACCATGGAGGTGCCTCCTACCAGTGCCACTGCATTGTGCCAGGTGCGCCACATACCCTCGCCCTCAGGGGTGCCACCGAGTGAACGTGGTGTGCCATTGACCTTCGTGCCAGTTGCACTGACGTAAGCCACATCAGGGTCATTCTGCCACCAGACGTTGTCGTAAATCTGAAAGCGCAGCACAGACTTGAGGCACTTACTGAAGTGGGCTGGGTGCGAGTCAGGACCAACACGGGCGGCATCAATGAAGCCGATCACCCCGCGGGTAGGCTGACCCAAGCAAGAGAGAATGTAAATATCCTCACCAGCGGCATCGCGGTAGAGGGTGTAGAGGTCACGGAAAACCTGTAGGCGGGTCTTGGTCGGGTCAACAAAGCGGGATCCAATACCGTTGAAGTCGATCTTGATGTAGCCGTAGCCACGCTCACGCGCGTCGGAGATGATCTTGTGCAGGTAGACTTTGGTCGCGGGGTGATCTGGGTTGACCCATTTCGCACCGGCGGGGTGGAAGGGGTTTGCATTCATAAAGCTAGCAATCCCTTTGGCATTGGTTTGAATCGCATCCGGATTCTCTTTGATCCATGGGTGCTCTGGGTTGATCATCAGCGGAGCGAACCAGACACCAGGAATACAACCGGCATCACGGACTTGCTTGGCAACTGCTGCCATGCCATCAGGGAACTTTTTATTCGCGCTCCAGTCTCCGTCCATCTTTTGGTAACCGTCATCGATCTGGATAATGCCCTTACCGAAGGTGTTTGGATTGTCGTTGATGGTTTTAGTGACATTGAGCACGTGCTCCGCGGTGATCTTGGTGGTGAGGTCATACCAGCTACACCAGCCGTAAACGGGACCACGGTGAATACGGGCTTTATGAGTGGTAGCAATCCAGCGTGTCCAGATGTCTGTGGCAGTGGCAGTAGGCTCAAAGCAGACAATCATCTCCTCAGAGCGGCGGCTCTCGCCAGCACGAACAAGCACTCGGTCCATCTGAGCGTATGCTTTAAGTTTCTGGTTTTTAACCTCAACACGGCAGTGAGCCTCGGCAGGCCCCACAGGCCCAACTAGCAAACTGCGTCCGTCCTTGTGGGCAATGAGAACAACCTCGTTAAAACCACCATTGGTCTCGGCAAGAGAGAGAGCATCAGCGTCCTGCATCAGCGGGGTCACTAGCCACTTCGCAGAGTCCCCAGAGGCGAGAGTCTTGATATCACCAGCAGACTGATCGATCAGGTCGATGTGGTTCAAGTTAGTGTCTTTATCACTACGGTTGTGAAATACTCCTTGCACAGTAAATGCACGCAAGTTCTTGAGACGCTTCAAGGTCAGAGTGTATTGGTAAGGAGAAGCATCTTGGCCGTAGGTAGCTCGTGTTACTACGGCTTCGCCGAATGGAGTATCCGCCGTGCTAGTCTCCACCGTACCGATAAGCTTATTACCTTTGGTTCTGACCGCTTGGTTTTTACCATCGGCATTGAAAAAGGCAGAGGAAACTGCCTTGGACGGGGCAAAACCCGGCGCATTGATCATGATTTCACCGGTTTCGGCCGAGAGGCTGACCCAGTCTTTAGCGGATTGTTGCGCGGAGGCGAATGGGCTGGAGTACGTCAAGGCGAAGACGGATAGCAATGAGAGAGTAAATCTTAATTTCATGATAGTTGAGTGAAGTAGAGTTGGTAAGGCTGCTGGCAGTAAGTAACGCTTATCTGCCGACACTTGCACAAGTCCGTTACTATACGCAAATCACTAGACTTGCCTATCCCCCAAAAAGGATTTTGTGCCATTTTTTTTGAGCAGATACTTACTGCAAAAAGAGCACAGATTCACAGCTCATGCTTGGCCGTAATAGGCACTATTACCATGTTTGCGCTCGTGATGCTTGCTGAGAATATGGGCAGGAATCGCAGCCGCCTCAGGGTTAAGCTGCCACGTCATCACGGCCATCCTGGCACACATCTCGAGGGCGATGCTGTTATCCAAAGCCGCTTGGGCAGACTTGCCCCAGGTGAAAGGGGCGTGATGCTTGAGTAAAATGGCGGGCATTTCCAGTGGGTTGAGGCCGAGCTCTTGAAAGCGCTCAACGATACTCACTCCGGTGGCGTGCTCGTAGTCCTCGGCTACTTCCTCAGCCCTCAAGGCACGTGCCACAGGCACCTCACCGTAAAAATGATCTGCATGGGTAGTGCCGAGGCAGGGCAGGCCTAACCCAGCCTGGGAGAATGCCGTGGCAGACGGACTATGGGTGTGCACAACGGCTCCGATGTCGGTGAAATTGCGGTAAAGCTCAAGATGGGTCTTGGTATCGGAGGAGGGTCTGAGATCCCCATTCACTACCTCACCCTCGAGATCAACCACGACCAGATGATTCACTGTCAGATCCTCATAAGCGACACCGCTCGGCTTGATGGCGACGAGGCCACTCTCACGGTCAATGGCACTGACATTGCCCCAAGTGAGGGTAACCAGCCCGGAGCTGACCAGCGCCTTGTTGGCGTCCACGACTTGTTGTTTGAGCTCTTCGTTCATGATGGTGTGTTTTGTTTTCAGCGCTGCTTTTGACGGATTTCAATCAAGTCTTTCATAACGTGTTCCAGTGAGCCTGACCATCCGGTTTTACCAAAGGCATCGTGCAGGGTTTTATAGAGCGCATAAAGCTCAGCGTAGACGATCTGGTTTTCAGGAATCGGTTGGTAGGTTGTGTCTGTGTAGCTGACCACACGCTGCTGCAGATCAGCCAGACTTGCATGCCCCGCGGCCACAGCTCCGAACAATGCGGCACCAAGCGCGCAGGTTTGCTCGGACTTGGAAACCCGCATAGGACGCCCCAGCACATCGGCATAAATCTGCATCAGGGTCTCGTTCTTCAGCGAAAGCCCCCCGGTGTTGACCACCTCGTCGATCACCACCCCGTGCTCCTCCATGCGGTTAATAATGGTGAGTGCCCCGAAGGCGGTCGCCTCAATGTAGGCACGGTAAATTTCATGAGCATGGGTGTGCAATGTCTGGCCGAGTAGCAGGCCAGAGAGCTGGACATCGGTGAGGATCGTACGGTTGCCATTGTTCCAGTCGAGTGCCAGCAGGCCTGAGGCCCCCGGCGGCTGGTCTTTCATTTTTGCCTCCATAGCGGTGAATTTCTCCCCCGCATCGGCACCGTAGCTATCAGGCACTAGGTTGTGAACGAGCCAGAGGAAAATATCCCCCACGGCAGACTGACCCGCCTCGACCCCGACCATGCCAGGCACAACCGAGGAATCCACCTGGCCACACAAACCAGGCACATCATCAACAGCCTCGTCCGCCACGGTGATGTCACAAGTGGAGGTTCCCAAAACCTTGACCAGCGTTCCTTTTTTCACCCCCGAACCCACCGCACCCATGTGGCAATCAAAGGCCCCCACGGCGATGGGGATACCCGCCGGCAGGCCAAGCTTCTCCGCCCATTCATCGCACAGTTCGCCAGCAGGGGTATCAGAGGCATGGGCCTCTTGATAAAGTCGACCACGCAAATCAGCGAGTGCAGGATCGAGCTGCGTAAGGAAGTCAACATCGGGCAAACCATCCCAATCCGCATTGAACATCGCCTTGTGCCCAGCGGAGCAAATAGAGCGCTTCAAGGTCAGTGGATCGGTATTGCCTGCGAGTACTGCGGGCAACCAGTCACAGTGCTCGACAAAAGAATAGGCCGCGTCGAAGACTTCGAGGTCGGTGTTTTTTAGGTGCAGGATTTTTGACCACCACCACTCGGAGGAATAAACGCCACCACATTTGGCGAGGTACTCGGGCCGGGTCTCGCGGGCGAGTTCCGTGATTTGCTCCGCCTCGTGGAAGGAAGTGTGATCCTTCCAGAGCCAGACCTGAGCATCGAGGTTCTCTGAGAAGCGCTCCTGCATGGCAAGGGGTGTGCCGTCTTGATCGACGGGGATCACCGTGGAACCGGTGGTATCAATGCCGATGCCGACGATGTCCGAGACGTCAAAAGCGCTGCCCGTCTGCTGCGCCTGGGCCATCGCCTCACGGATGATGCTCTCGCAACCGTCAAGGTAATCCTGCGGGTTCTGGCGTGCCACGTGCGGATCACCCGGTTCTGTCAGGATTCCCTGCACACCAGAGGGATACGGAAAGACCGAACTGCCGAGCTCACGACCGTTTTCCAGATCTACGATCAGGGAACGGCAGGAGTTCGTGCCATAGTCGAGACCGATAGAGTAATTGGGCATATTGTTAGCGGTTAGCGGTTAGCGGTTAGCGATTGACGATTGACTCCGGACTACTCGCTACTCCCCCGCACAAACCCAATCACCCGCTTGTTGAAGTCCTCGAGGTTTTCCCAGTGAAAGGCGTGACCGGAATCCGGATAGAGGTGCATTTCGCTATTGGGAAGCTCGGCAACGATTTCCTCGGCCATCCAGCGCGGGGTGAAGATGTCCCCTTCCCCACCAATTACTAGGCAAGGCGCGTTGAGGTTTTTTAACTCGTCCAGCGTGTTGTGATTGATGCAGGCAGCCGCCTGACCATGCAGACCGTGGAGTGGTTGCGGGTTGGGGTCTTTCGAGGCATCTTGCCTGCCATCGAGCATGGACTGATACGTTTCCGGATCATCCCAACTACGCTTGTGAAAAATAAGGAGCTGGATCCACTCCATGAAAGCCGCCGGCGTCAGGTGCGCCTTGGCCTGCTTCATGTGCTCGAAGGTTGACTTGGCATACTCATCACAACGCGCCCAAGAGCACATCAGCACCAGACTTTGGACTTTCTCAGGATGGCGCAAAGCGAGCTGCTGGCCGATAATGCTCCCCATGGAGCAGCCAATCACATGTGCTTTTTCCATGCCAAGGCCATCCATCAGATTCGCGTAATCATCCGCCATCATCGCAGAGGAGTAATCCCCGGGCGGCTTGTCACTCT
>JAQXBQ010000272.1 GCA_029252325.1 Akkermansiaceae bacterium
GGGGCATACACACTTCTTGTTGATCATTAATTAGAGATTTATCAATGGTGAGATTTCCTCGTTTCAAAAAAACGACTCAGCCCCACATCTATGAGGCTTCTACCCTGCGCAACAAATCATAAGAATAAATACCAGAGCTGTGTCCATCTGCCCAGGTGATCTGAAGTGCATAGCCCCCTACCTGTTGCATGCGTAAAGCACGAAAACTTTTCTCCGTGTGTGACACAGTAGGCTTCACGACATGGCCCATCGCATCTGGCTCACCTTGACAAACCGCGCATGGGCATGCTTCACGGAGCTTTCTAAGATTGATATAGCACTCCGCACCATCACTCCAAGCCAGTGCAAGCTCATCACCAATGACAACATTCTGTAATAGCGTAACGGCCGACATAAACTTTAATTTAGAAATGGGAGCTTCGTGAACCAAAGATCGCTGACCCCACACGCACAATGGTAGACCCCTCCTCAATGGCAACTTCAAAGTCGCCACTCATGCCCATACTAAGACCCGGAAGTAGTTGTCCCGCTCTATGTTCCAACTCATCACGCAATTCTCTCAGTTTGACAAACCAGGGCCTCGCGTCTTCTGGACTAGCCGCCATTGGAGGAATGCACATCAGCCCCAGTATGGATACATTCTCTAGTGCCAACAAATCATCAAGATCACTTCTTATCTGATCTGGATCGTAACCATTTTTGCTTTCCTCTGCTGCCAAGTCAACCTGCAGATAAATCTGTGGTATGAGCCCTAGCTCGCCGGCTACATTAGATGTGTAACGGGCCAGCTTCAGAGAATCGATACTGTGTATCGTCTGAAAAAGAGGTAAAGCCTTTCGCGTCTTATTGCGCTGCAGGTGACCAATAAGATGCCACTGGAGATGGCCCGGTAATTGTGGGATTTTCTCCTCCCCCTCCTGCACACGATTTTCACCGAAAGCGAGATGGCCCGCGGCGACTACATCAGCCAGTCTCTCTGCAGGCCAAGTTTTCGATACAACCAACAACTGTGCCGCATCGGCTGACCTGCCCGAGCGCATTGCCGCATCAGCGACACGCGCCTTAACGCGAGCTAGATTGTCGGCGATATCACTGCTCATGAAGCTTGAAAAAATAGAAGCCCTGCACCCCCCTCACCACAGACCAACAACCACTAACCATTATTGTTTTGCGGATTACCTGCTACACGAGCTTCGTTAGCCGCTTCAACAAGATCAGCGAGAATGTGTATTCCTTCACGTTTGACCGGGTCAAGTGAGCTTGGCCACTCAGGAGTATCATCCAGATCGGCAACCCCATCTTTGGCCTTGCGCATGTAGCTTTCCTTATCCTTCTCGCGATCAATCTCAACGAGCTCGTTGAGCTCGAGATCCTCCAAACTAAGACGGAAAAAACGAAAAGTTTCGGCATCATTACCCGCTACTTCAGCAAAGCGCTCTCGACGTTCTGCATTACGAAGATCTCTACGTTCCTCATTGTCAGCAAGCTCCTTCTTACGCAGCTCCTTGTTAAGCGAAAGCACATTGTCCTCCCGTCGCTTAATCAGTCTGTCAGCATCCTCTTGGACATATTTAAAATCCATAGAATTCTCAATACGATGAAGGCTGAGCTTCTTGATATCGGCAACAAACAAGTTACTGCGATCAAGCTGTCGATATCCGGGAGCCTGAGGAATTATGTCGTGAGATAATGCGTGATCTAAATGTGCTTCACCCACTTCGTAAGCATCTAGCATTGAAGGCAAAACAATGTCGGACTCCACCCCCTTAAGCTGAGTGGTGCTACCAGCAATTCGGTAAAACTTCTGTATAGTTGGCTTCAACACCCCTGCTCGACTTGCATCAGCCATAAACGGCATCATTTTTTTGATCTGCATTGGTTGCTGCACCGTGCCTTTTCCAAAACTTGAACTATCACCAACCACCACAGCTCGATTGTAGTCCTGTAATGCACCGGCCAGAATCTCACTGGCAGAAGCACTTGTCTTATCGATCAGGACAACCATGGGCCCATCAAAAATTGGATTGGCATGAGAAGAGTCTTTTACTTCCACCTGATTGCGGAAGTTTTTGACCTGGACGACCGGGCCGCGACCAGTAAAGAAACCCGTCATTCGGCGCACTTCCTCAAGAGAACCACCGCCATTGCCCCTCAAATCCAGAATGATACCCTGGACTTTTTCCTGATTAAGCCGGCTTACTAGCTTCTCAATATCAGTTGAGCATCGGGTTTCCCAATTTTGAAAATCAGCGTAAAAAGCTGGCAATCGAATGAAGCCAAGCCGCTGCTTACCACCATTGGGCCGCGCCATCTCTATCACCTCAGCTTTGGCCAACTCATCTTTGAGTTCTACCTTACCTCGATTAATAACGATGTATTTAACTTCGCCCGGAGCTCCATCTGCCGGCTCCACCTTCAGCCGAACATCAACACCCTCTTTGCCACGAATCATATCGACCACACGGTCGAGTTTTTCAAACATGATATCGACCATCGCCTCTTCAGTGCCTGCATTGGTATGATCAACCCCCACAACCCTATCGTTTAGTTTCAAAGATCCCTCTTTGTCGGCAGGACCACCCACTACAATGCCCGTGATCTTTGTTGATCCATCGTCCTCTGCTTGGAGCAGAGCACCGATGCCAACCAATGAGTTTTTCATTCCTGACATAAACCGCTCCATCTCAGACATGCTGAAATAATCGGTATGCGGGTCATAGCTTTTTGCAATCGCACTGAAAAAGCGGTCAGCAATATCTTCCTCACTGGCAGAATTAATGCTCTTGAGCACGCGCTCGTAGCGCAATGAAATCATCTCACCAGGGTGTTTCTTATCTTTCAGTGGGTCCTCTTTACCCTGTTTAGCAGCCAGATCAGCAACACTTTCACGCCTGAGAACCTCGCTCAATAAGGCCTGCTCCACTTGATCTTTCCAAATTTGTTCAGCAGCCTCGTCAGAAACTGGCCATTTTGCTTTTTCCCTGTCCAAGATCACCTCACGATCGGTATCGAAGCTGAAATTGCCATCGGCCGCGAGTAACTCCTGGGCATACTTGATACGTTCGTTAGCACGTATTCTATAAACATCATAGATTTCGACCGCGGGCGTCATGCATTGCTCTTGCATCAGAAGCTCGTGGAGATTCTCGCCATACTTATCACGAAACATCGCAATGTCAGACTCC
>JAQXBQ010000277.1 GCA_029252325.1 Akkermansiaceae bacterium
ATGAGAAAAATAGCTTGTGATATCATGATTATTTGGGAAGATGTATATCTAATGCAATAAAGCTAATTAAATAATTATAAACATCTTAGCTGATACTAACGTAAATAATTATTGGGCTCTCGTATAATCGCTTTCCAGATATCAATCAATGTCATAGCGACTATTTATTTGCATCATCCTTACATACAATTAGATGCGACACACCGGCTTACACTTGGTAATAGTCATGTTTATCCTTACGCAGGATTTACAGGCTCGGGTGGAGAAATCCAGCGATGATTCCGCTAATATCGAACGCATTGATCAACACCACGCTCGCTACCTAGAGGAGCGACGCACAGCGATTCCTCATATCCTATCCATCTTTCACACACCTCCCAAAGCACGGATACTCATCGAAGAACCCTCTCCGTGGTCGGCAAAGACACATACATGGCGCAGAGGTATCACCGCAACCGTATTTTGGATAGGTGAGCAAGCTAGCGAGAGAAACCTGATCGCAAACAATGCCAGCGCATGGGATTCAAACTGGGAGACAAACTATGGAGGCACAGATCATCCTGGATCACGTAATGGGTTTGCTCCTGCAGGATTCGAACCACGATTAAACCCCTTCTACATCGCCCTGCCCTTTGATGACCTCACCTTCGACGCACCTGCAAACGCCCACTCTACTGAAATCATTCCATGGCACTGGGAAAGGCCCCAAGAATCTGGCTCATCAATTTGCAAGGGTCAATGGGTCGCCATTCACTACCGGGGTAAAGTTTGCTATGCTCAATGGGAAGATTGCGGACCATTTCACACCGATGACTGGAAATACGTATTCGGCGGCCAGGCCCCGAAAGCTAATCCTGGCGGCTATTCCGGCATTGAGGTCAGCCCTGCTGTGCGAGATTTTTTAGCTATTAGAAGTGGCTACCGTGTTTCTTGGAAATTTGCCAAGCAAGAAGAAGTTCCAAAAGGCCCATGGTATCAATGGATCATTCATTGAAAACCACACCAATCTCACACCAAAAATTTCCGCTCTCAAACCATCTCATTTCCCCGCCAAGCCAAGTAATAAAAAACAAACAAACAACATGAAAACAACACAAACTATAAGCATCCTTGCTACTTTGGCGCTAGGTATCACATCTGCCAATGCTGGCAGAGGCTGCACTATTGTCGTGCCAGGCGCGGCCACTCAAATCCAACACGCCAGTCACGCAAAACACACATTTGCTGTTGGACAAATGTATAGCTACAAAATCAATAGTATAAACTATTGCTTGAAAACCATGGACGCCAGCAGCCCGGGAAATAAAATTGTCCTTTATAACAACGGCAGCAGGTTAACCGATATTATGATTCCACTTGTACGTAAACGGGTAAAAGAAGGCACTGTCACTTTTGATCCACCCATCACACTTACCAACGACATCAATTTACTGTTTGACTTTGAGCACACAGCATCCGCTTTTGGCGCAATAGCACTCAATGTTGAATGTATCCGATCAGCACCTGAAGCATCAGGCAAGCTGGTGGCCCCGACATATGCTAATACCGAAGATCACCCTAATATCGACTGGACTGCGCTCCTCAGCGTTAAAACCAACACCTCAGTTACCGATGTCAGCGGAACAATTTGTGGAGCCAGAGTTGCAGCCGACAACTGCGGCACGACACGAACGAAAAGGTGTAATAAACGCCGAAGAAAATAAGCAGCAGAAGATCTGATCATCTAAATCACCAACACTGATTAGCATCATTTGAAAAAATGAGATTTACGCAATGCAGACTGGGCTTCCAGTTCGGATTTCTAACCACTTTAATGATATGTGCCGATCCTTTAAACGCACAAGTCATTGGGGCCAAATCATCCAAGGAAAAGCTCAAGCCACAACTCGCACATGTGTACCAGAAAGCTCATATTCTCTGCAACCGGGACACACACACCGTGGTCCCCTTGCAAAGCATTATATACCAGCCAGAAAAAAACAAAGAGAAGGTAACAGACACGCCCTCTGGCAAATTTCGATTCTGGCCAGATTTCTTGCCGAGAAATCGTGATTGGCTTCTGACTTTTGAAGTCACCCTCGACCAAGCGAGAGGAAACAAACCAATACCGGATATTAAACTCAAGGAGTTTGCGAAAATCAGCCGCACTGTCATTGCTACCTATCGTAGAAATCCTATATCAGTTCGCCCCTATGTTAAACCCTCCGAAACCGACACAAAGAAATAAACAAATAAAGAATAACTCCTCAGTAGCCTCCCAAAGCAACTGTAAACCGAACAAAAAACACTATTATGTATTTATTAAATTCACTCAAGCCAACCAGATTAGTCTTTGGGATATTGTTGGCCAGCATAGCGATTAGCCATGCGACAGTCACCTTCTACATCAAACAAGTACAAGAAGGCGCCAACGGAGAGGGAGGTCTCTCAACCGATGTTTACATCGAAAATGAAGAATTGCTACAGGAGAATAAAAGCTCTGAAGGCACACACACCGCATTAATCGAAATTGGCGAGTATGGCTCCACGTTCTATCTCTACGTGCAGGGTATTGACGGCCCTGACGGCCCCCCTGTTCTTTTGGATCAGAAATTCATTGGGCAATACGTAGCTACAGCCAGTATCGACATCACCAGTGCCGACCCCTACATCCCAACTCGCACGCGAGCCAATGAGGCCTACAATGTAACAGTAACATCATCTAACCAGCAATGGACATCGGCCTTTTTAGGTGGAACTGCTCCAGAACTTAGCTGGAATCCACTGAGCATTGTGCTCAATGCCACCTACGAAAAACAAGAAGTGGACGGCTCGATCATTTCCTCAGGAATTATTGATCTAAATACTACAGATGGGGAAATTAATAGTACGACACTAACACTCATTCCAGGCAACGAACAAGAATTCACATACCCGATAGCTGAAACCAATATCCCAGCAGATGATGATCCTGTTGACGCAACAGTTCCACGGGCCTCCGACTCGTATCTCATGGGAAAAGAAAAATTTGTCGTGTTAGCGGAATCTGGCCTTGATGCCAATGGCGACGCCATTCACCGCCAAATAGGCTCAAGCAGTATTCAAATTTGGCCAAGAGCCCAAGGTAAGATCACAGGTCTAGTACAAGATGATCGAATCACAAGATCGATGCCAGATGTGAATATTTACTTGTATGACCTCTATCCGAACAGCACGACCTATGCGACTATTTACCAAGGTCAGGCCAGTCTAGATGGCAACCTCATTCCAGTCTATACCTCATTCAAACT
>JAQXBQ010000283.1 GCA_029252325.1 Akkermansiaceae bacterium
ATTCCCGGCACCCAGGTTTTCACCGGCCACAGGATTCAGGCCACCGATGATAACGGCCAACAAGTCGATATCGGCCGCGTCGGCAAGGCCGTGGGCTGCCAGCTCGAGCTCATTGAGCAACACATCCACGCTGAGACCGTGCCCGTCATCTCACCCCTCGCCGCCGAGGAAGGAAGTGGCAAGCCACTCAACGTCAACGCCGACCTCGCCGCCGCCTGCCTGGCCAAGGCCCTCAAGGCCACCAAGCTTGTCTACCTCTCCGATGTCCCCGGTATTCTCTCTGACCCCGCCGATCAAAGCACCCTGATACCCTCGATCAACCGCTCCGAGGCCAACGATCTTATCTCAGACGGCACCATCTCCGGCGGCATGCTGCCCAAGATCAACTCCGCCCTCGACTCGCTGGATAACGGCGTCGGCAAGGTCCACTTCATCGACGGCCGCACCCCCCACTCCCTGCTGCTTGAGATCTTCACCCGTTCAGGGGTGGGCACGGAGATTGTATCATAAGCCACTACGTGGCAGTCGAAGTTGTGGGCTGAAGATATTGCGGGGCGCCTACGTGCCCTCGTCTGATCGAGTCACACGCTTTGTCAATGCATCGCACCGGAATTCACTATTCAAAATTCTACAGCCCCACGCGGCTGTAGTACCACCCCCACGCCTGCCAGCCCCAGAAAATCCAGCAGGTTGCACCGAGTGCGAGGCTCGGGCCAAAGGGGAGGCGCTGGCCAAAACCAAGCCGACCCAGAATGGCAAGCAAGATACTGAACAAACAGGCGGTAAAGACGGTGAAAATCACCGACTGCCAACCGAGGCAGCAACCCAGCATTCCCATCAGATAAACATCTCCCATTCCCATCGCCTCACGCGGAATAGTGACCTTACAGGCCTTACCTTCAAGTGACTTCAGCTCCTCAATCATCAGGGTCTTGCCCATCAGCTCCACCCGGTCTCCCTTGATGACCAGACCTTTGGCATCTACTTTTTTGCCATCTACTCGGAAGCCACTTCCCTCGATGATGAGTTGGTCGCTATCGCGGTAGAAGAGGTCGCCCCAGCCGTGCGCCTCACCATCGATCACAAAGCAAAGCTGCTGCGCTGGATCATCCTCATCAGCATTATCATCAGGCTCGCGCAGCATCCATTCAACCGATTCGTCGAATGCGAGCTCCTTCTTACCAAAGGCTAACTTACCTAAAATCACCACCGCCCACAGCCCGCCAAAGCCGGCCAGAAAACCCTTCGCAGACATCCACAGACCATCCTTCCAGCCCTGTGCCACGCCATCCAAATACAAATGGTGTTGCACGAGCACCGCAGCCACCAACCCAAGTGCCGTGCCGAGCCAAGTCACCTGCAGTGGAATAAGCATCAACTCTGCATCAACAAAGACCACCACTACCAAAAGAGCCATCAACAACATGTAAAAAAGCGCCTCACCCGGATTTTGTGGGAACGCCATCCACATCAGTAGGAACAAACAAGCGGTGAGCAACTCAACAGCGAAATACCGAAACGGGATTTTACCTGCACACTCCGCACACTTGCCTCGTTGTAATAGCCATGTCACCAGTGGTATATTTCGATACCACGGAATCTCCTTGTTACACCCCGGGCAGAAAGATCGCTTTGGCTGATTAACACTCAGCCCGCGCGGCAGCCGGTAAATCGCCACATTCAGAAACGAGCCCACACAAGCACCAAGCACAAAAGCAGAAACCACCAGAACTGGATGCTGCCAATTCACAGCGAGCAGAGCATCAAAGAAAGTGGGTGAAGTAGGCATGCTATTGTTGTAAACACCCGAGCCAAAATGCCCAACTTTAAAATCCAACTCACCCTAAAAATAGGGGATGTTCAAATTATCAAATTAATGCATAATCGTATGAAGAGTTTGTTGTCAGACGCTACTGACAGCGACTCGGGTCGCTCCACACACGGGCGGCCTTTTTTTTGCCCGCACTTTTCAAAACATAACCCACGTCTATTTCTGAGACGAAACGCGATCAATGATTGACGGCCCTGGCCATGGACATCCAGACTAAGCTAATCATTACTTGGCCTGACTTTACATCTAAAAATTCCATGAAACACCTCATTCTTCTCCTTACTCACGCTTCACTCTTTACCATTTACTATTTAGCTTCCGCTTCCGCTTCTGCTTCCCCTGCCCCAGCGGACGCCGGTGCGCCTGCGAAGCAGGCGGGAGAAGTGCAAGCACTCACACCCTCCCCCCAGCCAAATTTCATCATCATCTTTACCGATGACCAAGGCTACCAAGACCTGGGCTGCTTCGGCTCCGAGGACATCAAGACCCCGCACATCGATCGCATGGCCAGCGAAGGCCGTATGCTCACCTCCTTTTACTCTGCCAACCCAGTCTGCTCCGCCTCACGTGCTGCCCTGATGACCGGCTGCTACCCAAGGCGCGTGCTTGAGAAAAAAACCGTGCTGTTCCCACAAGACGACATCGGCCTCCACCCAGAGGAAACCACCATTGCGGACATGCTCAAAACCAAAGGCTACGCCACCGCCTGTGTCGGCAAGTGGCATCTCGGCCACCACCCCGAGTTCCTTCCCACCGCCCAGGGTTTTGATTCCTACTTCGGCATTCCCTACTCCAATGACATGAGCCACCCCGCAGGTGCCAAACGTCCAGCATACGGCAAATGGGATCTTCACTGGTCGAAGCCTGACAAAAGTACGGACTGGAAAACGCCACTGATCGAAAACGAAAAAATCCTCGAGCACCCCGTTGACCAGCGCACCATCACACGGCGCTACACCAATAAAGCCATTGAGTTTATTAAAGCCAACAGTGGCCGAGAGCTCGCAGGGCAAACGCCCCACCGCCCCTTTTTCCTCTACCTCGCCCACAGCATGCCGCACGTGCCGCTCTACCTACCCGACGAGCTCTACAACCCGGACCCCAAGCGCGCCTACATCTCCGTCATTGAGCACATCGATGCCGAGGTCGGCCGCATCCTCGACACCCTACGCAAGGAGGGTCTCGATAAAAACACCTACGTCATCTTCACCTCCGACAACGGCCCATGGCTCAGATTCGAACACCACGCCGGCAAGGCCAAACCTCTACGCAACGGCAAGGGTAGCACCTTCGAGGGTGGCATGCGTGTTCCCTGTGTCACCTGGGCACCCGGGCGTATCCCCGCGAACAGCAAATCCAGCGACATGGCATCCACCATTGACCTGCTCCCCACCATCGCCAGCATCGCCGGTATTGAACCCAAAACCAAGGGCCCGATCGACGGACTCAATATCGCCGATTTCCTGCACGCCAAATCCCCCTCGCCACGCACAGAGTTCCTTTACTACACCTCCCAGATCCAGTGCATTCGCCAAGGAGCTTGGAAGCTGCGCCAGCAAGGTGAATTCACTCAGCTCTTCAACCTCACCGAGGACATAGGCGAAAGCAAGAACCTCGCCAAAAAGCATCCCGAAAAAGTCGCCGCGCTCAAAACCCGCATGAAAGAACTGGATGCCAAGGTTATCGCCGGCGCCCGTCCGCTGGGCCAGCTAGCTACCGCCCCAAAGTAGGAACACCACGGCTCAAAACTTGAGGTAGTCTACTATTCTATCCTCCAGAAAAAACTTCGGCCGCAGCGGGCTGCCACCTGAAATAAAGCCAACGTGCCCACCGTGAGCATAGAGCTCATAGCTCACCTTATCTGCGAGCTGCTCAGCTTCGGGTATCACTGCATCGGTCATGAACGGGTCATCGGCGGCGTGGATAATAAGCGTGGGCGTGGTAATCGATGAGAGGAACTGAAGGCCGCTGCACTGTGTATAATAATCATGCACATCAGCAAACCCGTGCAAGGGAGCTGTGACTTGATCGTCAAAGTCATAGAAGGTTTTCAACTCCATCACCTCATCCGATTTGACTGGCATCATCTCTTTTAACTTTGGGTTGGCCAGCTTGTCCGTGGTTTTGCGCTGCAGCTGTTTGATGAGATGGCGTTGATAAATGCGCGAAAAGCCCCCCTCCAACCGCTTGGCACAGGCAGAGAGCTGCAAGGGAGCCGAGACAATCACCGCACGATCCACGAGTGATGCTTCCTTGTGCTCACCCAGATATTTGGCCAGGGCATTGCCGCCAAGGCTATAGCCAACAGCATCGATATGGGCATCCGGCCAGAGTCTCCTAATGTGCTGCAAGGTCTGCTGCATGTCTCCGGTTTCCCCGCTGTGGTAGCTGCGTGCTAAACGATTATTTTCTCCCGAACAACTGCGATGATGATGCACCACAACCGATACCCCATGCTCAACACACCTTTTGATCAAACGCCTCACATAGGGTGAGCCCGAACTTCCCTCCAGACCGTGAAACACTGCCACCACACGCTTTGGATGCTCGGCAGCATCTGACCAATCAAGATCGATGAAGTCACCATCGCTGAGCTCAAGACGCTCACGCCTTAGCAAGACCTCTGGTGCTCTCAACACGGAGCTCAATATCGTCTGCACGTGCGGATTTTTCGCCCACCACGTCGTGGGAAAATATCTCAACTCATGTGCTCTATCTTCGATCATCTGCTTGATGAATAATAATGAGCTAGCATCATCATTTGTAAACACTGGGGATTCTCGAACATGGCGATCCTCAAATACCCCATTGTGTATACTCATGAACAAGCCTGCATCACACAAATAGAGGGCAGTAATTTATTGAAATACCGCCCCGTTAACCCGAGTATGACCCCCATGACATTTCGCCAATATATCAGCCTTAGCATTATCTCTGTTACCGTCCTGCTTAAGCTAGGCTTACTGCCTGAGGCATATGCTGAGACACCAGCCGCTAAAATCAAAGTCGCCTGCGTCGGGGACAGCATCACCTTTGGCTCAGGCATCGCGGATCGCAACAATGCTAGCTATCCCGCCCAGTTACAAAAACTCCTCGGGGACAGCTTTGAGGTGAAAAACTTCGGGAGCAATGGCCGGACGATGATTTCCAAGTCGCCCTCCGCATGGACCAAAACCCAGCAATATAAAGACGCCCTCGCCTTTCACCCAGACATCGTCCTCATCAAGCTCGGCACCAATGACAGTAAGCATAAAGAATACAAGCAAAGGCAAAACTTTGACCATGACTACAGCGATTCTGCACGGCTCTTGATCCGCGATTTCCGAAACCTGCCAAGCAAGCCAACGGTCTGGCTGATGAACCCCGCTCCCTCTTTCATACGCCACGGCCTCAACATTAACGGAGCCTTTATTGAAGATGACGTCCTACCTCAAATCAAAAAAATCGCCCGTCTCACCCGCACCCCTGTCATCGACCTCCATGGTCCCTTTTTAAATCGTGCCGATCTCTTCCCAGATAAAATCCACCCGAATGCAGCGGGGGCCGCGGAGATGGCAAAAATCATCGCCGCCATTCTGCAAAAGCATGGAAAGAGCGCGCCTCAGCCTCCTGCACATCACGTCTCTCACCCTCCCGCAGAAAACCTCATCATTTGGGATGATGAACCCGCCTATGACTGGGAGGGCACCTACCCCGTTGGTAATGGCCGGCTTGGCGCCACCCCCTACAGCTTATTCCCCAGGGAGCAGATCGTCATCAACGAGGAGACTATCTGGAGAAACGAGGGCCCTCAATTCATGGAGGAGAACTCCTTCCCACACTTTGAAAAAATCCGTGAGCTCGTCGCCGCGGAAGACTACAAAGCAGCGGACGAATACTTCGTGAAGCATATCTCGAAAAAAGGTTCTCAACATAAAAGCCCCTACAGCTACCAGCCCGCTGGTCGGTTAAGGCTCGCCTATGAGAACACCGCTGAAATTGCCAATACCCACCGCCAGCTCGATCTGCGAACCGGGGTAACAACCAGCACTTACACGCTGCAAGATGGCTCTAAGATCAGCCAAGAAGTATTTGCCTCTGCCCAGTGGGACTGCCTGGTGGTGCAGATCACCTCTGACAAGCCACTTGATTTGGTAACTTGGATGGACGGTGCCCGTATCGAGGGCAAAGACTGTGTCATGAATGGGCAAGGCAGAGGCAAGCTGGGAACGAAGTTCCAAAACCGAATCCGCCTCAAAGGGGCCACCGCCTCTGCAGATGGCACCAAGCTGGAGCTCAAGGGAACACATCAAGCAACCATCCTCATGACCGTTGCGACCAACTTTAACCGGCAAAACTGCGCCACGCCACTGGCGGACGGGTGGCAACAAAAGACCACCGAAATTTTAGACCGGGCAAAAGACCAGACCACCGAGCAGCTCAAAAACAATGCCGTCAGTGACCACTCCCGCTACTTCAATCGCGTGCAATTCGACATCGGTAAGACCGCAGACTCCATCATGAAGCTGCCCACCAAAGCACGTCTGCAACGGCTCAAACAAGGAAAACATGATGACCCGGATCTCATGGAAACCTACTATCAATTTGGTCGCTACCTGCTGATCGCCTCCTCACGCCCTGGGACCCTTCCTGCGAACTTGCAGGGCATATGGAACCCTTATGAATTCGCCCCATGGGCCTCTGACTACCACCTTAACATCAACCTCCAGATGAACTACTGGCCGGCAGAGACCTGTAACCTGGCCGAGCTGCACCCGCCCCTCTTTGACCTGCTGAAGGGCTGGCTACCTCAAGGCAAAGACCTGACCCGCCGCATGGGCATGAAAGGCTGGGCCATGGGGCACTCGACCGACGTCTGGGGCAGCGCCCGCTCCATGGGCACGCGTCCACTTTGGGCAGCGACCTACCTTGGAGGGCAATGGGCCTCCTTCCACATCCTTGAGCACTACCGCTTTAACCAAGACCCGAAAGCACTCGAACCTTACTGGGAACTGCTCACCGAGTCTGCCAGCTTTTGTGAAAGCTGGTTGATCCCGGGACCAAAGAATGACAAGGGTGAAGAGACCCTCATGGCACGCCCCGCCACCTCCCCGGAGAACAAGTTCAAATACATCGATAAAGACGGCAACGAGCAAGAAGCCGCCCTCAGTGCCGGCACCTCCGTTGAGCAGTGGATGATCCTGCAGGTCTTCAAGGACTATCTAGAAGCTGCGAAGGCTCTAGGAAAACAGGATGACGCCTTCGTCAAACGTATCGAGAGTCTCATACCAAAACTCTACGTCCCGAAGGTAGCAGAAGACGGCCGCCTCATGGAGTGGATCAAGCCCTTCAAAG
>JAQXBQ010000037.1 GCA_029252325.1 Akkermansiaceae bacterium
CAGAGATCACGCCGCTGACCTTCAGATATTTGTTTTCCCATTTACCTGCCAGCGTACCACCTCCCGCATTCAAGGTCATGGCACCCGTGAGGTCGTATTGTCCATCCTCGCTATATACCGTACCACCGTCTAGGGTGAAGGTGTTGTCGATGGTATACGATCCGTTAGGATCAATCCAGAGCTTGAGGTCAGCTCCCGAGTTCACCGTCACCGTGCCGGATCCCAAGGCATCTTCGCTCGCACCTGATCCCAGGCTCATCGTGCCGTCATTGATAGTAGTGCCTCCGCTGTAGGTGTTGGCAACCGTTCCTCTCAGGCTCAATGTTCCCGTGCCATCCTTGGTCAGCGTCCCTGCGCCACCGATAGCTGATCCCGCAAATGTGTAATTATTAGCAGAGTTCACTGTAATGCTACCCGGGTTGATCGTGCCAAGGAGTGTAACTGTACCTGCTCCGGAACCCAGAAACTGTGCGTCATCGCCATTATCGTAGGTGCCGCCAGTCCAGCTGGTGGAATCTGGATTAGTCCAGGATAAGTCCGTGATCCCATCCCATGTGACGGTCTCGGCTGGCGACGCAGCAACCGTTAGGATCATGATAGTTGTCACACAGACATTGGTGTGCAGGAGGGCGTTTTTGTTTTTCATGTTACTATTTTGCGGGTTACATTAAAAGCCAGAGTGTAAATAATGTATAATTTATAATGTATAATTTATAATTTCATATTACACAGAGGCGCATCTAAAAACAATCACCCAATTGGGTGATAAGGTGCAATTTAAGAACACCCCGTATCCATCGGTTTCAAGCCAACCTGCAACCAAGCACGAGCAACAGCCGCAACAAGTGGCTACTCCTGATAATCCGAGCTCATCGTCAGCTCACCACTTTTCACGTTCACAAACCATCCCGTTACCCCCTCGGGCAGCTTTGCTTGGACCTTGTAGGTATTGCCATTCTTTGTGCCCTTGGCCGCGCGCTCATGCCAAGTGCGCCCCCCCGTAATCCCCTCATCCGTGCTGTAGACCAGCACTGGGCTCCCTAGCTCTTGAGCAGACTCAAATATAACTACCAGCTTGTCCCCTTCCCTCTCCAGAGACTTCTGCGTGCACCACGGCTGACCATTCTCTATAATACTGTCCGCGAAGGCATAGCTGTCCGGCTTGTTCCACGGCGGGCCGTGGCCGTGGCCCAGCTTCGGGATTAACGATACCGCGTAGGGCCCAGAAACCGCCTTGTAGCTATTGGCGAACTTATCCATCGGGAAATGCTTGTCCTGTGGCCAGGAGAACCAAAGTGTCGGCATCTTCACTCTCTCAAAACGCAGCATTGGATCATAAACTTCTTTATAGGTCGCCTTGTTGCCCAAGGACTTACCATACTGGTTCGGCACTTCAGCGAGATCACCACATCCGTAGGTTGGTATGGCAAAGGCAAAGCGTCCATCAATTCCCATCACCGTGCTCGTGATAATACCACCCCATGAAATCCCCATCAGCCCCACCTTGTTCGAATCAACCCCCGGTAAGGACCGTATCAGCGAGTGTGCCAGAATCGTATCCGCCACCGCATGATACATCCACTGGTCCTCGATGGGCTTAGCAGCATCACCATAGATTCCCACTCTGGAGGGGCCTGCCCATTGATGCTTGCTCCATGACTCTCCATCTTCAGTTCTGATGTCCGTCTGCCCTTCCACCGCTATACTGATCGCCGCGTAACCACGGGCATTCCACCTCTCCACCCAATCCTTGAAGGCAGTGCCACCACCGCCATGCACTAACACCACAGCAGGGAGCATTGCAGTAACCTTCCCCGCTTTCCCTGCCTTACTCTTGGGCATGCCCAACCAGGCAAACACCTTGGTTGGCTTCCCCTCGTAGGCGAGCCCTTTAAAATAAATCGCCTTCAGCTCCTCCGAGGAGTCAAAATCCGTCGCTTCTTCCATCGCGGGGGCATCTGTCAGCTGGGCCAGTGCTTCCAGCTTTTCCCGATCAGAGGACAAACCTCCTTCACATACACTTCCGGAAATCAGAGACATGACAACAATCCAGCCGCAGACACGACAGGCATTAAGATACGTGGGAAATTTCATAAGGTAAGCAGGAAAAAGCTGAAAGTTGCCACCGACGTAGTCGGGGTGCCTATGGCAAAGTAACAACCAGCCGTCGAAGACGATCACTTCACTCTTCACTTTTCGCCGTTCACTCATTTTAGCTCCGCCGCCTGCGCAGCAGCCCCGACTTACATCGGGGTGCTTTCAGCACAAGCCTACCTCTTGCGCCTGAAGGCGAGAACAAGCCCGCCAAGCCCAAGCAGAGCTGTTGAGGACGGCTCGGGAACAAAAACGGTAATGAAAACATCGTCTGTGCCCAAGTCCTGCGTCAGCGTGTAGCCATAATCGGTATTCCCCTCTTGCCCGAAGCCAACCACATCAATGTCTACCAATGAGAAAGCGCTTGTGATATTGTTTGAATCAAACAAGGTAAATGTGGTGCCTGCTGCATCGTAAGGGCCAGTGTAGTCAGTGCCATCGACAAATAATGTCGAACCACCTAATACCATGTAAGGTCCCGCCCCACTGCCTCCAATGCCTGTTCCTCCTCCGATGACGCCGGTCACCCCCGTGGAATTGAATATGAATTCGTAATCTTGGCCGGATCCACCAATTTGATTGATATTGAAGGATGCTTCATCGCCAATCATCCGGATGGTGCCACTGCCAAACAAGCGCTCATTAAAAGCATGAGTTCCTCCGCTTATTTCCAGAGTACCGTCAATAATCCATCCCGAGTTGTTGCCACTGGAGATCTTGGGCATGGTAAAGGCACTCCCATCCAAAAGATTCAGGCTACTTCCTGCTCCGATATCAGTCAGCCGGTTAACAGTCATGGCCGCAGAAACATTCACGGTTGAATTACCTTGGATTTCAAGCCGGTAGGTGTTCGGAGCCGTGTAGTCATTAGTAACGTTGACGGTGTCGCCGTTGTTAATGGTGGCGAGCTGATCGACGTCCACCTGACCCGGAGCGCTATTATTCCAGTTGCTGTTGATGCCAAAATCAGAATCGGTAGCGCCGGTCCAGAGAGTTGCGGCGTGAATGGAGGAAACCGTAAGCGTGGTTACGGCAACAAGGGCGGGGATATAGGTTTTGTTTTTCATGGTTTCAGTTAGGTTAGGATTTATTAAAATTTAATATATATTTCGCATGTTCCTAACTATAATGACATGTTTTATTAAATTTGTATATCCCCCTTTAGGGTGATAAGCCCCACTTTATGCAAACAGATGCAAACAGCAGCATCACTCCAACTAAGAACCAAGAACAAGAAACAAGTAACCAAGAACAGCCGCACCGCGGCTAACTTAAACTCTCAACTTGAACTACCACTACGCGGTTTCCTCCATTTTCCCATCGCGCTTTCCTTCTCTTAAAGTAAAATGCCCTCATGGAAACTCTCTCCCTACTCGGTGTTGCGCTCGGTTTTGCCACCCTCTCAGGCATCAACCTCTACCTGACGACGTTTCTCGCCGGCATGGCGATCCGTTTCAACTGGCTCGATCTGGCAGATAAATATGATAGCCTTGCCGTCCTCGCCAATCCATGGATCATCGGTGTTGCTGGTGTCCTGTTCTTACTTGAGTTCTTTGCGGACAAGATCCCCTGGCTCGACAGCAGCTGGGATGCCATCCACACCTTCATCCGCCCGGTTGGCGGCTGCCTACTCGCCTTAGCCTCTCTCGGGGAGATGGATCCAGCCGTCGCGGTAATCGCCGCCTTGCTCAGTGGTGGCACGACCCTGCTCACCCACGCTACGAAAGCCAGCAGCCGCTTGCTCATTAACATGTCTCCGGAACCTGTCTCCAATGTGGTTGCTAGCCTTGGTGAGGATGGTGTGGTGATCGCTGGCCTTGGCCTGATGGTCTTCGCCCCGGTGGCCGCTTTTTTTGTTTTTCTAGCAGTCGTTCTTTTCGCCGTCTGGTTATCGCGCAAAACCTTTGGCACCATCCGCCGTGGATACTCAGTCCTGCGCAATAAAAACAAAGCCGTGCCTCCCTCGGCAAGTTCACAATAAGCTCGGGGCATTAGGCGGGCACTCAAACTTGGTGAATTCAGAGAATATGCATTCAACATTCACTATTCAAAATTCTTCCCAACTTGCCTCCGGTAGTCTAAACACAGGTCAGCCGCGCCTTTCGAGCTGGCATATTAGGCATGTTTCTGCTCAAAAAATTATTTCAGCTACGCGACAAGACGCACGACGAGGATGAGAAGCCATTTCTTGAGCATCTCGAGGACCTCCGTATTGTCATCACACGCGTAGTGCTGACCTTACTCATTGCCATGGGCTTTTGCTTTGCCTTCCGCAATGAACTCATGGAAATCATTCGCCGCCCTGTTGAGCAGGTCTGGCTGGTGAGCCAAAAAGAAAAAATGCCCGTAGGCAGCGTCAAGCTCGACCTTGAAAGCTGGGAAATGGCAAAGAAAGCAGAGCGTGACACTGCTGATTTCAGCTCAGGTCAACGCGATTACTACTTCACTCATATTGACCCCAAGGGTACACGCAATCTTAAGTTTCACACCGATAGCATCCGCTACTACCGCGCCGCCATCGACATGGAGAACAGCTATCAATCTGGATCAACATTTATCGATGGATTCCCCGGGATTTCCGATGATATGCGTATCCAGCTAAATGCCCTGATGGATGAAGATAAACGTCCAGATGCAGCAGTAGACTCACGAGGCAAACTAGTATTGATGCAAGCACTCAATCCGACCGAGGGTTTCATGCTCTCGATCAAGCTTTCTCTCTTTGCCGGCATTGTTCTCTCATTCCCCCTACTACTGCTCTTCACCCTCCAGTTTATTCTGCCGGGTCTCAAGAAAAATGAAAAGCGCACCCTCTGGCCAGCAATGATTATTGGCTTTGGCTTGTTTTTAGCAGGCGTCTTTTTCTCTTACTTTTTCGTCCTCCCCAAGGTTCTTGATTTCTTCTACAATTACAGTCAACAAATGGGCGTAACCAATGAATGGCGTATTGGTTATTATATTTCCTTTGCCACTCAGTTCACTCTTATCTTCGGCCTCGCATTCGAGCTTCCCGTTGTGGTCATGACTCTGGTCAAGCTTGGCGTGCTGAATTACGAAATCATGCGCAACACACGCTCCTATGCCATTCTTGCCATCGTGGTCATTGCTGCCTTGATTACCCCTACTCCAGACGTAGCTACCCTCGCCTTCCTCGCCGTTCCTATGATTTTGCTCTACGAAATGTGCATATGGCTCTCCTACTTCCACAAGCGCAAACAGCGTGAACAAGAAATTCTCGAACGCGAGGAACTGCGTCAACAAATTCTTGCCGCTCCACCTGCCTTCGCCACCAGCCGTGATGACGATGACCACTGGCATGATGACCATGATGACCATGATGATCACGATGATCACGATGATCACGATGATCATTACGCGGATGAACATGACGCCGATGAGGCCCCTGAGATCAAATCTGACTATGATAGCGAACATCACGACCCCTACCATCATCAGGATCATGAATATGATCATCACTCCGGTGAAGATACATACACTGAATCAGACCAGCAAGATCAGCAGGATGAGCTCACCCCTCACGATGGAGATGAAGGTCATGAAGATGACAACGGCACCTACGATTTTGGAGATGATGAGCTCGCCCTCGAATTTGGCCACGATCACGATGAGTCAAATCAACAACCGGATGAAGAAGGCCCTCAAAACGATGATGATAGCGACCAGCCAGACGGACCAAGCAGAGCTGACAAACCAGAGTAAGGCCCGTAATACAAAATCAAACCAAGACCCCTCCCCACTATGCATTCAATGACAGGATTCGGCAGCGCCGAGCACGCCACCAGTACTATCGTCGCTCGTGTAGAGGCGGCGTCAGTGAACCGCAAACAAGGCGAAGTATTGGTGAAACTTCCTCGAGCTTATTCGGAACTTGAAGCAGGTATCCGCAAAGCAACCATGCAGAAGATTTCTCGCGGTCGAGTGTCCATCAACATTCATTTGGAAAAAGCACACGGGGCAGCGAGTGCCATTCGCATCAATAGTTCAAGAGCGCGGGCACTGGAAGCGGCTTTCACCGAGCTCTCAGATACGATTGATCGCCATGTCCAAGCTTCTGCGACGGACTTCCTGCGCACACCAGATATACTAGATTTTGATGATGAGCCTGCTGACTCAGCCGAGGCGCTCAGTGCAATTACTCCAGCTCTTGATAAAGCGTTACAACAAATGATCTCAATGCGCGCTAACGAGGGTCAGCATCTACTCAACGATACCGAAAGTCGTATTGCCAGCCTTGAAAGTATCACATGTCAAATCGAGACCGAAGCACCATCTGTGATGGTCAAGCACAAGGAAAACCTGCACCGGCGCCTCACCGAGTCCGGACTGGATCTCGATCTTGATGACGAGCGTATCCTGAAAGAAATCATCATCTTTGCCGATCGCTCGGACATTACCGAAGAGCTAACTCGCTTGCGTTCTCACTTTGAGAAATTCCGCCAATACTTGGCACAAGATGAACCTATCGGCAGACCGCTTGACTTTCTTTGCCAGGAGCTCAATCGCGAGTTCAACACCATCGGATCCAAAGCCAACAATGCTGTACTCGCTCAGCTCATCGTCGATGCTAAGATCGAGCTCGAAAAGATCCGTGAACAAGTTCAGAATGTCGAATAGACAACCTTTCACCC
>JAQXBQ010000039.1 GCA_029252325.1 Akkermansiaceae bacterium
GAATTTCATGAACACCATGAAGCGCTTACTGTTTGATGCGCATGGCCATCACATAAGAACTTAAGAAATATTAAGTTACGACTTCATCATTTCTCTCATTTTGTTATAGAAACAAGGTAATGTTTGCCCAAAAAGCATACTGGATAGAAACCAGAACTTCCCGTTCCTACGAATCGATGGACGAGGAGGAGCATGCTGCATTAGTATCTATCATGCGAAATCTCGCATCATTTTGTGGAATCAACATACTCACCTACCGCATCAGCTCAGGAAACTTAAGCATGCTGGCAAGCTGCCCATCCCGAGAGCATCATTTGGAATTTTTTCAAGATAGCGAAAGCGAAGCCATGGGGAGCGGCATGCGCCGCCTGTTTAAACATCTTCGAAAACTATATACGTCATCTCATGTTGAAGCTCTTGCTGCTGAGTATGAATCACTCAAGCGGCACAATGAAGACATTCAACCATTTTGGGAGCAATGCACCCGCCGTATTGGCACCCCTAGAAAATTTGCCGAAGGCATCAACGAGGCATTTGCTCGGTGGATAAAAAAAAACCGCCCCCAACTTTATGAAAGTCTGGAGGGTAAAGTTTGTCGTAAGGATATTAACCAAACTTATTTGGAACAGCTCCAAAAGCAACGTGATGTAGCCTTCAGTATGGACGAGGATGCCATATTTGGCGATGACGGCTCAGAACCACGCAAATACTGGTGCGGCTACGCCGATGCTATGCGAGGTGATGAAAATGCCCTCGATGGGCTGCGGGAACTAATGAGATCCCCTGCTAAAAACACATCAGAAATCAATGATTTAGGATATAGCAACCAGCGACCACACAAGGAGGAAAAAAAAGAAGCGGGAACTCCACGTACTCGAACAAAACCTTCAAGGTCATCCGCTAAGCCCAGCGTAATAAATACCAATAATAAGGTCGATCACTTGGCAGAGCACATGGCGCCCAAAACATCTGCCCCACCGAAGCCTATTGCTCGCGCATTAAAGATTAAATTAATGGGCGCAGTCGTGTTGTTACTTGTCATCATCTGTGCGATTGGCACCACTTTTGCACTCAAAGAATGGCGTGAATATAAGACTAATAAGCAAGAACTCGATATAACCAGAACGGGAGCGTCCACCAGCGGCGCCACAGAGAGCACCTCTGCACCACCCGAAAAGCTCGAGAACGTTCAAACTGAAGCTGATTCAAAAAAAGAGAAGCTTGCCCAATTAACGGCTCGCCTCTACGAGCCCGCAGCACGGCAACTCGCCAATGACTTTGGGATGTCTACAGATCCTCAGGCGAGGCTCAAAATGTGTAGACACCAAAACCAAATCAGCAAACGACTTAATCATTACTCAAAGCAAATACTGAGTGATGCGGCTACCGAGGTCACATTCCTTGACGTCGCTGAGTTGGGAGACATAACTGCTGCTCGATTTCTAGCAAAGTTTACCAATGGCCAATCACGATTAATTTGTATCGTATCTACCGAAGATGGACTACGGGTGGATTTAGATAGTTACACACGCTACAACAGTCTTGCCATACCCTCACTACTCGCCGGTGGTGTAAAATCAGCTGAATTACGAGTCTATCTTGAACGATGTGACTATTATAATTTCTTATTTAAAGACGAGCTCAAGTGGTCCTCTTTCATCTTAAGATCACCTGATTCTGACGAAATCATTTATGCCTATATTCAAAGGCAAACGACAACAGGAAAACAACTCGACGCTATATTATCCAGAGCTCCCAGACAGACCCTCCAAGTAACCTTACAGATCTCCTCAAGACAAGACAGCCACAAGCGAAAACAATTCACTATCGACCGCGTCTATGCTGTCGGATGGCTTAGGTCAGAAAACGATCTCGATGAAATCGACCGAGCAGAGCGAGAGGGTTTAGCTAATGAGCGGGAATAACTATTAGGCCTAGATAGGCTTATCTATGTCGCACTCATAACGTCAACCGATGAATCCTCATTACAAACACATTATATTTATTGATGGTGAATGCCTAATTTGCCATCGTACTTCTCAGATTATTCACCGTTTAGATCACCGCAAAAACATATACTTTAGCACACTTCAGGGAAAAACAGC
>JAQXBQ010000042.1 GCA_029252325.1 Akkermansiaceae bacterium
GCCACCCCGTGCTGGGATTACCTGCTGCATATCATGCGCACGGACAAAAACCCCGCCACCTCCCGCAAGGACTTTGATGGCTACTGGGAGAAGCTCTTCACCATGGCTGACCTCGATCAAAACGGCAGCTTGAGCCCTGAGGAAATGCTTGCCGATGCCCTACTCAAAACACTCGACAAAGACCAAAGCAATAGCATCGAGCTTGAAGAGTGGCTGGCCGCCTATGACGGCATGTTTGATAAATTTGACCGCGACCAAGACGGCAGCCTCAGCCCCAAGGAAAAAAAGCAGCTGGCAAGATAGTGTGAACAGCAATCAATCATCCGCCAAGCGACCATGAAATCTTTCCCTTTCATTCTCACTTCGCTCTTCGCGATTGCTTGTTCTGCGGCCGAGCAGCAGCCTAATATCCTACTCATCCTCGCCGATGACCTCGGCTACGGGGATGTCCGCTGCTACAACCCGGAATCAAAAATTCCCACACCTCATCTGGATAAGATGGCCGCCGAGGGCATGCGCTTCACCGATGCCCACAGCCCCGCAACCGTCTGCACGCCTACTCGCTACAGCCTCCTCACTGGCCGCATGTCCTTCCGAACCGGCATGGAAAAAGTATTCACTGGTGTGCGCGGCCCCTGCCTGATTGAAGCAGATCGCCTGACTCTCCCCCAGATGCTGCGTGAGCAAGGTTACGCCACCGCCTGCATTGGCAAGTGGCACATCGGAATGAGCTTTCATGACAAGGAGGGCAAGCTCATCACTGATGGCACTATCAAGGGTGTGAAACAAATCGACTACTCCCGCCCGATTCCGGATGGACCAATCCACCGTGGCTTTGATCACTTCTTTGGCACCGTCTGCTGCCCGACGACCAGCTGGCTTTACGCCTATGTGGAAGGTGACCGCATCCCCGTGCCTGCCACCAAGATTCTCGACAAGTCCGACCTACCCAGACACCCCTACAGTCATGATTGTCGCTCCGGCATGATCGCCAAAGGCTTTGACCTCGAAGAAGCCGACCTCCTGTTCCTCGAGAAGAGCAAACAGTTCCTCAAGAACCACGTCCAAACCAAACCCGGCAAACCTTTCTTTCTCTTTCACTCCATGCAGGCGGTTCACCTGCCATCCTTTCCTGCAGACCAGTACAAGGGAAAAACCAATGCGGGTCCACACGGAGATTTTCTCTATGAGATGGATGATGTGGTGGGCCAGTTACTCGACACTCTCAAGGAACTCAAACTGGATGACAACACGCTGGTCATCTTTGCCAGTGACAATGGACCGGAAGTCACCAGCATCGTGCACATGCGCAAGGACCACGGCCACGATGGTGCCAGACCGTGGCGCGGCATGAAGCGCGACCAGTGGGAAGGAGGTCACCGCACACCTTTCATCGTGCGCTGGCCCGGCAAGATCAAAGCCGGCACCACCAGTGATCAACTCCTCAGCCTCACTGACATCATGGCAACCTGTGCCGCACTCACAGATGCCAAGCTACCCCATGACGCGGCTGAAGACAGCTACAACATGCTACCAGTCATGCTTGGCAACCATGGGGACAAGCCCGTGCGTCGTCATCTGCTGACACAAACCCCCACCCTCAAGCTCGCCATTCGTGATGGCCAGTGGAAGTATCTCGACCACGAAGGATCCGGCGGTAACCATTACCACCGCAGTCATATGCAAGATTTTGTGCTGGAGGAAAAAGATCCCACGGCTCCAGGACAACTCTACAATTTGGCAAGTGATCCCGGGGAAACAGAAAATCTCTACAGCAAACATCCTGAAATCGTCAGCAAGCTCAAGGCAAAGCTCAACGAGTTCAAAACAACTGGGCGCAGTGCGCCACCACAACTATAAATTATTCTACTGAAGGCCGTCATATCCTGCAAAAAAAACGGTCAGATGATGCGACAACATTTCACCCTGTGAGGTGATACAAATTGACATGCGCAAGCCATAAATGAGCACCGTACCCTGGAGCTGCTGCCATGCTACACCCAGCGATGAATCATGTAGATATACAATATGCAAATGAGCATAAATTCTCCCATTCACCCACGTAATAAAAGCATGATCACAAAACTCGTCCAACGCTCCTGCGCAGTCTTATTGATAGTCGGCACTAGCTTGTCGGCCACCGCAGAGGTGGCCAAATCACCCAATCTGGTTCCCGATAAGCCTGCCGCGTATTCGCCCCATTACTGGTGCACCTGGTATGTGCAGAACTACTGGCAGCAACGCGGCGGAGAGATCACCGACTTTGGCAAACTCACCAACCTCGGTGCTCAGCAGGAGATGAACCACCATAATATCTTCAACGAGAAAGACGGCTGGGCGCACTACATGAAGCGGGGACGCGAGGACCTCACCTTCCTCATCGATCACGGCTGGCAGCCTGTCGAGGGAGACTGGGACAATTTGCCCGGCAGGCCTTATTTTAACTTCAGGGCAGACCCCAAGGACTTTCCTTCCTACGCCGAACTGGAGCCTCAGGAGCAGATGAAGACCTTCAACGAGGAACTGCAAGCACTCGGCTGGCGCGGGCTCGGCATCTGGGTGCGCGGCCAGGTTTCCATGGCAGAGATGGAGACCTTCACCAAGTGGTCAAAGCACGCGGGGGTAACCTATTGGAAAATCGACGGCGGAGACACCGGTCAATACCTCGCCATGCAAGCCAAGCGCAAACACTACCCTGAGCTCATCATGGAGCATGCCCAGGCACCCGGCCATTTTAATGAAAACATGGACGTGCCCGACGCGGAGGAATACCCGTCTACTTTCGCCCCCGGTGGGCGGACTTGTGTCAACACCCTCAAGAACCTCAAGGGAACCGATGTCGTGCGCGTCTATGATGTCGCGCCCCACCTGATCACGCCCACCACCATTCAGCGCATCAATGACATCCTGCTGCAAACCAATGGAGACACCTCCTTCACCGCCATCCTCAACACCCAGGATCTCCCCTACGTCTCCATGGC
>JAQXBQ010000068.1 GCA_029252325.1 Akkermansiaceae bacterium
TATCTGTTTGCATTTTTATTGTATCAGCTAATGGAATACTTAGTTTGGCTGCATGAACCTCACACAACGTCTGTTCTGCAGCGCTGGCCCGATACTCATGGGCTGTAGTCTATTCGCAGCTCAGCCGCCCAATATTATCTATATCAATACGGATGACTGGGGGATTGGCAAGGTGCCAATCTACGAAATGGACGATGCTAGCCAGGAGATCATCCGCACGCCGAATATCGATAAGCTGCGTGCAGATGGCATGCTGTTTACCCGTGCCTACGCGGGCAATGCGGTCTGTGGCCCCTCACGTAACAGCTTGATGAGCGGCAAACATCCGGGCAACGCCGCATGGCGAGCCAATAGTAAAAAACCTCCCGTCGAAATTTGGCCCCCAGAGCACCCCATGCTTGGAGCGGTGGCGCTAGATGCGGGCTACGCCACGGCTGGCTTCGGTAAACTCAGCGGCGGAGGCACCGAAAAACCGGAAACGATTACCGGCTACGGCTTCGACTACTGGCTCGGTTTCCTCGGCCACATCGATTGCCGCGATTACTACCCGCATTTCATTTGGGAAAACGGTGTGCAGATCGAGCTGCCAGAGAACAAGCCTGAGTTGCTCAAGGGCACCATTATCCCATACAACAAGAATACTTCAGGTGGCGTGGTTGGAGCCGACCGTGGTATCTTTACCGAAAACCTCTACACCGATAAGGCCATCGAGTTCATGGAGACGAACGTAGCGGCCGATAAGCCCTTCTTTATCTACTTTGCCTCTACCGTGCCTCATGGCGGAGAGCCGGGTGGTATGCGTGTCCCTGACCTAGCTGGTTACGAGAAGCATGATGAACTCACACTGCGCGAGAAGGTCTACTGCGCATTGATGACACACCACGATCGTAATGTGGGCCGTATCGTTGAGGCTGTTGATAAACTCGGTATCGCTGACAACACTCTCATCTTCTGGACCAGCGACAACGGCGACGAAGACAGCTACTATCTGGAGACCGATACATTTAAAGGCAATGGCCCTTTCCGCATGTATAAGCGCTACCTCTACGAAGGCGGTATTCGTGTGCCACTCATTGCACGCTGGCCCGGCACCATCAAGGCTGGCAGTACTTGCGATCTGATCACCACACAATACGATCTCATGCCCACGCTTGCCGACGCAGGAGGCAAGTCAGTGACTGACGAAATGGATGGCATCTCGATCTTCCCGACCCTAAGTGGTCGCTCGGCAGAACAGAGCTCACGCGACCACCTCTACTGGGAATTCTATGAGCGCGGGCCGCAGCAGGCGGTGCACCTGGGGCGAAAATGGAAGGGCTACCGTCACCGCGGGCTCGACGGCAAGATTGAGCTCTATGACCTCTCCAAAGACGAGGGCGAAACCAATGATCTCGCTGCTCAACACCCGGAGCTAGTCGCTGAGATCAAGCAAATCATGCTGACTGACCGCACTCCAAGCCCGAAGTGGAAAATGCCCGGAATCGACAGCCCATAGAGGGGTCAGATAGAGGTTAGTCTGTGCATTGTGCATTTGCTATTTGTGATTGCCCTTGTCTAAATTCTGTATGGGCCCAGTAGAATGGAAGTTGCTGTTGGCAAACAATGTTAGATATTAAAAATGAATCACTCATCTGATATCGTTTCCAAGGCACTTTTCCAAAGTCTTATGGAAGAGCCACCACTGGTGGCCGATTTGCCGGAGGCAGTGAGCTTCCCGTGCCAATCACTGGTTTTACCGGCGCAGTCATGCACGTTGAATCAGGAGCAAAAACTCGGGCATTTGTATGAGGATGCGCTGGCAGTACTACTTGAATCTACTCCACGGTATGATGTCTTAGCACGGGGTTTGCCGATTCGCCAAGATGCGGGGCATACGCTGGGCGAGCTTGATTATCTGCTTAAGGATCTGGTTTCAGGTCGCATGATCCACCTTGAGCTAGCTGTGAAATTCTATCTGGCGGTGGAAACTGATAGTGGCTTGCGTCTGCCTGGGCCAGATGCGCGGGATCATTATTTCCGCAAGCTTGAGAGGATGCGCTCACACCAATTATTACTGGTGGACAAATTTCGAGATCTGCTCCCGGCGCCATTTCGTGAGCAGGAGTTCGAGGTGCAACAGCTAGTACATGGATGTATTTTTAATCATGTGCGGGCAAGTGCTCCAGCAGAGGCCGAGTTTCTGAACCCGAATGGGCGTCGTGGTAAGTGGCTGCATGCTGAGGAGTGTGCTGAGTATTTTGGTAAGAACTCCTCGTTAGAAGTTATCCCTAAGCCACTCTGGCCGGCATCTATGGAAGCGATGTCAGATATTGAATTGGATAGATGGCAAATCGATGAGGACGTAGATCGCTGCGTGATGGTGCGCCGTGTGGCTATAGGTGAAAGGAGCGATAGAGGCGATGGAAGTGGGGGAAGTGGGGGAAGTGGAAGAAGTGGAAGAAGTGGGGGAGCTGACGAGGGTCCTTACTTTATTGCGCCGAAGGGCTACCCGAATCAAACGGAGGATGGCCGTTGAGCTGAGGTACGATTCGTAGCTCGTCAGGCTAGCTCAAAAGATCTTGTTGCGGGCTCGTGAGTTGGTGTGTGGTTAAATTAGAATTGCCTGTAGCTTGCCCACGCAGTAGGTATCGGCATGTCCACAGGCAAGGGAACCATCAAACTCGGCGTGCTCGGCTCTGGCTCTGGCTCGAATATGCAGGCGATTCTCGATGCGATCGAGGATGGCTCATTAGATGCTGAGATTGTGCTGGTGATGTCTGATCATCCCGATGCCTATATCTTGGAGCGTGCTCGCAAGGCGGGCATCACAGCGGAGGTGATTGACTGTGGTGGATTCAAGACCAAGTTTCCCGATGAGTCACAGTCAGCTGTGGCGGAGAAACTGAAGTCGCAGGGTGTGGATATTGTCTGTTTGGCAGGCTTCATGCGCTTGGTGAAGCAGCCAATGTTGGATATTTTTCCGGAGCGTATTCTCAACATTCATCCTTCCCTGCTTCCCGCTTATCCGGGGCTGATGGCATGGAGGCAGGCTGTGGAGGATGGAGCTCGTGAGTCTGGCTGCACGGTTCACTTCGTGGATGCTGGTATGGATACGGGGCCGATTATTTTACAAGCTAGTGTTCCTGTGTTATCTAACGATACAGCTGACAATTTGCATGCACGTATTCAGGCGGAGGAGCACCAGCTCTACCCAGAGGCCATACGGCTGGTCTGGAACGAAATAAAAAAATAATCATCAACTATCTAATCCTATGGCAAAGAAAACGACGGCAAAAAAATCAACGAAGAAGGTGACAGCAAAAAAAGCGTGGGAGAAGTCCATGCCCAGGGATCAGTTTGAATTCATGCGTGAGGTGCTGGCAGCTCCAAGCCCCATTGGACTAGAGGCAGCGATGTCGTATGGCGTGCTCAAACCTTATTTTGAGAAGTTTATGCCAAAGAGCTGGGCGATTCAGCAGTTCAAGGGCAATGCAGGGATTGTGGTGGATACTCACCCAGGACGAGATGAGATGACTTCAGTGATGATCATCGGTCACTCTGATAAGATCCGCATGCAGGTGCGCAAGATCGATAATGACGGTAAGATATGGATCAATACAGATTCGTTTTTGCCGTGCACTTTAGTTGGCCATGAGGTGAAGCTGTTCAGTCAGGAACCAGAGAAGCCGGGTGTTTACCGCTGTATTGAGGGGGGGACTATCGAGGCACTGGGTGCGATCCACTTTTCTGCTCCAGCTCAGCGCACGGGTGACAAGGGGCTCAAGCCTGAGATGATGTATCTTGAGCTTCAGATGCACGGCGAGAAGTGTAAGGAGCGGGTTGAGGCTCTGGGCATCCGCCCGGGAGACCCGATCATTCTTAATCGCCCGATTAAAAGAGGGTTCTCCGATGATACGTTCTATGGTGCCTACCTCGATAATGGTCTTGGCTGTTTCGTGGTGGCTGAGATTGCTAAAATACTGGCGAAGTCGCCGCTCAAAAATGTCCGCGTGCTTTATACGATTGCGACTCATGAGGAGATTGGTCGTTTCGGTGCTACTGCCATTGCGGGGGAGCTCAAGCCAGATATTCTGATCGGCTCAGATGTGAATCATGACTATGACGCTGCCCCTGGAATCGGTGCTAAGCGGATGAATCCGCTAGCGATGGGCAAAGGCTTTAGCCTGACTAATGGCTCGATCACGAGTGAGTATCTTAACACTCTGATCGAGAAAGCCTGCCAGAAGAATAAGGTTCCTTATCAAGTTGATTTCTCGGGGAGGGATACTGGTACGGATGCGATGGCAGCTGCTTTGGCAGGAATTGATAGTGCTTCGACTTCGATAGGCTTCCCGATTCGAAATATGCACACGATTTCCGAGACAGGTCACACAGCAGATGTGTTGGCGGCCATTCACGGTATGGTGGCAACCTTCAAGTCGATGGACAAGATGAACCGCGGCAAGGGCATTGGCCGTGATGATCTCAAGGATGGTCATCCTCGCTTGGATAATGCGAAGACGATCTAGAGTATGACCTGGTAGCTTCTGTGCTGCTACGCTGCAGCTCAATGGCCACTATTCTACGGTGACGCTTTTGGCGAGGTTGCGTGGCTGGTCAATGGCGCAGCCTCTGATCCTTGCGATGTGATAAGAGAGCAGCTGCAGGGCAACAGCCGCGGGAACAACGGAGGTGTATTGTGGGCAAGCGGGGATTTCGATGACGTGGTCACATGCACTACGTGCTTCTTCATCCCCTTCGGTGATGATGCCCAAGACAGGAGCACTTCGAGCTTTGCACTCGGCGACGTTACTGAGGGTTTTTTCCTGCCCAGGTCCTTGGTTAAGAAGGGCGATGACGGGCATGGATTCTTCTAAAAGTGCGATCGGTCCGTGTTTGAGCTCGGCGGCGTGGTATCCCTCGGCGTGGATGTAGGAGATTTCTTTGAGCTTGAGTGCTCCTTCCAGCGCGACGGGATACATGTAACCACGACCGATGAAGAAGGCGTTGTTGAAATCGGCATAGTGGGCCGCGACTTCTGCAATTTGCTCGTTGCATGCCAGTACGGTTTTTACCAGTTCAGGAATGAGCTCAATCTCAGCTGCGATCTTGATACCTTCTTCGCGTGACAGGCGGTGAGCACGAGCGAGCTTGAGGGCGATCATGAGCAAGACAGATACTTGGCTGGTGAATGCCTTGGTGGAGGCAACACTAATCTCGGGACCGGCGTGCAGGTAGATGCCTCGGCCGGTTTCGCGGGCGATGGTTGAGCCGACAACGTTGACCAGTGCGGCAACGAGAGATCCTTTGTCCACTGCCTCACGGACGGCTGCTAGGGTGTCAGCGGTCTCGCCAGACTGGCTGATGGCGAGCACTAGGTCTCGGCTGCCTACGATGGGATTGCGGTAGCGGAACTCAGCAGCTTGTTCGACCTCGGCGGGAATCGCGGCGAAGTCTTCGACAGCATATTCGCCAATCAGACCAGCATTCATAGAAGTTCCACAACCGACTATGAGTAGGCGCTGAATGTCGACGAGTTCTCTGGGTGAGAGGTTGAGACCAGAGAGAATGGCGGTGCCACGATTGGCATCTATACGGCCTCGGATAGTGTTTTCGATCGCTTCGGGTTGTTCAAAGATTTCCTTGAGCATGTAGTGCTCGTAGCCACCTTTCTCAGCGGCATCGGGCGACCAGTCGATTTCGGAAGGGGTGCGGGATACGGCCCCAGAATCAAGGCTGCGGATGTCTACCTTGCTACCTTCGATGCGGGCGATGTCATTATCGTCGAGGTAGATGGCCTGGCGTGTGTAGGTGATGACGGCAGATGCGTCCGAGGCGACGATGGTTTCGTCTTCGCCAAGACCAATGACGATGGGTGAGCCGCTTCGGGCAACGACCAAGACGCCGGGCTCGTCCTTTGCCATGCTGGTAATACCATAGGTTCCTTCGACTTCTTTAAGTGCGGTGGTAACGGCTTCTAGAAGGTCTCCTTGGTAGTGTGATTCTACGAGGTGGGCGAGGACTTCTGAGTCTGTCTCAGATTTGAAGGTGTGACCTTGGGCGATGAAGCGATCGCGCAGCGCGTTGTGGTTCTCAATAATGCCATTGTGAACGAGGACGATGCGACCTTCATTGCCTTCGTGCGGGTGCGCATTGAGTGTGGTAGGTGGCCCGTGGGTAGCCCAGCGCGTGTGAGCGATACCAGTGTGAGCCTCTGCTAGGACACCGTCCTCCTGCTCGACGAGCTCTGCAAGGCCGGCAACCTTGCCACTTTGTTTTCTGATGAGTATGCCATTGTCGCCAGTAACGGCAACTCCCGCGGAGTCATAGCCACGGTATTCAAGTTTTTTGAGGCCGCTGATGAGAACGGGCATGGCTGCACGTTTGCCTGTGTATCCTACTATTCCGCACATGATGGTTAGGTTCTGGTATTGATGGTTGGGTGACTAAGTAATATCGCACTTCACCGTTTGATTGGGAAGGGTTTGAGAGTTGGGTCCAAGTTTACGCCCTGGGTAGATGGCTGTGAGAATGCCGGTGTGGCAGCCATCACCGACGATGGTGCCGAATTTTCTGCGTCCTGTGTCGATGAGCTCGTCGCGCACTTGCGACCGATGGTTGGTGCCATCATGACGCAAGTTCGAGGTGATGGTGCCGGCACCAAAGTTGACATGGTTTCCGATGACAGAGTCGCCGACGTAGCTGAGGTGACCGATGGACGAATGATGGCCGACAATAGAGTTTTTAATTTCGACTGCTTGGCCGATATGACAGTTGTCTCCAATGGTGGTGGAGCCCCTGAGATAGCAGTTCGGGCCTATCTTACAGTTTTCTCCGATGACGGCGTTTCCTTCGATTACGACTCCTGGCAGGATGCGAGATCCTTTGCCGACTGAAATGATGCCATCGATGTGGGCTGCGGGGCTGATCTCTCCCTCGTTAGGGGTGCTCTTAAGTTGTGATACAAGCTGTTCGTTGACTTGGATGAAGTCCCAGGGATAACATATGAGGAAAGACCCCTCTGATGAATTCAATGGATGGTTGAGTGCGGCAGCTTGATCATTACCCGTCCATGCCAAGAGGTGACCATCATTTGTCTTTAAAGCAGCTGGGCTGGGCTGCGCTTGGAGGTTTTGCCAGTCCTCGCCAGTGACCCAGGCGTTTTCAATCAGATGGCCATCTTGAATTTCCCCTGCCAGCTGCTCCTGCCAATCACGCAGGGTAGACCCCGCAATGAGCTGCTCACCAATGGCGGAGTCTTGATGAAGTGGC
The DNA here is from genome assembly GCA_029252325.1 of Akkermansiaceae bacterium. GTDB lineage: Bacteria > Verrucomicrobiota > Verrucomicrobiia > Verrucomicrobiales > Akkermansiaceae > Oceaniferula. Next base: position 7,252 of record JAQXBQ010000068.1, read on the forward strand.
CAGAAATCGGCTACTTGGGCGGGGTGTGTAGTCATGGTGTGTGAAATCTAGTAAAGAGGCTGCTGTATAGTGCCCTAGGCACCGATGGTGTTGGTTATCGCGGCAGCAATCAGGTCGGCTTGGTTGCGAGCAAGCTCGGCGTCGGGGCACTCGGTGAGTACTCGTATTTTGCGCTCTGTTCCTGAGTAACGTACGAAGACACGCCCTTTGTCTGCAAATGCTGTTTCGGCGTTTTTGATAGCAGAGACAATTTCTGGAACTTCTTCGATCGGTGGTTTCTCAGTGACATCGAGGCCGAGTAGAACTTGTGGATAGATGTCCATGCAGTTGGCGAGCTCGGAGAGAGGTGTGCCCTTTTCGCGCATCATGGAGAGTAGCATGAGTGCGCTCATGATGCCGTCACCAGTGGTGGCGTAGTCAGAATAAATAATGTGCCCTGAGTTTTCTCCACCCAGATTGTAGCCCTTCTCTCGCATGCATTCTAGAACGTGACGATCACCGACACCTGTGGTTTCCAAGTTGATGCCATCAGCTGCTAGCGAGTCTCTCAAGCCGAGGTTGCTCATGACGGTGGCTACGAGGGTGTTTCCTTTGAGCCTGCCCTGCTGCTTCAGTGCTTTAGCGCATAGGCAAAGAACGCGGTCGCCATCGATCACTTGACCCGTTTCATCGCAGAAGATGACTCGGTCAGCGTCGCCATCGAAGCAGATGCCAACATCGGCTCCGTGCTCTTTGACCATGGCGGCTGCTTTTTCTGGGTGCAGAGCGCCAACGCCTTCGTTGATGTTGCGACCATCCGGGTGAACTGACATTTTGATTACTTCGGCGCCAAGCTCTTCAAAAATGAGGGGACCGACGTAGTAGGCTGCGCCGTGAGCACAATCGACGACGATTTTGAGACCTTTCAGGGAGTTGGCTCCAGCTGCATTTTTGGTGAACTCGATGTAGCGACCCATGGCGTCATCGATGCGGATGGCTTTACCAAGGTCACCCTCAGGCTGGGGTAGGTCGTCAGCTAGGATCATTTTCTCGATCTCGTGCTCAAGCGCGTCGTTGAGTTTAAAACCATCACTACCGAATATCTTGATGCCGTTATCTTGGTAGGGGTTGTGAGAAGCGGTCAGCATGATGCCTGCATCACAGCCCATGGATCGGGTGAGGTGGGCCACTGCTGGCGTGGGGGCGGGGCCAGTAAGTAAGACCCTTGAGCCTTCCGAGACAAGGCCGCTGGTGAGGGCTGTCTCAAGCATATATCCTGACAGGCGGGTATCCTTTCCGATAACGACTTTATGGCGCCCTTGGCCATCAGACTGCAATGTGCGAGCAACGGCGCGTCCGATGCGCAGCGCTATTTCTGGGGTTATCGGATACTGATTGGCGATACCGCGGATTCCGTCGGTGCCGAATAATTGTTTGCTCATGAGTGGGAAGCGATTTTGGGGTGCTCTGTGCCTACTCAATATGCAGTAGCCTACAGTAGAGATAGAATGCTCATTTGCTTTAGATAAGTAAAGTAAAAGTGCCCATTGTTCAGTGTACAGAACGTTTTGATGAGGTGATAGATTTTATCTTGAAAAATTTCACAGAGGTGAAATATTATTTATGCAATATTTTACCCTACATCTCTAAGCTGATTTTAAATCAGCAATA
>JAQXBQ010000083.1 GCA_029252325.1 Akkermansiaceae bacterium
AATCCTGTCTCCCCGACCATTTCCTTTTCGAAAAGGCTGTCTTATTGACGTAACAATACACCACACATCGTATGATGGCGCCGTGCTCTTCCATTTATATCAAGCATTGCAGATCTTGAATAACTGATTACCCTATAATCTATGCTGATCAGAGCTCAATCTCCATCTGCCGCCGATGCCCTTGTGCTTGTCTCTGAGCTTCAGGCGCGCTTTGTTGAGGGGCTGGAGCGGGTTTCATCGGTCTGTGGTCACGATGTGAGTTTTGACAAGGCGGAGTGGTTGCGGGACAGCGGCCAGCATGGAGGCGGTAACCGCTATACAGCAGCTGAGAGTGCGATGTTTAACCGCGCCTCGGTCAATGTTTCGCAGGTTCATTACGATGACCTGCCAGAGAAGAAACTAGGCTCAGCCACGGCGATTTCTACGATTATTCACCCTCAGAATCCCCACGCTCCCTCAGTACACATTCATATCAGCTGGACGGAGATGAAGGTGGCAAGTGACGATTCTACCAAGGGCTATTGGCGCATTATGGCGGATTTGAATCCATCTGTGGATCATGGTGAATACCGGGACAAATTCGAGCGGTGCATGCAGCAGGCTGCACCTGCGAATTATCAGGAAGCAGCGGCACAGGGTGATCGGTACTTTTATATTCCCGCGCTGCAACGGCACCGCGGGGTGACGCATTTTTATCTGGAAAGCTATGCAACGGAGGACGCAACTGCTGATAGGGATTTTGCCGAGTTGTTTGGCAAGCGCGTGATCGATAGTTACCTTGAGATCCTTCAATCTGCCTTGGCCGCCTATCCTGATGCGGGTGATGATGCACGTGCTCAGCAGCTTGCCTATCACACCCTTTATCTTTTTCAGGTGCTGACGCTGGATCGTGGCACAACCTCTGGACTGCTGGTGCATGATCAGAATGATCTGGGCATCATGGGCTCATTGCCAGCTCGAGTAAATCGAGATCTGCTCGCCTCGTGGCAGGGTAGGATGATTGCACCTCAGGATGAGTTGGTAAGCAAGCTGGTTCAATGTTTGCCAGATGAGTCGCCGTCACCAGTAGGCGACGATGTAAAACTCTCACTCGCTGAAACGGTGCGCAATCACTACAAAAAAAATCCCGAAGCTCTGTCCATGCAGGCTTCGGGAAATGTGATTGCACCGACGGTGGATAACCATCGGTAATTGGAGTATTTATGATTCGACTTGCACAGGCTTGTCTTTGACCGTGCTTTTTATGCGGAGGTCACGTAGCTGTAAGTCATCTACGGGGGATGGTGAGGAAGACATGATGTCCATACCCTTGTTGTTCTTGGGGAAGGCGATGACTTCACGGATTGAGGACTCACCACACACGAGCATGGCGAGACGGTCAAGGCCGAGGGCAATACCACCATGGGGTGGGGCGCCGAATTTGAAGGCGTCGAGGATGTGGCCGAACATGCTTTCTTTTTCCTCCTCAGTGACACCGAGTGCGGAGAACATAGCCGATTGAAGATCGGCTTCGTGGATTCGTATAGATCCACCGCCGAGTTCGTAGCCGTTGAGCACGACATCGTATGCTTGGGCACGTAGACCAGCATAACGTTGGCTTTCGTCTTCGAGCTCAGCCGTTGTGCCAGCAATAAGCTTGGCTTCATCTTCTGCGATGGGGCGTGTGAATGGGTGGTGCACAGCATTCCATTTTCCCTCCTCCTCGTCGTAGCCGAGTAGTGGGAATTCAGTGACCCATAAGAAATTGAGCTCAGTATTATCTTCTAGAATGTTTTGTAAGTCCGCGCAACAGAGGCGAATACGTCCTAGCACTTCACATACGGACTCCCATTCGCCTGCACCAAAGAGAATGAGGTCGCCGGGCTCGATGTTGAGTTTTTCTCTTAACGCTTCGACCTCTTCATCAGTCATGCGTTTGACGAAAGGTGAGCGCCAGGTAGAGCGGTCTTCATCGCGCGCCTGAATGTATGCAAGGCCCTTCGATCCAGCTTCGATAGCGGTTTGTGTGAGTTTTTCGATTTGTCCCTGGGAAGCTCCTGCAAAGCCTTTCGCGTTGATTGCCTTGACGACTCCGCCGTTGGCGATCGCACCCGAGAAGACGCGGAACTCGCAGTCCTTGAGTTCATCGGAGAGCTCGGTGAGGTGGTAGCCAAAGCGACGATCGGGCTTATCAGAGCCGTATGTGTTCATCGCTTCTTCGTGAGTAATGCGGTCGAACTTTGTTGGTATGTCGACATTCAGCGTGTCTTTGAAGACTTTGCCGAGCAGGCCCTCGATGAGTGCGTGCATGTCATCAGGGGTGACAAAGGATGCTTCCACATCGATCTGGGTAAATTCAGGTTGGCGATCGGCACGTAGGTCTTCGTCACGGAAGCAGCGCGCAATTTGGAAATACTTTTCGATGCCACCACACATCAGTAGCTGTTTGTATTGTTGAGGCGCCTGTGGCAGCGCGTAGAAGCTGCCTGGCTGCATACGAGATGGCACGAGGAAGTCACGTGCGCCTTCAGGTGTGGACTTGGAAAGGATGGGTGTTTCAACTTCGCAGAAGCCATCGGAGTCGAGGAAATTACGAGTCGACTGGGTGATGCGGTGACGCAGGCGCAGGTTGCGGGTCATGCGCTCACGACGCAGGTCGAGAAAGCGGTATTTCATTCGTAGATCCTCATTGGAGAGCTCTTTGTCGAGCTGGAAGGGGAGAACCTCTGATTTGTTGATGATTTTGAGCTCGCTGGCAGAGATCTCGATGGTGCCGGTCGCCATGTCTGGGTTGATGGTTGATTTGCCATCGATTTCAGGGCGCTCCTCCACGACTCCAGTGACTTGGATCATGTCCTCGCTGCGGAGTGCTTTAGCCAGCTCTGCGGCTTCGCTATTTTCTTCAGGACGGAAGACACACTGGGTGAGGCCTTCGCGGTCACGCAGATCAATAAAGGCAACACCACCGTGGTCACGGTTGGAGTTGACCCAGCCGATTAGGGTAGCGGTTTCGCCGATGTGGGAGTGGTGGAGTTCGTTACAGGTATGAGTTCTCATCTTATTTAAAAGGGTATGTGGGTGTAGATTGATCGCGTTAATTACTTACGCGATAAGTGGGCCGTCAGGGGCGTCAAGATGTGCCTGGATGACCTCAGCGAGGTTGTTTGTGCGGTTGATTGTTTGTTCACTGCGTGAGGACAGGTTTTTGAGCTGCATTTCTGGGAATTCAGATCCTATAACAAGTGCCAAGCGAGCACCTGATTGTTGAGCCTTTTTGAATTGTTTGCCGACGCCTAGCTGGTTCATCGGGTAATCAACGGAGATGCCACTACTGCGAAGTTGAGAAATCACTCCAAGAGCGTCGTTGCGTTTGCCTTCGTCAGCGACAACCAGATACAGCTCACAGGCTGGGTTGCGGGCCATCCATGCCTCCATCTCTAGCTGAGCATTCGGTGTCGACTCAATGAAGTTCTGAATCACCATGTCGCCCATAGCGAAGCCCGTAGCGGGTAGATCAGCTGCTCCGTTGGATAAGGTTGATAGCAAGCCGTCGTAACGACCACCTCCAGCGACAGCGCGCATAGATTTTTTGGTATCAAATATTTCGAAAACGGCACCAGTGTAATAAGCTAATCCACGCACAATGGTCAAATCGAGCTCCAGGTATTGGCCTAATCCACGTGCGTTTAGATTCTCTCTGATTTCATTGAATGCTGGTGAGGCATTCTCTGGGTTGTCGACAAAATCATCAACCTGCTGACGCGTGACATTGAAATGACCAAGTTGCTCATCGAGCACCTCAGGCTTGAGCTTTTCGAGGCGGTCGACAAGGGGTAAAAATTCAGAGGGGTCGCTGATGTTGTGTTCACTGCAGAATGTGAGCCAGCTTTCGCGGTCAGAGGCCCTGATGACGAAGTCGCCCTCTCTAAAGCCGAGGCACAGCATGGTATCAATAGCTAGAGCAATCAGCTCAGCATCAGCACCTGCCGATGATTCTCCGATGATGTCAGCATTGAACTGAATGAATTCACGACCACGGCCTTTTTGTGGTTTCTCGTAGCGGAAGCAAGGACCGATCTCGAACCATTTGAGAGGTTTGGGGAAATCACGCTGGTTGGCTCCCACAATACGAGCTAGAGACGCTGTGAGCTCTGGTCGAAGAGTGATGTCTCGGCCCCCTTGGTCCTCAAATCGGAATAACTGAGTTGCCAGTTCTCCTCCGGTTTTTTTGAGGTAGAGCTCGGTAGATTCAACAATAGGAGCTTCGTATTCGCTGAATCCATAACGATGGGCAACATCCCTCCACACTGAGAACAGGTAGTTGCGAACCGCGCAGTCGCGCGGAGTAAAGTCGCGAAACCCGGGTAGAGACTGGAAGGACTTGTCGGCCATGGGGCGGGGAGATGGCATAGACTAGCGTGAAATTCAAGCGAAATGGCTAAATAAGCAGCTAATCTCTATCATCACCTTCAGAGGGTCGATGAACAGAAATCAAGTGCTAGCTGAGCACTCAAGGTGATGTAAAACACCGAGCTCTAGACCAATCAGAGTGCCTTATGGATTGCCTCAACAAGCTCAGTAGCATGTGAAGCAATGATATCTCACTAAACTGTAGCCTCTTTTGCTAATGCCGTAGCGTAGTCGCGATTCAAGCGGGCGATGTTTTCGGTGCTGATTTCCTTAGGGCATACAGCCTCGCATTCGTAGAGGTTGGTGCAGTTGCCAAAACCTTCGGCATCCATTTGGCGAACCATGCCAAGCACTCGCTTATCCTTTTCAGGTGCCCCTTGAGGTAGAAGGTTGAGGTGGGCTGCCTTTGCAGAGACAAAGAGCATAGCGCTCGCGTTCTTACAAGCGGCGACACAGGCGCCACAACCAATACAAGCCGCGGCGTCCATTGCTGCATCCGCACGTGTTTTTGCAACTGGTAGGTTGTTGGCATCTTGAGCTGATCCAGTGCGAATGTCTATAAATCCACCTGCTGCAATGATGCGGTCAAAGGCTGAGCGGTCTACCATGAGGTCGCGCTGCAGCGGGAATGCCTTGGCTCTGAACGGCTCGACCCAAATGGTGTCGCCATCCTTGAACTTGCGCATGTGCAGCTGGCAGGCTGTTACTCCACGCTCCTTGGAGTGAGGGATGCCGTTGATGGTAAGTGAACATTGCCCACAAATGCCCTCGCGGCAGTCGTAGTCAAAGTGAATTGGCTCACCGCCATCGACGATGATACGCTGGTTGACGATGTCGAGCATCTCAAGAAACGAAGCCTCGATAGGAATATCTTTAGCCTGATAGGTTTCAATGAGGCCGTCATCATGAACGCTTTTTTGACGCCATACTTTGAGTGTTAAGTTCATCGGGAAATAATTTCTGATTGAAGGATGATAATTGGAGATAAAAAGGGAGGGCAGCTTTTACGCGTAGCTTCGAATGGCAAGGTGAACATTTTCGAACTCGAGGTCCTCTTTGTGAAGAGTGGGGGGGATTCCTACTCCATTGAATTCCCAGGCTGCAACATAAGCGTATTCATCGTCGCGGCGAAGAGCCTCGCCTGGCTGGGTTTTGCCTTCTTTTACTTCTGCTGAGTCTTCAGTGAACTGATATTCGAGGCGGAAGTGACCACCGCATGACTCCTCACGGCTCAGAGCGTCGGTGCACATGACTTCAGCAAATTCGAGGAAGTCAGCAACGCGGCCTGCTTTTTCAAGCTCCGTGTTGACGCCATCAGCATCTCCGGGGATACGTGCGGTGCTCCAGAATTCCTCACGGATCTCAGGGATGCGTTTAAGGGCTTTCTCAAGACCTTCTTTGCTGCGAGCCATACCGCACTGTTCCCAAACGAGTAAGCCCAGCTCCTTGTGGAAGCTGTCGACAGTGCGCGTTCCGTTGATATTGATAAGTTTATCGATGCGTTCTTTGACGATTGCCTCAGCTTGGGTGAACTCATCCATCTTGGTGTTGATTGAGCCTGGCTTTTGGCCAGCGAGGTAGTTGGCAATAGTCGTTGGGAGAACAAAGTATCCATCGGCGAGTCCTTGCATGAGAGCGGAGGCGCCGAGGCGGTTAGCTCCATGATCAGAAAAGTTCGCTTCGCCGAGGCAGTGCAGACCTGGAATCGTTGTCTGAAGATTGTAGTCAACCCAGAGGCCACCCATGGTGTAATGCACCGCAGGGAAAATCTGCATAGGTGTTTGGTAAGGGTTATCTCCTGATATTTTCTCATACATCTGGAAAAGGTTGCCATAGCGGGCACGAATAACGTCTTCGCCAAGGCGCTCGATCGCGTCTTTAAAATCGAGATAAACACCAAGTCCAGTTGATGCTACGCCACGACCTTCGTCACAAACTTCCTTCGCTGCACGTGAAGAAATATCACGAGGAGCAAGGTTTCCGAATGATGGGTACTTACGCTCAAGGTAGTAATCACGGTCTTCTTCGGCAATATCCTCGGGTTTTTTGTTGCCGTCGCGAATAGCCTCTGCATCATCTTTCGACACGGGAACCCAGATACGGCCGTCATTTCGAAGTGATTCCGACATCAATGTGAGCTTGGACTGGTAGTCGCCGCTGACGGGAATGCAGGTGGGATGAATCTGCGTGTAGCATGGGTTTGCGATGTATGCGCCCCGCTTGTATGCCTTGAATGCTGCGGTGACGTTGCACCCCATTGCGTTAGTCGACAAATAGAACACATTACCGTAGCCGCCGGTTGCCAGGCATACGGCGTCTGCCGCGTGAGATGAGATTTCACCAGTGACGAGATTGCGCACCACGATTCCTTTGGCGTGGCCATCGACGAGAACGACATCCATCATCTCAGTGCGGGTGTGCATTTCAACTCCACCTTTAGAGATTTCTTTTTGAAGAGCTTGGTAGCAACCGATGAGTAGCTGTTGACCTGTCTGGCCCCGTGCGTAGAACGTGCGTGATACTTGAGCGCCGCCGAAGGAGCGATTGTCAAGTAGACCACCGTATTCACGTGCAAAAGGAACTCCCTGAGCGGTGCACTGATCGATAATGTTGCTTGATACTTCAGCGAGTCGGTGGACGTTGGCTTCACGGGAACGGAAGTCACCACCTTTGACGGTGTCATAGAACAGGCGATTAACAGAGTCGCCGTCATTTTGGTAGTTTTTGGCAGCGTTGATGCCACCCTGAGCAGCAATCGAGTGAGCTCTTCGTGGACTATCTTGGTAGCAGAAGCACTTCACTTGGTAGCCCATCTCTGAAAGTGAGGCTGCCGCAGAACCGCCTGCAAGCCCGGAGCCGACGACGATGACGGTGAATTTCCGTTTATTGGCTGGGTTGATGAGCTTGGAGTCCATCTTGTGTTTGGTCCATTTCTGGTCGATGGGTCCTTCAGGTATTTTGCTATCTAGTGACATGATAATGAGAAGTTGATGGGTGCGCCGTTGGTGGGGTGGCTTAGTGTGCGTTGTCTTGATCTGGTAATTCAGTAAGCCCTGCTTGAATTGCGGCTTCGACCTTAGCTTTGGTTTCCTCCATTTCTTTTTTGCCTAAGCCGAAGAAATAGACGCTGATGGGAATAGAAATGAAGCCAACGAAGATGATGAGACTGTATGCTTTTGAAAAGAATTGAATGCCTTTCGCTGTTTTCTTGGTGCGTAATCCGAGAGTCTGGAAGATTGAGCCAACACCGTGTGAGAGGTGTGAGCATAGCAAGCCCATGGCGAGAATGTAGAATAGTACTACCAGTATGTTTTGAAAGCCAGCAATGGTCATCGCCCAGTTTTGCTTAAATTCGGCGAGAACGTGGAGATCGCTCTGCACACGAACGGTGTAATGCAGAATGTGGAAGACGAAAAACACCAGCACGGTGAGGCCACTCCAAATCATCATGCGGGATGAGCGAGGCGCAACCATGGTGGCATCGACTTGATAGCGGCTGGGGCGTGCCGCACGGTTAGCTGAAGTTAGTTGAATGGTTGCTAGTATGTGCAAACCAAGAGCCACAAGCATGATGATGCGGAATATCCATATACCCCAGCCGTGCAGCATCGTGTGAAGGAATTCTGCGTAGTGGTTAAATGCTTCAGAGCTCTGATAAATGAGCATGTTGCCGACTAAGTGACCTGCTAGGAAAAAAACAAGATAGGCGCCAGTGAGAGCTACAACGAATTTTTTTCCGATGGATGACTGCCAGAAACGGCAGAGGGAGCATGTGGATGAACTCATAAAATTTGATTGCTTATAACAATGCGCGGTAATCTAGATGCGACTTTGGAAATAATCAAGAGCCAACCATTATGAATATCGACATAAATAGGGGAGCGTTCAGCTTCATGAAAAGCCCCGCCGAAGATTTCGGCAGATACAAAAAAAGGCCCGCCGAGGGTTTCGGCAGGCCTGTGGGAAAATTAATTTTCTAAAATTTAGTAGGAGAACACCTCATCTTCGTTGAAGAATCGAGCAAGTTCAGCTGCCGCTGCCTCAGGGCTATCAGATGCGTGGCATACGTTGACCATCATATCTGCACCAAAATCACCGCGGATAGTGCCCTCTGGAGCCTCATTTGAGTTGGTTGGTCCGAGTAAGTTGCGGACTCGATTGATCACGTCGTTGCCTTCGAGAGCAAGAGCAATCACAGGAGTGCGACTCATGAATTCGGTGATCTCAGGGAAGAATGGCTTATCAGCCACGTGGGAATAGTGTTCCCTGAGGATGGCATCATCAAGCTGCATCATCTTGATACCGCGGATAACGAACCCCTCGCTTTGGAAACGAGCTAGCACAGTGCCGACGATGTTGTTTTCAATCGCGTCGGGTTTAAAAAGAATCAGAGATGTTTCAGTTGCCATGGGAGTGGCTGTAGCTCGTAAGTTTGCTTTTGGCAATGGTGAAAGCCCCAAATAAAGGGCTTATTGGGCAATCAGCGCCAGACAGCAGCGATTTGGCAGATAGAGGCTTAGTTTGTCATGCTTGTCTGCCTTGTAGCTCAAGGACTCGTCCACTCGATTAAATCCGCCGTTGTCGGTAGAATCGCTGTTGAGAATAATTTTGTAGTGACCTTGGCGGCCGACCTTTACCTCGTAGTCTGCAAAAGACTGAGTGGGATTGAAGTTAAACAGGAAGATGACGTTGCCACGCTCTGCCACTAGTGTCTGATCATCGTTGTGAACTTGCAATTGCTGTGCCGGGTCGCAGGCCAAGAGGTCGTGACTATTAGCAAGTGTTATCATGCTTTGGTCAAATGCGTTGAGGTGCCGGTAGCGAAGGTCGGTATTGTCGACAAGCGACCACTGGCGACGGCAATAATGATAGGACCAATCGTTGCCTTCACGGGGGAAGTCGAGCCATTCTGGGTGCCCAAATTCATTACCCATAAAGTTAAGCCAGCCTTCACCACCAGAGATCAGGGTGAAGAGACGTATCATCTTATGCAGAGCGATGCCACGGTTGATGATCTCGTTGTTATCATCGGTGCCCATATGCCAATACATGTCCTTGTCCATCAGTCGAAAGGCGATGGATTTATCTCCGACTAGTGCCTGGTCATGGCTTTCAGCATACGATATATTGGCTTCCCCATATCTTCGGTTGGTCATTACCCCCCACATTTCTTCAGGCTTCCACTCTTCGTCTTTTTTGTGTTTGAGAAGCTTAATCCAGTAATCAGGAATCCCCATTGCTAGTCGATGAGTGAAGCCAATGCCACCCTCGGATGTTGGTCGACACAAGCCAGGCATGCCGCTCATATCCTCAGCGACAAGGATAGCTCCAGGGCGTAGGCGATTGCATAGGGTGGTGGCGAGCGCGAGGTAGAGGATAGCATCTTCATCGGGGCCATCGAGAAAGTATTTGTCGTAGTGATCAAAGGATGTAGATCCATGATGATCATAGAGCATCGAAGTGATACCGTCGAAGCGGAAGCCGTCGAAGTGGAACTCTTCTAGCCAGTAGCGAACATTCGATAAGAGAAATCGGCGAACCTCGTCCTTACTGTAGTCAAAGCATTTTGAGTCCCATTGTGGTTGATCGCCTTTGATGCCTGCGTGGAAGTATTGATGATCCGTGCCATCAAATTCATTGAGCCCTTCGGCGAGATTTTTAACGGCATGAGAGTGCACGATATCGAGCAAGACGGCGATGCCTGCTCCGTGTGCTTTGTCGACAAGATACTTTAAATCCTCTGGGGTTCCGAAACGTGAGCAAGAGGCAAAAAATGAGGACACATGGTAGCCAAAAGATCCATAATAGGGGTGTTCCTGCACAGCCATGAGCTGGATGGTATTGTATCCAAGTTTCTCAATACGCGGGAGCACTTCGTCGGCAAATTCACGGTAGCTGTGGAGACGAGGCTCCTCGCCTGACATGCCGACGTGAGCCTCATAAATCAGGGGTGCGCCCAGTGAGGAGGGGTCAAACTCATGCTGCCAGATGTAATCTGATTCAGGCAGCCAAACTTGCCCTGCGTAATCATGCGTTTCCTCGTCTTGGATGCAGCGATGAATCGTGGCGGGTATACGGTCTCGTGCGGAGCCATCAGCACCGTAGATGTGTAGCTTAACAGCATCACCATGTTTCAAAGATTTGCCGCTGAGTTCGACTTCCCAGATGCCATGTGCACCTTTAACAAGGGGGTTTTTGCCAGCGTCCCAGTCATTGAAATCACCGATGATAGATACATAGTGAGCTTCAGGCGCCCACTCTCTAATCAACCATATATCTTTACCCGCATCGTGGTGAATGCCGAGCTGCTTGTGGATTTGAGCGTATTCTTCGATACTGCCTGATTCTTTCTCGATCCAGGCTAGCTGCTCTCTGAGGCTCTGCATACGCCATGAAATATGGCCTGCATAAGGCTCCAGCCAGCAGTCATCCTGAACCAAGCGGGGAATCGAGGGGGAATCGCTACTCATATCTTTAGGCTATGCACAGTGGCTCAACAACGCACGTAAATTGTATATCATTGATGGCTGAGAGATTATTGATTGGCGGCTAGCTCGATTGCCTTGATGACAATCTCAGGCGTAAGATACTCGGGTAGCATGATGGCCGACTTTGTCGCATCTGCTGGATAGATCAAGTTCGTCGGAAGCGACTTGCGGTCGGCTCGATTCATATCTTTTTGTATGATGGGATCACCGTCGGTGCTGTCAGCTGTGACAACCAAGACATTATATTTTTTCAGTAAGGCATTTACACGATCGGATGAGAACACACGGCTCTCATTTTGTTGGCAAAGTAGTCACCAATCAGCGGTGTAGTCGACCCATACAATTCGTCCTTTAGAGCGGTTGATTTCAACGACGCCTGGATACCATGATGATCCTGTGAGTGGTGTCGCAGGAGCTCTCTGCTCAGTAGCTGACTTGGTCATGAAGAATGCACCGGTGGCAACGAGAAGTGGGAAGCCTGTTCCCCATACTAATTTTTTAAACTTGGGGGTGTAGGGGGTGCCGAAGCGACCGTATGCCCAGACCGCGAGGCCTATCACGACGGCAGCCATAAGAAGCCATGATGCGCCTCCTGTGCCCGTAATTTTGGCAAAGCTACGGAAGAAATAAGCCGCTGTTGCAAACAGGGCGAATGCCATCAATTGCTTGAAGGTAACCATCCATGCTCCTGGCTTGGGGAGCTTGTTGATGAGCTTCGGAAAAAAGGCGAGGATCACGTAGGGGGATGAGATGCCAAGCGCGAAGATGGTAAAGATGATCATACCCTGAAGGGGCGGTTGCTTCAGTGTATAGCCCATCACTGAACCAAGGAAAGGGCCGCTGCAGGGGGTAGCAATGAGGGTAGTTAATACGCCCGAGAAGAATGATCCGGAATATCCTTTCTTGGCCTGGAGCTCGCCACCAGCACCAGTGAGTGAAGTGCCTATTTCAAAAACCCCAGCCATGTTTAGGCCGAATAAATAAAGCAGCATGATAATTGCCGCCAAAAAGATCGGGCTGGTTAATTGCTCGCCCCAGTTCACATCTTGACCAAAGCTAAAAATGAGAACGTAAATGATGCCAGCAAGAATCCACATGGAGACGACCACTCCGGACATGAACACTAAGCCGTGTATTTTTATTTTTTCTGGCTCTGAGCCTGCCTGTTGTGCAAAACCCATCACCTTGATTCCAAGCACGGGGAACACACAGGGCATAAGATTGAGGAGTAGCCCGCCGATGAAAATGAAACCGAGGGCAGTGAGTAAGTTGTGAGCTTTTTCCTTGGTGCCATCGAGTAAGACGAAGTCGATTTTTTGCTCGGCATTATACAGCTCTGCGGCAGCCGCAATCTCAGCCGCGGTGGGTGCTGCGTTGTTGGGACCGTGGGTCGCTGTCGTTGCGGCTGAAGTATTAGCCGGAATATTAGCTGTGGCGGCATCTGAAGAAAGTAAGAGGGGCACGCTCATTGCTACTGCGTCTTTGCCGTCGAAAACAAGGATGCCATCTATTTGATTGCCTGCTTTGGCGTCAGAAGTCAGAGGGACTTTCAGAACATAGGCGTCACCTCTGTCGTTGACGACTTGAGCTTTACTCGAGTCCGTAATGCCAGCGTTGTCGATATAGTAAATGGAATCGATGATACTAACACTTCCGTCCGAGCTGCTGATGGTGAGTATCAGGTTCGCAGCTTTAATTTTGGCCTCTACATTCCATGCCTGATTAGTTTCTGGAAGTCTTAGACGAGCTGAGTGAAAGAGGTTCTCATGTTCTGTGGAGAGTATTTCTGATTTGCCGATGGGGATCTCAATGCTTAGCTCCTGTGATGTGGGTGGCGCACAGCCTTGGTCGTTACAGAGTTGCCACGTTGGCGTGACGACGATTTGTGCAAGGTCTTCAGATTTGGCCGACGAAGGGACAGAAATCTCAGCCAGAAAAGTGTATCGCCCATGGTAGACGTAAAATGTCGTGTCCCCACTTTGGTAGAGTTCTGGAGTGGGCCAGTTGAATTTCGTGAGCTGATAGCCAGCAGGGAGCTGCCAATCAAACTCCAAGGGAAGGCCGGGGCCACCTGGGTTCTGGTAGTACGCGTGCCATCCGTCGGCGTGCTCAAGTTGAATGGCAATCGTGAAGCTCTCACCCGCAGCTGTTTGTTCAACATTAGCGGTGACAGAGACCGTGGTGTCGTTCTCTGCGCCGCCGCCGTCATCCAGATTGAATGGCTCGATTTGAGAGTGAAGTTGCCCACAGCTTATGAAAAGAAGTAAGAGCAGGGAATAGATGTATTTCATTATTAGATGATAGAGACTTGAGGTAGCGACGACTTGTAAGGATGAGAGTGTTGGTTAGGACATTTCTTCCAATGAAATTTTACGCATTGCTTTCAGCTTCAGGATCTTGATTGATCGAGGGGCTTGGTTCTTCCAGTATTTTGCGCTCCCATATATAACGTCTAAATAACACCTTGATGGCTGCGGTCATGGGAACAGCTAAGAGGGCACCGATAAATCCACCGAGTAAAAGTGACCAAAACAACATCGAGAAAATGACAGTCATGGGGTGAAGTCCTACCGAGTCACCAACGATTTTTGGAGCCGTTACCAAGGAGTTGATTTGCTGCACAATGAGGAAGATGGCGATCACGGCCATTACATATGCCCACGGGCTAGTGCCCAAAAAGTTCTGGTTGTCGACATGGCCAAAATGAACAAAGGCGATGAGGCATGCCGGTATCAGACAAATAATATTTCCGATGTAAGGGATGACGCCAAGCACCGCCATGAACAGGCCAATCACGAGTGCGTAGGGCAAGCCGAAAACCCATAGGGCGATACCGACAAGGATGCCATCGATAAAGGCGACTAACATCTGGCCACGGAAAAATGAGATTAAGTAGCCGTTGATTTCTTGTAAGGAGTCAACCACTTCATTCTTGAATCGCGACGCCTTCAAGGGGACATATTCATGCCAATGCGTTTTGATGCTAGAGCTTTCCTTGAGGAAATAATAGAGGTAGATGGGAGCCATCACAAAGCCGATGGCGAGACCGAGCATGCCGAATATTTTCGATGAGCCTTCGCTGAACCAATCGGTGATAGTCTTGGCAATTTGAGTGGCATACTTGGAGATTAAAAACTGCCATCGATATTGGTAATCTGGTTTGCTGTAGATATCTCTATTTTCAGAGCTCTCTGCAGTCGCTGTAGACGTGCCCTCTGGTTCGACATGAGTCGCTCCCGTCTCGGGATTCACTTTCTCAGAGGCGTAGTTGATGAGGGGCTTCAGCCATGGCGCATCTTTCACTCCGGTCATGGCTGTCGTTGCTTTACGAGCAATCTCCTCCTTGTCGTGGAAGGCATCCGAGACCTGCTTCGCGATAGGGGGAACAATCAAAAAGCCGAGCACTGTGAGCAGAATGACAAAGGATGCGAAAACACCAATGACGGCTTTAAGTCGAGATAAACCCCTTGTTTGAAGCCACGTAACAATAGGGTCGAGCAAATAGGCAACAATGCCGGCGACCGCGAGTGGGACCAGGACAGGCTGAAGGTAGCCTAGTGTCTTTCCCGTGAGCCAGATCAGGCCCACGATGAGCATGCCGATGACCAAGATGGCAATGCCTGTGAGAGCTCGCCAGATGGTCTTGCTTTGAAAGCGTGTAGGATATTTAGGAGTCACGGATCAAAATCCTAATTAGCCGCGCCAGAATTGCGATGGTAAAATCGCAACAAAATTCTAATCAGTGGCCCTCTGAGCTGCTTACTTTGATGCGAGGAACTCGTGCGCAAATTATTTTCCTTTGTCTTAAATCTGGACAAAGCGCGATCGCAGGTATTCGATCAAAGCATATGAGTAATGAGTCTCACGAGGATGTCCAGCCCCAGCAATCACCACGTATTAGCATTCCTCAGTATGCGATGTCGTTGGCTCACGTTGCGAGTTTGCGGTCGGAAGATCCATTCAGGAAAGTAGGAGCTGCGGCACTTGATTTTGATAACCGTGTTGTTGGCACAGCCTACAATGGGCTAGCCCCTGGATTTGATGCCCCCGAAGGCTTTTGGGACGATCGTGAGAGTAGGCAGAAATTCATGCTCCATGCCGAAGTCAATCTGTGCAGCCTTTTTAAGCGTGGTGAGGTGAAAATCTTGGCCTCAACGACCATGCCATGCACAGCCTGTATGCAAACACTCTGTGCCTACGGCATCAAAGAAATTTACTTTCGCGATATATACAAGGAGTCAGCTGCGCCTGAAATAGCGGAGACTTATGGGATCAAATTTGAGCAGGTTACTCAGTATCCAATGGGATAACAGGGGCGATCTGAGGTGTCTCTGGGGCAAACTCATCAGTATCATCATTACCGCCGGCATTCGCATCATCATCAGCGGAGCCATAAAAGCTGCGCACATAGCCAAATTCGATCATCGTATCTTGCCATGAGGAAAGTTGCGCCGGGTTTCTCCAAATAAAGAGGGCATTGCGCAGGAGATTTTTCGCCTCTTCATCTTTTCCTTCGTAGAACAAGATCGCAGCTGGAGCGTAGTAATGGTAGGGAGTGTCGTCCCACTCGCTGTATTTGTTTTGCATCGCTCTTGCCTCGTCAATGCGATCAGTTTTCAGCTTACACAAGAGGAGTTTGAACTCACTCAGCTGTCGTAAGTTCTTGTTTTGCTCAGGCAATAAAGTGAGCAATTTATTGAAACGCTGGTGAGAATTTTCCCATTTTCTCGTGACGAACTCAAGCTCAGCTAGGTTGAATAAGATGTTGGTGCTATTAGGAGATATAGCCAGTAACCGCTCAAAAATAGCGTAGGCCTTGTCGAATGCTCTTAGTTCCACGTAGCATGCCCCTCGCAGACTGAGGCAGGCAGGATGAGTTGAGATGATTTTGTCTAGCTCGTCGATTGCCTGTAATGCGTCGAATATTCTTTTCTCCTGATAGAGTTTTTGAGCAAGGCGGACTTTCTTGTTGAATTCGACACGCTGCTCCTCGGGTATACTCATGAACTCAGCCATCATCTTTTTACCTTCGGCGCTTTGCGCTCCTACCTGCTTAGCCTGCTGAGCCTGGATGTTGGAAATGGAAGTCGCGAGAGTTACAACAATGATCGATAAAAGTGAGAAGAGTGATTTCATAGATTTGTAAAAGGGTAGCGTGTAATGCACACGATTGATCTATTACTCTTATGCTTATTTTTTAGGCACGTCAATCATTCAAACATTTGAGCGCCATGGATAAAGAGATCATTCACTCGGATACATCACCGTGAGCGTAAAGACTATGTTGTTTGATATAGTCTGCTACTTGAGGAGAGAGCCAGTCAGTCAATAAATGCTTGGGCATGCTTGCTCGGATTTTTGTCGCTGATGCTGGGTGATTGCCTGAGATACAGTGGAGCTCAAAGCCCTCGCGAGCTTCGGGGATTTGATCTCTAGTGAAGACGATGAATTTCACTAACTTGGCGAGATGCTCGGGGCGATCCCATCGAGGCAGCGCTTGCCACTGGTCGGTACCCATCAGCCAGAATAGCTCGGCGTCTGGGAACTTTGTCGCGATGCTTTCGGCCGTGCGCCACGAGTAGCACGGTGATGCGGCTACCAGGTCATGTTCGTCGACTTCAGCCCAATGAATATCGACCGTGGCTCTGCGGCACATTTCAAGCCTGTCATCTTCAGATGCTTCAGCCTGTGTTGATTTGTGAGGTGACTGCTTGCAGGGAAGGAAGATGACCTTGTCGAGCCCCAGTGACTCAACTGCAGCATGGGCAATGTGTATGTGGCCCAAATGAATAGGATCAAAAGTGCCCCCAAACAGGCAAATCTTGGAGTGCGTGCTCATGGTTCTAATCGAGTCGCTTAAGTCAGCGGTTCATGGTTTCGGCTTCCTCAGCTTTCTCCACAGTGGTTGTGTTGCTACCATACCAGAGCAGACCTGCAGACCCCGCAAAGACAATGATGATGACGAGGGCCAAAAGAATGCTGAAGCAGGATTTCATAACGTAAGCAGATGATATCTAGAACTCGCCCCGTGGTCGAGAATATCCTCAAGCCCAGGGAGATCCTCAGCTGCGGCCTTTGTCTCTGGTGATACAGGCGGCATAAGCGCCATCGGTGTGATCACGATGTGGTAATGCTTGATGCTCAGCCGTTACTTTCCAATCTGGGTGGGCCGATATGAAGTCAGTCACCAGATCGTGGTTTTCCTCAGCATCAATGGAGCAGGTCGAATAGACGATTCGGCCATCTTCTTTGAGACAGGGTAGTGCGTTTTCTATGATAGCTCGCTGAATATTACCTAGCTCCGTGATGTTCTCAGCATGTAGTCGCCAGCGGGCATCGAGCCGACGGCGCATTACTCCAGTATTGGAGCAGGGCACATCGAGAAGAATCGCATCAAACTTACCATGCCATTTCTCGGGGGCTGGCTTAGTCCAGTCATGAGTCTCCACGCTCGCTATCTTGATGCCGAGATTGGATAGATTGCTGTCTAGGCGAGGTAGTCGTTTCTCATTGCTATCTGTGCAGAGGATTTCTCCCTCATTGTTCATCATCGTAGCAATCATGGTTGCCTTGCCACCCGGGGCTGCACAGGCATCCAGCACAGTCTCACCTGATTTAGGCGCAAGCAGCTCGACACAATGACGAGTTGCAGGATCTTGAATGTAGACGAGGCCTTGCTTCATCCATTCGTTAGGTGGAGGCCCCTTAATTTCGTAGAAGCCCTCAAGGCCCTCGATGGGGCTGGCCTTGTCGTAGGCGGCCACCGTGGCGGCAGCATCCTCTTGGAGTGGGTTAACTCGGCAGAACGTCTTAGCTGGTTGGTTATTCCACTCAAGGAGCTGAGTGGCTTTGTCCTCGCCGTATGCGTTTTTCCAACGCTTCCATAGCCAATCGGGGTGCGAAAACTTGAGAGCTGGCGATAGCTCCTCGATATCGTCGATGAGCTGATTACGGCGTGCGATACACTGCCTTAATACCGCATTGATTAGGCCTCGAACAGAGGCTTTGCCGCAATTGACAGTCTCATTGACAGCAGCGTGGTCTGCGATGCCGAGGATGAGTAGCTGCACCAAGCCAACGCGCAGGATATCGCGAGTTTCATGGTCTAGCTTGCCCCGTCGTAGTTGTGCTATCCAGTGATCGAGCAACCGGCGATTACGCAGCACTGCGGATACGATGGATTGTAGTAAGGCTCGGTCTTGCCTACTCAGACCGTTCTTTGCTGCCTGCCGCTCGATTAATGAGTCCATATACGCGTGGCCCTTAGCCCAGGCCCTAAGTGCTGAGACAGCGGCGCGACGTACGTTACTTGCTTGAGTTGCCATGTGCCGCGAAACTAGCGGCATTGCCGCATTACTAAACTAAAAACGAAACATTTTCTCTTTATTGTGACAGCTGGACTTGCGGACAGACTCGCCAGGCTCTATGAGTTTCACCGTGACTCGTTTCCAAAAAGTAGCTGCTGCTGCCAGCATAGCTCTTATATTGCTCATTTTTGTGGGTGCTATTGTCCGCGCTACAGGCTCAGGCATGGGCTGCCCAGACTGGCCAACTTGCTGGGGCTGCTTGATTCCTCCTACGAATGCCGATCAAATTGACGTCAACAAACTCGATATCGAAAAATACCGTAAGCGTGCTGCTAGACATGGAATTGACCCTGCCACCATCACGCGTGATTCAGTGATCAAGGAGTTCAATCCCACCCACACCTGGGTCGAGTATGTCAATCGCTTGACCTCACTTCCACTTGGTTTATTGACCTTGGCGACATTCATCATGGCGCAATGGCAGTGGAGGAAGAGACCCGTCATTCCCATCGTAGCAGCCCTCGCTCTTTTTTTATTGGGTCTCAACGCCTGGATGGGCGCCCAGATTGTCTTTAGTGGACTCAAGCCGGGTATTATTACCATTCACATGGCGCTGGCGATACTGATGCTTTGTTTGCTCGTCTTCCTTGCTTGGCGTGGCTGTGACGACCCATGGCGCTTGCCCAAGTCATGCCGGGATAATGGATTGGCCAAAATCGCGGTCTTACTATTTGTTCTTATCATCGCAGAGGGTGTGCTCGGATCACAAGTTCGTGAGAAGACAGATGATCTGCATAAATCACACAGCGCGGCTCCGCGTTCCGAATGGGTGGGGGAGTTGGAGCAGAGTCCTACCTACCTCATTCATCGTAGTGGATCGTGGGCGCTCTTGTTGGCCTCGATTATGTTTTTTGTCCGTGCCAAAAAGAACCGAACTGGGGCTAAAGTGCTTGAGTGCCTCGTGCTCGGTATTGTGCTCTCTCAAATGTGCCTGGGCCTCATTCTCTCTCATGTAGGGATATTGCCCATTGCCCAAGTGCTTCACATTGGTCTCTCATCGATATTGGTGAGTGCACTGTTCCTGTGGATTTTGGGGTGTTACCAATCAGCTCGTTCGTAGTGCTAGTGTTTAGCTAAGTTTGTTCAGCCAAACTTTGACTCAAAAATACTTGCATAATGGATGAAAATGGAAATAGTGACCCGCGTTCGGCACCGCCGAACTAGCAAGTAGAATATGCCGGTTTAGCTCAGTTGGTAGAGCAACTGATTTGTAATCAGTAGGTCAACGGTTCGAATCCGTTAACCGGCTCCATTCTAAAAAAGCCCTCCCTCGTGGAGGGCTTTTTTGTTGGCCGGCTTAACGGATGAGAACAAGGTTCGAGCGCACACGTCAGTGCGTGCATCACGCATTCTTTAATGTCTAAGTTTCCGGAGGAGGAAACTTTCATTCTGGCACAGCCTGAGTAGCGCGAGGGCAATCCGTTAACCGGCTCCATTCTAAAAAAGCCCTCCCTCGTGGAGGGCTTTTTTGTCTGCCGGTTTAACGGATGAGAACGAAGTTCGAACGCACGGCGCAACGAAGTGAAGTGCCGTGTATCACGGATATTGATAAACCCCCATCTAGGGCAGAGGAAACTTGCAATCTGGCACGACCTGAGTAGCATGAAACATCCCTCCACCAGCTTCATTCCAAATCTAAAAGTGGTGCTGATTTTTGGGCTGTTGGAAATAGTAAC
The DNA here is from genome assembly GCA_029252325.1 of Akkermansiaceae bacterium. GTDB lineage: Bacteria > Verrucomicrobiota > Verrucomicrobiia > Verrucomicrobiales > Akkermansiaceae > Oceaniferula. The sequence goes on from JAQXBQ010000083.1 coordinate 19,921, forward strand.
AAAGCAACAAAGCAAAATTCGCACAGATCATGGCAACCAATATGAACGACAAGCAGCAAAGAAAAGTGGAGAAAGAACCCATCAGCAATGGTGGCATTCAAGTTTTTGTGTCTTTTGTAATATGGCCTATTCTCGTTTTATTGGCCATAACATGGCTATGTTTTTTCCTGGTGCTATGGAGTTTGCTGCGGTGGTAGGTTTAATGTTAGCCTTTCCGCTTCAGCCAGCTTGCTGATGAGTGTTGTCTTGGCTTTGTCTGCGCGTTTACGCGTGCCAATTAACGCCAGACGGTGACCATCATTTTGTTTCTACCCCAGCGCAATGCCTCTTTGTGCGACTTAAAAAAGAGATCGATACGATTTCCTTTAATGGCTCCTCCGACATCTTCGACCGTGCCATAGCCGTATCCTTTGATGTGCATGGTCGTTCCCATGCGGTAGCGCTTAGGATCGGCAGCGATGGTGCCTTTGCCCGCCTTCACGCCAGTCGAGGTATAGCCAACCTTTTTGCGCTTACCCTTTAATGAGCCATAGGCATAGATAGGGCGACCATACCAGTTACGCTCCCAGCCGCAGCATTTTTTGCAATCGCAGTAGCCGGTAACCTCCATCCAATGCTGTTGGGGCTTTGCCCCACGAGGTGGTCGATGACTTGCACATCCTGCAATAAGGAGTGTAAATGCGGCGATGAGTAGCGCGGGCAGGTATTTCATAAAGAGGCAGCATTTATGATGAGCTTTGTTCATAGCTCAAGCACAAAGCAGCGGAAGTCACTCTGCTCTGGGACTCGACCCCAAAGCCGCTAAGGCCATTAAGGTGAGGGCCTTTGTGACCATCTGTCAGATTGCTAATCGCGTCTCCTACGCATGAACACCGCTAAGCTTCCGAGAGATAGGAGTGCGGTGCTTGAAGGCTCTGGGACTATGCTGATGCTTGCGAGTCGGAAGCCAGTTGAGAAAACCTCGCCATCTGGAGCTGGTCCTATGCGCTTATCCGAACGCAAGGACTGAAGTATATTACCGTAGTAGCCACCTCGAAGTGCGCGTATCTCATCTGGATCGTTAAGTTCTCCATCATATGCGCTCTCGGTCCATTCCCAGATGTTTCCACCCATGTCGTAAGTGCCATTGTTTTCTTCTGTGCCGTCGCCAACACTCCATGCGGCTCCAGCAGGGCTGCCTACAGTGGCCCTGTAGTTTGCATCAGTGCCACTTACTGGAATGGTGTCTCCTGTAGCGTAGGCTGTGTAGCCGCTACCATCTGACTTGTAATAAGCGGCTTTATACCATTCATCTTCGGTCGGTAATACGTAGATTGTTTGATAAATGTCTGCGGCACTGTCACGATCTACGCTGATAAAGGTGTTGGAATCACTAAATTTGTAAGCACCTGAAAGCGCGTCACCACTCGTCAGCCAGTTGGCAAACTTGGCAGCTTCATACCAGCTTACCTCAGATGTGGGTTGTAGACCGTTGTGTGGATCTGAGGCACTGCCCGTCTCGATATCAGAGTCTGCCGTAGTTACGGCCAGCCAGTCGTTAGAAGTAATCTCGTATTTGCTTATCAAGTAATCGTAAGCAACCGATCCGAACCCGCTGGTGTCTGCATTGTTGTCAGCGTATCCTATGTCGACAAACGCTATCTCGATAGAGGTATCGCCATGGCTGATCACAGCAGCTGAAGCAGAGCTGCATGCATGAATAAGGCAAATGCATGCCGTAAAGCCTGATATGGAGGGGTTTTTCATAGGAGGGGGGACGTAAACCAACTTTTTTTTACTAACCTTGGTGATACTGACAAGTATTTTTTATTACATATCATTGAAGTAATTAACCACAGGTAGTCCTCCGTGCAGAGGCTGTGTATCCGTATTTTTCCTGCGTGAGCCTGCGATCACTTGATGAACCTCATCGTCATCGGGTATCGGTAGTGGACACCCTCATTGGCTTTGATTGCAGCGATGATGGTTAGAATGATATTCATCACATAGAGAATGAGGAGGAAGGCAAAGCCAATAAGAATTAAGGTTAGTATGCCGGAAATAATGATGTAAATTAACATCGATATCTGAAAGTTGAGGCACTCCTTGCCCTGATCGGAGGCAAAGGGCATGTCTTCTTTTTTAATCTGCCATATCACCAGAGGGGCAATAATGTTTGCCAGCGGAATGCAGGTGTAGCCTAGAAAAGATGATAGATGGGCGAACATGGCCCAAGTGCGTTCTGGTTTGGGTATTGCTGAGCTGGCTATATCTGAGTTGGTCATGGTTTTTAGTTGTGTTTGTGATGATGAGTAAAGGATGAGCGAAACAGATTAATCAAAAAATACTGAATAACTGAAGACAAATCCTCAAGCATGTGCGTGTAGCGGTTTTATCTGGCTGTCTCAGCTCGGGAAGCGACTACGAGTACGATTGGCTATGGCTACCAAGGAGAGCATCACGGGAACTTCCACAAGGACGCCCACCACTGTTGCTAGAGCGGCTCCGGAGTGAAGGCCAAATAGGCCAATGGCTACCGCGACTGCGAGCTCAAAGAAGTTGGACGTGCCAATGAGGGCTGCCGGGGCAGCGGTAGCAAATGGAACTCGCCAGAAGTAAGCCCAGCCATAGGCGATTGCGAAAATACCGTAGCTCTGGATTATCAGAGGCACCGCAATGAGCACAATCACCAGAGGTTTCTCTATGATGGTTTGAGCCTGAAAGCCGAATAGAAGCACGACGGTGGCGAGTAGCCCCATCACCGAGAAGGGTTTCAGCCGAGCTGTGAAGGCGCTGATTTCCTCATGATTGCCACTTCGGTCGAGCAGCCTGCGAGTGAGGTAGCCCGCGGCAAGAGGGATCACCACATAGAGGACTACGGATAAGATCAGAGTTTGCCAGGGGACGATGATGTCGGTGACACCGAGGAGAAGGGCCGCCAGCGGAGCAAAAGCAAAGACCATGATGATGTCGTTGATCGAGACCTGCACAAGGGTGTAATTAGCATCACCACGCACGAGTTGACTCCAGACAAAAACCATCGCTGTGCAGGGGGCCACACCGAGTAGAATCATGCCGGCGATATATTCTTGCGCAGTTTCTGGCTCAACAAAGCCTGCGAATATATGTTGGAAAAATAACACCCCAAGAGCTGCCATGCTGAAGGGCTTGATGAGCCAATTCACTACCAGGGTAATACATAAGCCCTTGGGCTTTTTGCCGACGTCTTTGAGTGAGCCAAAGTCCACATTGACCATCATTGGGTAAATCATGATCCATATGAATACCGCCACCACCAGATTGACGTGGGCGTATTCCAGCTCAGCAATCCATGCGAAGCTTGCGGGGCTCACGGCACCCAGCACTACCCCGGCGGCAATACAAAGCCCTACCCAGATTGAAAGATAGCGTTCAAAGATGCCCATGGGTTGCAGTATTGATTAGTGAGATTGTTCTGGTGGAGCATGCGATGGAGTCAGTCATTTCTTCGTTTGAAGCGTTTGCGGTGCTTGGTGATACGCCCTGAGACGCGCTTGCGCCACATGCGAAAGCTGGATGGTTTGAGCTGACCTCTCATGTGGCGGATAACCTCACTCTCGCTCAGACCGGTGCGCTCTTGTATCTCATCAAAGCTGGTGCGGTCATGCCATGCCATACGGATTACAGCATCGCTCTCTGAGGGGTTAAGTTCTTTGCGCTTCATGGCGACACGACCCTACAGCTCTGGTGAGCCAAGGCAAGAGAAGAGCCCGAGAATAGCGAGGCAATGTGATTTATGGATTGCCACAACAAGCTCTCAAGCTAGGCTCGCAAAGACTAACTATAAATACCTAATATGAAATGGCACTACGCTCACCAAGACGAACAACACGGACCAGTAACAGATG
>JAQXBQ010000095.1 GCA_029252325.1 Akkermansiaceae bacterium
ATCACCCAACAAGAGATCAAACTCTACGACCAAATTGCCCCCCGTATCGGAGAGGATCCCAAGCAATGGAAAGCACGTCTCAAGCAGATTAAAAAAGAAGCTAAAAAGAGCAGCTGAATGCATCAAACGGCTTTGCTATTCATGCCCTCACCTTCTGTCACCCCTCAAGCAGCCAAAATCTCGTAATGTCTCGGACCTTTGCGGTTATTTACATACTCAGCCAGGTCTTTTTTTCTCTGAATGCCTCTGGCGCTGAGCCCACTGACGAGACAGTTGCTCTACCCACCATTAACCAACATCTTTTTAGCAATGATGAGGAAAGGTTCTACATGTATGTCTATCGCACTTTTGAAGGCCAACATTCGAGGCCATGGACGGGAGGCAAATATGGCTTTGTGCGCAACAAACGCCGCACAAACGATGGCGTTATCTGTACTAAGTTTCACGAAGGCATTGACATCAAACCCATCAAAAGAGACAGCACGGGCAGACCGCTCGACAAGGTCAAAAGCATAGGATCTGGTAAAGTCGTTCATTGCAACGCTACCTCTCATCATAGCAGCTATGGCAAATATGTCGTAGTGGAGCACAATTGGGGAGGCGGACCGTTCTACAGCCTCTATGCGCACCTATCATCAATCGCTGTCAGAAAAGGGCAAAAATTAGCGCTTGGAGATAATCTGGGAACACTCGGCTACACTGGCACTGGCCTCAACCGCGATCGAGCACATCTGCACTTGGAGTTAGGTGTGCTCTTTTCCTCCAGATTCACTCTCTGGCATGACAAGTATTTTACCGACACCAATCACCATGGTATCTACAACGGCATGAATATAGCAGGCTTGGACGTTGCCTCTTTCTTACTAGTAAAAAGCAAAAATCAAGCTCTCACCATTCCCGAGTTTGTATCATCAATACCCATACATTACCGAATTATCATTCCGCGTAACCAAATCAGAAAGGGCACACCAGAATTACTAAAACGTTATCCATGGATGCTTCAGAATGATTACCGCAGTGATATGCCCTCGATTGAAATATCATTCAGCGCCTCCGGCTTCCCCGTCACCATCAGCTCACACAAACGCAGCGTATCCGCTCCTATGCTGAGCTGGATCCGCGAGTGCCAATCAAAGCATGAGTATCACACCAAAGGCTTTATCACCGGCACCGGTAAGCATGCCAGCCTCAGCAAATCAGGTCGCCGCTTCATCGATCTAATCTGCGGCCAATTTTAAACGGCCACTCATTAGAGCTTCATTATTGAGCCTTAGCAATTGGCTCAAATTAATAGGCTCAGTCTAATCAACGATGACCACCAAAGACGCCTGCCAACGCTTTTTAAAATTACCATTCACTTCCGACAAGGCCTCAACGGCAGGCTCAGCCACAGCACTTAAGCCCATCAGCCAAGAATAGCATATGGCACGCTCCGTTAATTGCTGCCCATATAATGTTTCCAGACTAAGCCCAAACAATCCCCGATAAATCTCAAGTATACTCTCCGGCTCAATTCGATTCCATTGCAAGAATACCTCTAAGTCATCTTTTTTCAGTTTTAAGCCCTCCTCGTTAGAGGCTACAACCTGCGTGTAGGAACCTCCACTCACTGTTAACACTTTAATATTTAGTGCTGTCTTAAAAGAATGCCTGCTTAAATCTTGAAGAAAGAGACCCGCACATTTTGATAGATAAATCCACGCTTCTTTTTTCTTTTGGTCATTCTGACTAGCATCCGCTTGCTCAAGAAGCTTACGAGCATCGGCAAATTTAGAGTCCGCTACCAGCTTACGAAATTGAGCTAACCGATCCTGATAAGTTGGACGCTTGAGCTCTTCTTCCTTTGCCTTCAGGGCTGCCTCCTTACTCTCGCGCTCAAGCTTCGCAAGATGTCGCTCAGCTCTAGTCTGCCAAACTTGAATATGAAACCGCGCCCTCCCCTTCGTCTTCAGGTTCCCAGTCACTTTCTGAAGAACAGCAAGATGCTTTGTCACCTGATCTTTATCAGCCTTACTGGGGAGTGTCTTTAGCTCCTGTATTCGGGCATAATCAGCCAAGTATTTCTTGGAGATATCACGGTAAACAAGCAATGGGCTTTGCTCTGGCAAATCCCTGCTTTTGACGGCTTCAAAAATACGCACCGCAGCATCCAAAGCACCAATTTCCCAGTTTTTCAAAGCTACTGCCATCATCTGGAGTAAAACCATACGGTCACCTATCTGCTTAAAATCTGTTATAAGCCCCACACCTGCAAAATCCTGAACAAAAGCACGCACATCACTGTTCGCATCAAGCTCGTTGCTTTTTATATGTTCAAGCAGGGCACTCGTAGCTAGTTCTGCTTTCCGAGTGTCGCCAGCAAGCCAGAGAGAGATGATTGACTCAACTCCAGCCCATGATGCAGCAGGCTCGAGCAACCTCTCATCATTCATCAGATCCTCGAAGATAACTTGTGCCTTTTCATAGCGCCCTTCACGAAGATATTGATGTGACTGATGGAACAGCTTGCCGATATGTGCAGCTAGCTCAGGTGAATAGCTGCTATCATCGGTAAACATGGTGATATCGTCCTTTGCCAATGCAATAGAGCTGTCAGCGGAATCCTTTGGCTTCTTTTTAAAAAAAACAAAACACAAGATAGCGATCAAGGCGGACATCACTAATGTCGTGAGCACTATTTTATCGCGCCTTCGGCGTCGGTAGCGGGCGCTACAGGCGACCGGTGCGCTCACACCCAATTCATCGATGACATGATTCGCCCTAGCACGAGCATCTTCCATCTCTTGATATGAGGCAAAACGGTCTTCTGGTTGGAAAGCCATCGCCTGCTCAACCAGCTGGCATGTCTCGGGCTTCAGCCAAGGTGCTATGCTCGCCAGAGATTCTATATTTTTTTTCCCATCCAGCACTGTACGAGAGGATTTGGTGTGCTCAGGAATGGATGGCTTACCTGAAAGGGCGTGATAAAGCGTTGCGCCAAGTGCATACATGTCACTTCTAAAATCTTCCTCCTCACCCAACAGCGCTTCTGGCGGCACGTAGTAGGGAGTAGCCCAAATTTCATCAGCTTTAGCAACTCCCCCTTGGGTCACTAAAGCCAAACCAAAATCAACAATTTTGACGTGATTGTTAGCATCAAATAAAATATTTCCGGGCTTAATATCACGATGAATCAGTCCTTCTTCTTTAGCCGCCCGAAGGCCCGAAATAATTTCCTGACAAAGCGGCAGTATTTGGTCTTCACTTATCGCTCCTTCCCGCGCCATTTTCTGCTCAAGACTCTCTCCCGACACCAGTTCCATAGCGATGTAGAATCGCTCGAATGCTTTACCGACGGTAAATACCCTTACCACATGAGGATGACTAATCGCAGCCGTGATTAAAGCTTCATCCTCAAACTGCTTCATCCTCTTTTCGTCCTGACAGTATTCAGCATTGAGAATTTTAATGGCTACTTCTCGATCGAGCGTCGTATCATTTGCCACAAACAACTTACTCATTCCTCCCTCGGCGTGCCTGCCAATCAACTTGTAATGACCCAAATCACATTTAACTCGGCTCTGTTCACCACAATCAGGACAAACCACATTAGTGTAGGGCTCCATGGTCGAGATATTCATTTGGCAGCGACATGCCCCACAGTGAGCTATCTGCATCTCTTTAGGTAATTGCTCCATCAATCTGGTTTGTTACCTAATTTCATTTTTTTAAGCCAAGCATTAAAGTAAGCCTCAAACTCAGCTTCCGTCAGCTCTAGGTTGCGGTCATTCGCGGGATCAAGCCGCATCAAAATAACTTCTTTGATCAACACCTTGTCGCCTCGCAGAAAATGCAAGGATACTCTTTGCTCAGGTTGCTTTGACTTGATGTAGGCGCTGAATTTATCCACCGCTAGCATTAATGATCTTGGGCCCTCATCAGCCGAGCTCAAATCAAGATCATCAACCCGCAAGATCATATCGCCTCCCCTCAGCCCCACTTTTTGAGCAGGTGTATCTGGAAGCACCATATTGACACTCACTGCCTGTCGCCCAGCTTGCCCTTTAGGCCTTGCCGGCAGCATCACTCCAGACATTTGAATTCCAAGAAAACCCTTACCTTTACCTAATCGCCTTAGCCTGAGTGCCTCCAGCATCAAGCCATAGCATCTTGCCTGAACCTCAGGATCATCATTGGTTTTCCATGCCGCATGCAACAACTCAGGGGACGAATTAAGATGTTGCTCCGACCATTTCTGGAGTGCTTTGTAAGCTGATTCCCTCTCCTCGTAATAATCTGATGAAAGCATCTCTAGCTGCGCTGGTGGCAACTCTATATATTCCACCTCAGCAACCACAACCGCAGACAAAGAAACGAACATCATAAGCAGCACTGTAATAGCTGATAACATCAGATTTCTAAATCTTGTGGCACTCATAGTGTAAATCGGTCGCATTCTATAACTCATAGAAGTGTGTGGCTTTGTCGTTCTCATTCTGCACACGGCAGAGCATCAGTCTACCGCTCATGTAAATTTTCCGAGCACTGGAAGCACCCCCCTAAAGCGAAACAGCACCGCCACGGAGGCTAGCAGGGCTGACCATATTACGACAAACGTCACAACATGGGCACTAAACGACATTGACATTACCACCACACAAAAAACCAACAACATGGCAAACAAGCCCGTTGCCAGAAAAGCACCGACGGATATGACGGCTGGCTTTTTCAGTAGTAACAATATCGTGATCGCCAACAATACAAAACTAAAGATGATGCGCAATACCGTCAGTAGTGAATCATCGCCCCTCAAGATCGTCGAGAGTTGCACTGCGGTCTCCTGTAATTGTGCGTTGCTCGATAAGTTCAAAAAAAGAATGATCATCAAAAAAAGAGCGATTACCACTCGCATCAAAAAAAAGGCGATATGTTTTTTCTTAGCCATGATAGGTGTATAGTTCTGATTCTCGCCTGATATTGGGCAACCATTCTGAGCTCATCATTTAAATTCAAGAGATAAATCTAACGCAACGGCCGAATGAGTCAGCGCTCCAACTGATATAAAATCAACACCCGTAGATGCCACATCAGCTATCGTTTCCAAATTGATACCCCCACTGGCCTCCAAAGCAACTCTAGCCCCCGACTCATCACGCATCAGCACAGCCGCACGTATTGACTCATTGGTCATATTATCCAAAAGGATATAATCAACGCCACTGAGACTAAGAAAGTCCTTCACCTGTTCGAGCGTGTCTGCCTCCAATTCGACCTCGACCCCCCTATCGGCTCGAACACGACCAATGGCACTTTGCAGAGCCTCAATCCTATTCTCTGCAACAAGATGATTATCTTTAACCATCGCACGATCGTAAAGGCCCATTCTGTGATTGCTACCGCCGCCAGCCACCACTGCCATTTTTTCTAAAGCGCGCCATCCTGGTGTTGTTTTGCGCGTATCGAGCACCTTGGCTTTTGTTGACTTCACCATACTTGCATAAGCTCGCGTCTGGGTAGCGACTCCAGACAATCGTTGTAAAAAATTAAGCGCTGTCCTCTCAGCAGTAAGAATCGAGCGTGCCAGACCACTCACATCTAATACGTGATCACCTTTCGAGAGCAAATCACCATCTCGCCTCAGCGCGACGACTTTGAGATCTACATCTACTCGACGAAACACCTCAAGCGCGACCTCAACCCCGGCCAAAACACCGTCTTCTTTTGCATAAATGTATGCGCTTGTCGTGCTATCCGCGGGAACAAAGTAGACTGAGGTCACATCCCCCGTTTGTAGATTTTCACCTACATCTTCGCGCAACGCTAAATCAATTAGTGCACTGGTCACATCAGAAGAACTACTCATTGATGATATCCTCGACCACCAGGGCCCAATTGACAACCTCCATTACGTTTACCAAATGCAAAAATTACCATTGTTAATCGTCTCGATTCTGGCAGAAGACTGCGCGCGATGCTGGCAATTCAACATCTACACATAGAATTTGGTGCAAGGGTTATTTTTTCTAACCTTTCATTCGCGGTATTACCGAAGGAGCGCATTGCTTTTGCTGGCCACAATGGTGCTGGCAAATCAACACTGATGAAATGCATCGCTGGCATGTTGACTCCAAACAGCGGCACTATCGCCAAACCTAAATACTGTGATGTTGGCTACCTGCCTCAGGAGGGCATCCACATTAAAGGTATTTCACTGTGGGACGAGGTCGAGGCCGCATTTGCTGAAACTCGAGACCTAAAGATCAACATCGATCAGCTCTCAGAAAAACTTCACGATCTTGACCCTCGTTCAGCCCCCTATTCCGACCTGCTCCATGACATTGGAGAGCTTGAACTCAAATTGGAAGCCGCCAATCCAGGAACGATCAAACCAAAGATGGAATCAGTGCTCACCGGCCTTGGCTTCAAGCGGACCGACTTTACCCGTGATTGTGGGGAATTCTCAGGTGGCTGGCAAATGCGCATAGCTTTGGCCAAGCTACTCCTCCAACAGCCCCAGGTGCTACTATTGGATGAGCCAACCAACCACTTAGATATCGATTCTCAAAAATGGATGGAATCGTATCTTGTTAACTACCCGGGAGCAATTCTGATCATTTCTCATGACCTTGCCCTGCTCGACATGCTCACCACGCGCACGATTGCATTCCACCACGGTAGAGCCGAAGAATACGCAGGCAACTACTCCTTCTACACCAAGGAGTCGGCACTGCGCAAAGAAATCCTCATTAAGCAATACAAGGCGCAACAGCGTGAGATCAAGCAAGCCCAAGATTTCATTGATCGGTTTCGATCCAAAGCTACGAAAGCCAAGCAAGTTCAGTCTCGTATCAAACAGCTCGAAAAAGTAAAAATCATCGAGATTGAACAAGATGACGCGGTAATGAGCTTCCGCTTCCCTGACCCACCCGCATCGGGACATAGCATTGCAACTCTAGAAAATGCCTGCAAAGCATATGGTAACATCGACATCTTTGACGACTTCAACCTCGAGATCACACGTGGAGAACGTATCGCTATCGTAGGGCCAAATGGAGCTGGCAAATCAACATTCTGTCGCTTGATTACGGGACAAGAAGCCCCAGACAGCGGCAGCCACCAATTTGGGCACAAAGCAGCAGCTTCTTTTTTCTCCCAGAATCACGCTGATGAGCTCGATCCTGACATCACCGTTCTTGAATGTGCCGAACAATCCGCCTCTCGCAAAAATGCACCACTCGCTCGCAACCTACTCGGCTGTTTCTTGTTCCGTGGTGATGACGTCTTTAAAAAAGTCGGTGTGCTTTCAGGGGGCGAACGCTCTCGAGTCGCTTTGGTGTGTATGCTACTTCGTCCTGCCAACTTCCTCATTCTGGATGAGCCTACCAACCACCTCGACATACAATCGCAAGAAGTGCTCCAAAACGCCCTGAGAGACTACCCCGGGTCTTATCTTATTGTGTCCCACAACCGATCTTTCCTCGACCCAATCGTAGATAAAACACTCGAGTTTCGCCAGGGACAACCGCCAAGAATGTTCGCAGGTAACATCACCTACTATATTGAGAAACTTGAGCAGGAAAAAAACGCCGCAAAAGCTGCAGCCAAATCCAACTCAAATGCCAACTCAAATGCCAGCACGCAGCCACCGACCACTCAGGCAGGAGGAAACCGCAAGGAACAACGAAAAATCGAAGCTGCTCGTCGCCAGCATCGCACCAAGGTCCTTAAACCCTTGCAGGTTGAGCTCGAGGAGCTGGAAGGTCACATCGCCGAATATGAGTCTGCACAGACAACCTTGACTGGCCACATGTCAGATCCCTCGACCGCCGGCGACGCTGATAAAATGCAACAAGCTTCATCAGCTTACAAAACCATTGCCGAAAAACTTGAGTCGGCAATCAGTCGCTGGGGGGAGGTCAGCGACGCTATCGAAAAAGCAGAAGCTGAGCTGTAAGGAGCTATCCTGCCTTCAACCTTGCCTGAGCTGACAACTCCTGTAATTTGATACCATGCCTACCTTAGGAGAAAAAGCACTTGCCTTGTTAGCCACTGGACGCATTGCAAACCTACCCACTGTATGCAGTAACGTTCTTGCAGGCTTTTGCTTATCAAGCCTACTTCTCTCACAATCTGATATCGGGGTATTTGCACAAACCGCTTCAATAACTCCCCTGCTATTTTTAATGCTCTCTTGCTGCCTGATTTATGTTGCTGGCTGCATGCTTGGAGATGCTGTTGATCATTCATTTGATCTTAAAAACAGACCCAAGCGCCCGATTCCACTCGGTATCCTCGACGCACCCCGCATTCGGGCGGCATCATACTTACTCTTCATAGTCGCACTAATTATTCTGAGCCTCATTTCTCCGCTCACCATTTCACTCAGCCAACAACCCAACCACCTCTATGAGGGCCGGGCTACATCCATCCAAACTCATGAAATTCTCTTAGGTTGCCTGCTTACCATGGTTGTGGCCGGCTACGCGTTTCATCACAAAAAGAACAAAGCTGCCGCATTGACAATGATGGGATCATGTCGCTTTCTATTGGTAATCTTGGCGATGAGTTTCGCCCACAAAGCCGGCTCCGAAGCCAGCCCGACTCCCGACCAATGGCTAGCCCCACACTTAGCCTGGTTTGGGACTTTGCTTATTATTCCTGCACTCGGGGTTGGCGCTTATACCATTTTACTTAGCTGGGTCGCTTCCACTGAGTCCAAACCTGGCGTCTTTCAGTCACGAAATATTCTCACCGTGATGCTTCTTGCCGTGCCACTTGCATCAATCGCTGTTGTCTCACAGATGCCCAGCAGTTTCGCATTTCAGCACTTGAGTTACTCAGTCGCCATCACGCTATGTTATCTTTGGATGTTCTCAGCAATTCATGCGCTCAAAAAATCCAAACCCATTTTTGTATCTAAGGCTCTTGCAGGATTCTGCCTCTTGGACGCAACGTTCCTAGCTCCATTTGAACCAATCGCTGCCGCAGTGTGTGTGGCACTTTTCTTGGTGGCTCTCGGCCTTCAAAAAATAGCCCCTGCAACGTAGCAGATAGCCCTCACACTAGAATGCCTACTTATTAATAGGCTAGCCCTTGCCTCGTGTTCGGCTGCTCACGCGGCCAACACTCTTCTCAATAAACTTAATAATCTCTCCCGCGACATCTTTTTGGGTCGCAGTCTCAATCCCCTCAAGACCGGGTGACGAGTTGACTTCGAGCACCACAGGCCCGTGATTGGAACGTAGCAAATCAACGCCTGCCATACTTAAGCCCATGATGTTTGCTGCCCTTACAGCGGTCGACCTCTCTTCGGGGGTGATCTTCACCAAAGTCGCATTTCCACCTCGGTGGAGATTAGACCGAAAATCACCCTCCTTACCCTGTCGCTTCATCGAAGCAATCACCTTACCACCCACTACCAAACATCGAATATCCGCACCGCCAGCTTCCTCAATGAATTCTTGAGCAAGAATATTGGCATCAAGACCACGAAACGCTTCAATCACAGATTCAGCTGCTTTGGCCGTCTCAGCCAAAACCACACCTACTCCTTGAGTTCCCTCGAGGAGCTTCACAACAATTGGCGCACCCCCACAGAGTTTGATCATATGCCCAGTAGCCTTGGTATCATGGGCAAAAGTAGTAACAGGCAAGCCGATACCCTTGCGAGCTAGCAATTGCAGGCTACGCAACTTGTCTCTTGAGCGAGAAATAGCAACTGACTCATTCACCGAATAGACGCCCATGATCTCAAATTGGCGCACGACAGCTGTACCAAAAAATGTTCTCGATGCACCGACCCTCGGGATGATGGCGTCATAGCCTTTGAGCTCCTTGTCCCCCAGATAGATACTGGGCCTCATTGATGCGATGTTCATGTGACATTTCAGATAATCAATCACATCAACATCATGACCAGCACGTTCAGCCGCCTGCCTCAGACTTGAGGTTGAGTAAAGTTTTGGATTGCGTGAGAGGATCGCTATTTTCATAAGCTGTGGTGGTGAGATTTTCCTGAGAAATAAATACTGTTTCCAAATAGGTGAGAGGATTGAGTATCGACTACAAAATACCCTGACAAGGCTCTGCGTCCGAGCAGCAGAGGACACTTCATAACTGAGCGATCTGCAAGACTGAAAAGCACCTCCCATCGAAATCCTCCGGGTAAAGTGACAGCAGTCTTAATCACCAATCTATTTTTACCTACTCCCGTTGAGCTTTTGATTTTTTTTCTCGAGACCAGCGGGGCCTCGCATGCAATCACTTGGCCATGGTGACTTACTGTCTTGAAGCTGACCCACTGTTCCCCACCGTTGTCATAAATTTGAGCATCGATCGCATTTAAACTAGATGTGTAAGCTCCAGTATCGACTTTCGCAGTTAGCATATCAATACCAAATTCAGGCAATGCCAACCATTCACGTCGACCAATGACCATTCTACTGCGCAGCCTTCCTCGGGCAGGAAGATTCAACTCATCTGCGACCAATTTAGAGGCCTCTAAAAGTTTCGCAGGTTCCGCTATGTAAGTGGTCGGCATGTGCATAAGATAACACGATATAACTCCCAGACTCAAGAATTCCCTCTCTTTAAAAATCAATCTAATCTGAGAACGAAGGCGTGCAATTAGTTCTCAACTCCGCTATTCTCGCTCACGGATATGGGAAAAAAATACGCACGCAAACGCATCACACACCTTACTGTTGGTGATTTTTTTGAGAAACACGGAGACGCCCTCAAGCTAGAGCTCCAGGGACAAGCTGTCGGCTTTGATCGTAAAATCATAGAGCCTACCGTCAACCACCCCGGTCTGGCACTCGCTGGATTCCTCTCATATTTCGCATACAAGCGAGTTCAAGTTCTGGGTAATTCCGAACAATCTTATCTCAACAAGCGTAACAAGGACGAGCGCATCTTACGATTCAGCACGATTTGTGAGCGTTCCATTCCATGCATTGTCACCTCAAGAAAGAAAACCCTAAGTCCTGAACTGCTCGAGGTTGCCAATAAGGCCGGAATCGCAGTGTTTACCACCCCCATGGTAACCATGAAATTCGTCAATGCAGCCACCCTATTGCTTGAAAACGACTTCGCTCAGTCAACCACACGGCACGGTTGCATGGTTGATTTTAGAGGTGTTGGTGTCCTTATCATGGGTGAGAGCGGAACTGGCAAAAGTGAGATTGCCATCGGCCTTCTTGAGCGTGGAGGTGCCCTTGTTGCCGATGACATGGTTATTCTCCGCAAAGTCGGCAATGAAATTGAGGCTAGCGCTAAGGAGTTTGCCCGAGGATTCATTGAGATGCGGGGTATTGGCATTATTAACGTGGCCAATATCTTTGGCCTCGGCAGCATAAGAACCCAAAAGCGGCTTGATTTAGTCATCACCCTGAAGCCCTACAGCGACATGAACAATGTCGATCGTCTCGGCGTAAGCCGCAAAAGCTACCGAATTCTAGACCAAGGCATTACCAATGTTGAAATTCCAGTGGCTCCGGGACGAGACACTACCCGACTCGTCGCCATCACATGCCTCGAACACCAACTTCGCAGTGTCGGCTACGACATGGCCAATGAGTTCAACCAGAGATTGCTAGACAAAATGGCCAATGAAAACTCAGGATTAGGCATTTAAGGCAATCCAGCTCATTAAATTGACCAAAAAATCCCTTTCCCCATGAAGCTCAGCCCCCTAGACTCCCGAGAAGTTAATTTTTCAATCCGATCTAAAAACATGCCTACTCGCGAATTTACCGTCACCAACAAGCTCGGGATCCATGCCCGCCCTGCCGCTCAATTTGTCAAAACAGCGAGTAACTTTTCGTGTGATATTCAGGTGGAGAAAGACGACGAGCAAGCAGACGGCAAATCAATTATGGGCCTGATGATGCTTGCCGCCGGCCATGGCTCCGTGCTGACAATCACCACCAACGGGGACGATCAGGATAGCGCAATGGAGGCACTTGGCGGCCTAATTGCCCGAAATTTCGAGGAATAACCCTTCCCGCTGACAGTTCAGCCCGCTTCTAAAGACTTAACACAAGGGCAAGATTGTGCTTTGACCAGATGCTTCCTTGTGTGCAGAATCAGGACTCATGCAAGGCACTGATACAGAAATCGTCATTCAAGGAACTCCCGGCTCACCGGGAATCGCCTTTGGCCCTGTACATGTTGTTGCGCGTGGATTTCATGCTCCTGAGGTTTACGAGATCAAGCCGAGCCATGTGCAAAGCGAACAAGATCGCTTCAGTGAGGCTCTCGACAAAACCAAGGTAGAACTCGACGAGTTACGTAACCACATCGACAAGCTCTCGGGGGATGACCATGGAAAGATTTTTGACGCTCACCTTCTCGTCCTTGAAGACAAATCTCTAATCAATAAAGTCAACTCAGCGATCGAGGACCGCCACCAAAATGCAGAATATGGCTTTTACGCCGTCATGCAGACATTTCTGGAGGCCATGCGAAGGATCAATGATCCTTACCTCAAAGAACGTGCCGCTGACATTGATGACGTATGTCAACGTGTGTTGCGCAACTTCAAGCATGATGAAGAACATGATTTTTCAGAGCATCCTGATCATCAGCATGTCTTGGTAGCATTTGACATCTCTCCAAGCGACACAGCTTCCATTGATCGAAATCATGTCATGGGCTTTGCCACTGAGCAGGGCAGCATCAACTCTCACACCGTCATTCTCGCCCGCTCTCTGGGAATTCCAGCTATTGTCGGCTTGGAGGGAGCTGTGATTGATATCAAAACCCTCTCAAACAGCATCCTTGATGGCTACACAGGCAAGCTGATACTCAACCCGACCAAAGAAACA
Source organism: Akkermansiaceae bacterium (assembly GCA_029252325.1). Classification (GTDB taxonomy): domain Bacteria; phylum Verrucomicrobiota; class Verrucomicrobiia; order Verrucomicrobiales; family Akkermansiaceae; genus Oceaniferula. The sequence continues at coordinate 12,807 of JAQXBQ010000095.1, forward strand.
GTCAGGGACTATAAGAAACGTGCTCAAAAGCGGGAAATTGCCCGCAAAAAACTCGCAACGCTTCGCGAGGCTGAGACAACGACCACAGACGGACATCACATCACACTCTCGGCTAACATTGAGTTCACCAATGAGCTCCCCATGGTCAAAGAGTCTGGAGCGGAAGGTGTTGGCTTATTTCGGACCGAATTTTACCTGCTTGAAGGTGGTGAAATGCCCGATGAACTATCACAAGCTGAAGTCTACACCGAGGTAGCAAAAGCGATGCATCCGGACCAGACCATCATCCGCACCCTCGATGCAGGTGGTGATAAAATTAGCGCTGAGCCACTTGCTCAGCCAGAGCCCAACCCCTTTCTTGGCTGGCGCGGTATCCGCGTCTCGCTGACAAGAAAAGCACTCTTCAAAGAGCAGTTGCGGGCCATACTCAGGGCAAGTGCACACGGCAAACTAGGCATCATGTTTCCCATGGTATCTGGCTTACGCGAAGTCCGCGCTGCCAAAGAAGTATTGCAAACTGCCATGGACGAGCTGCGCAAAGAGAATATTTCTTTTGATCCAAACATCGAGGTTGGAGTCATGATCGAAATCCCCTCTGCTGCGATGATGGCTAATGAAATCGCACGCGAAGTTGACTTCTTCTCCATTGGAACCAACGACCTCATACAATACACCGTAGCCGTTGACCGGGTGAACAACTACGTTGCTCACCTATACAAGCCAACCCATCCAGCTGTTATCCGCCTGATGGACATCACTGTGCGCGCAGCCAAGCAAAACAAGATCTGGACGGGTATCTGCGGAGAAATGGCTGGGGATCTGATGATCATCCCCATACTCGTCGGCTTAGGCATTGACGAATTATCTGTCGGAACTCACCAACTTCCTAGCATCAAAAAAGCCATCCGCAGCCTCTCTCAAAAAGAATGTTCTGAAATGGTCGCAAAAGCTCTCAAAGCAGCATCGAGCCCTGAAATAACCGAGCTCTCCCAAACCATGGCAAAACGCTGCTACCCTGACTTACTGGAATAGGTTGGATACGATAAAATGGTCAC
>JAQXBQ010000102.1 GCA_029252325.1 Akkermansiaceae bacterium
ATAGATGTTAGTAGTATTTGTGGCCGTATCTGTCACAGAAATATTGACGGTGCCAGACATACCCGATGCAAAGTGAACCATCAAATTATCCACTTCTATCTCCCTGTTGTAAGGATTCCAGTAATAGAAAATCGGGTCAAATGTGATAGTCACATCAGCAGTCTGGTTGGTGGCGTTGTAGTTCGATCCTGTGACACTGATAAGAGCAGTCGCACCAAGAAACACAGGGGCGTAGTTGGGCCTAGCCGGGCGGAAAACATATTTCCAATCCCCCGCGAATTGCCCCTGGTGCGGATTACGGTATTCAGTATCTCGGTGATCCGCCCAAGTAACAATCGTGTCAAGCATGTCGCTGTGAGCATAGCCAATCGTTGTGCGATCTGGGTAATAAGGACGGGCCTTCATCTTGTAGTTGGAACCTGACTTCTCCATGCGCTTATAAAGATTGTAGTAATCCCGCAAGTTCCACCAAGTCGGGCCACGGGGCGTTGATTGAGTCCTTTTAGTACCCACGTAGCTTGTTTTTAGGAAGATCTTGTCTGAAAACGGCCCACCTGTATCGCGGTTTTCACGGAAAAGATAACGTGCCCGGGGCAGGCCCGCTGCCGCTGGGTAATCGTATAGAGAGCCATTCTTGTCACTCCCCCCAACAAACTCCCCGACTTGCTGATTGAACAAAAGTGGCTGCTCAGTGGCGGTGATGTCCGCGTCCCCGTCCATCTCGAATGCCATCGTCAGATCCCGGCGCAACCCTCCTTTTTTGACATCGGCAAGCACATTTCTGTTATTTGTTGAATAGCGATGACGATTACTGGTAAGCCAATCCCTGTGCGCTGCCCCTCCCGCAGCCATTAACGTGACATCCCCGATACCTCCCACCTTATCCATGTCCTCGCGAGAAAAGTTTGCATTGAGTTTGCCGACGACGTCTATCAAAGCATCTGATGTGGATGCGTCATCGTTAGGATCGCGGAAAGGCCCACCTGCCAGCCAATAGTTGGGCCCTGTTATGGAGCTCAATCGTCGTGCCTGAGCACGTTCTTCATCGTCATCACTATTACTAACAGCCTCAATCTCTTCCCACTTCAAGTCTACTTTCACCCCCTGGTCCTCCACCCAGTAGGCGTAGTAGGACTTGTCGCCACCAGTCGTAGCTACCTCCACCTTGGGGACTTTGACCGTGTCTGCAGCATTCAGACCCTCGAATATAGCTACGTCATCAGCGGCCGCGGCCGTGCCGACAGCGGTCAGGGAATTAAGATGAGCGCCAGTGTTGTCCTCGCTGCCCGAAACCAGCCAGCGCAAGAAGGGTTTAATGTCTGGATTGGCTGGGCTATAGTCCGTTGTATCCCAGACCCCTGTCCAATGCTTTCTACCGTCCAGAGCCGTGGTGTCCTTGATATATTCCGTTGTGCCACCATTTATGGAATAACCCGTGTTGTTAGCATTCCCCAGAATACTAGCGGTCGCGCTCACCCGCTGATCAGGCCCTGCCGCCTTCTGCAGCTCGCCAATGGCGATCATTAGTGCCATCCTTGCATTAGCACGTGCCGTTCTGTCGGCATCATTCGCCCCTCCTCCTGAGCTGCGCTGCTCAATGGTAGAGAGGCTCAACATGCCAACGGCAATGAGTGTCATTAATACCATCATGCTGACGGTCGCTACCAGAGCAAATCCGGAATGCTGCGTGGGATTTGCTAGATTGCGATTCAAAACAATCATGCTTGTGAGTGGTGCCGATTTGAGTTGCATTGCTTTATATAGGTTTGAAATTTACAAACTTAACGAAATGAATGTATTCACATTGTAATCTATAAATAATAAAGTGTATAGTACTCATTTTGAATGATATACCGAGATACTCTTGAGCGACCTGGTCTTTCCATGTTGTCAGCCTAATAGAATCATCACCCTAGGTCACATTTACACATGCTGTCTGGTACGTGTTTACGTGGTAAAAGTGTAACAGAGCAGTCCTTAAAAAGGTGACGATGGTTTTCATGAGTGTGGCAAAGTAGATAAAGTCGAGCTGCGGGTGACACGTGTTGGGATGATTACCTTTTACCAGATAGGTATTGCTTACATTATTACCTTAGATGGGGGATAACATTGATTTATAGAACACTAGCTTGTTTTTTTTAAATATAATCGGCAAATGGGATGTTATTCGAATGATCGTGTTCATATATGAATGATCGTGTTCACCCTTTCACCCCCGCCCGATCCGGCATCTTACGAAAAAACTAATGTGTTCCGTGCAGAGAGGGTATTCGCCTGCAACAGATTAAATTTCGAGTGCCTAGCTCTTTATTCGTCGGTCTTCGTTGAGCCGTAATAATGATTACGGCCATCTATAAGGTTCTGCAAAAAACAGATAGTGCCTATTATCTAAAATAATGGGTGATCAAAATCACTTATCCCACCATGGCGAAGCGATGATTCGCGAGGGGGCTTAGCCGCTATTGCACCAGCACACGTGGATGCTCTTATGGAAGCTATTATGGTAACAATCCTAATGCGAAAGCCCACCAAGGCGCTTAAGACCAAGACTCGGCAATTGCTATCAATGACTGCCTTACTTGCTTTTGATATATGGCTTTTTGACGGGTAAGCCACGAATCTTCATGCGTTTAGTCCTAGGGTCTAGGAAAGCGCAAAGCAGGTGCCGTTCTTCTTTATTATTAGCCCAGCGGGTGCGCCCGAAAGTTTTCCAGTCCTTGGAACGTTTATACTGAAAGTGCACATCCAGTAGGTCTGCAGCGTTCGATGAGGGATCGAAGCTAGTGATTTTTTTTGCTCCCACTAGCACCTTGGTTTTTCCTGCAAGTCCACGAATATCCGTGGGAGAAAAGTTAACCAGTTTGTAACTCCCTGCAGGGAAATTTGCCACGCTGTGATCTAAAACAAGCCCCTGATATGGGTAGTCCCCCGGCGTGGGCACAAGTATCAGAAGCGGTTTAGTGATGTGGCTGGGTATTTTTACACGTGCAATAGGCGGATAGACGATAACCCCTTCATCATTCTGCTGTTGGGTTCTTATGAGGACTTGGCCGTCTTCGTTTAACTTTGTCTTAAATGGCCCTAGGATATTAGCCGTGGAAAGCCGTATCTCCTCTGCTTCCCTCCTCTTATTTGTAATATATACCGTTTCGTGACCTTCGGCATAGGCGAAGGCATAGATTGACACCTTGACCGCTTGCTCCTTTTTTTTCTGAGCAAAGGCACCACTTGCAGCCAAGAACATCAGGGGTAATGTGAGTAAAATCCTGTTCATGCTTAATGGATCAGATGGGTTAGATTTCAGACTCGGAAAGCCAGCGGAATGAGACGATGTTGAAACGACGCCCAAAAATCTGATTTGTTGTGTTCAAGTTGGCAAAGACTGTTGTTGCGGGCTGAGTGTCGTCCACAAAATCATGTCCTCGTTGCACGACGGCTTCACACCAGGCTGCAGCGGTAACTTGTCCTGAGGCGTCACGAGCATCACCATAGGTCCGGACTCGGAAGGTATCCCCCCTCACGGTAATGGATGGAGCCAAGCGGTTAAGAATATCGCCCTGCGTGATCTGGCTTGGCGCTCCGTCTGAGGTGTTGCCAGTAGGCGTCCCTGTAAGCTCATCATGATTCTTGGGAGCTGCAACGCCAAAATCGGTGTTAATACCTGATGCCTCGATAGCCGCCTGCAGGGCACCGGCATTACCTGTGCCGCCATCATCATAGAGACGCCTGTTGACAAATTCCGCCACCGATTGGAAAGGCCCCCTCGCTTTGACTTCGTCAACAACCTTCCCGGCTAAAGTCTTGATTTGATCGGCGGTCAAACGTCGGTGAGAGGCAAAGCGCTCATTACTATCCGCTTCGACATCGGCGGGCATTTCATCTCCTGTCATAGGCGCAAAGCGAGAAAAGGCAGTATCACCGGAAGTTTCCGCTTGGTCCAGCGATGTGCTGGACGTGAGCACATTAAGAATCGGAAGTGCCTCCTGTGTCCCGCTGGCCAAAAATAGTGCCCAAGCCTTTATGGAGGTTGAGTTCACATTGAAAGCTCCTTTGTTAGACAAATATTGGGCAAAGGTATCATAATCTCCTGCTGTGACGCTAGCCGCAGGTTTGCTCACGGCGATGATGTTCGGATTAGCAAGTGGTTTGTCCGCATCGAAGAACTCGGTGAGCACAGTATCCAGAGTGCGGGGGGTGCTGTAAACCGCCCCCTGCTCGCTATTCGCCGTGGAGAGGAAATACCCATCAAACAGTGTCGTGTTGGCCATGTAGGAATGGTCAAGGTGTAAACCCAAGGACCCAGCGTTGGATTTCTTGTTACGCGGCACTAGTGTTGGGGCGAAAGAGTTACCCACGATCTGATCGGTCAATGGTGCATGCCCGCCCGCGTTGAGCGTGGCATGAGAGAATTGGGCAATTGATGTTAATGGCGTCAGGGGGATTTGACGATAGGGCAATTGATTCACCCCCGATCCTGAGGTTACTCCCGTGCCACCATAGCCGCGATTCAGACTATTAATCTCGACCCCTGGAATGTCACTCCACGAGGTCATTGGTGTCCAAGTGAGTTCATACTGATGGGCTTTCGGATCTATTCCATCCTGATCTCCAGCAATGCCCATTGAGAAGTATGGGTTAGTAACACCATTATGGATCCATTGGGCGGCATTGGGCTTGCCGCCAACCGTATCGGAATCCAGTTCGGTTTTCAGCCTTAGGGAAGCATTAAGGAAGGGCTTTCTCCCCTTCCAAGGCTGACCATGCCGAGCAGAATTGCCGTTGTATACATATTGAAGGAGCTCATTTTCTCCTATGTTAGGTAGGTTTTCAGTGAGAGCAGGCAAATCCAATTCGATAGATCCCACATGAGTTCTTCTTGAGTTTAAAATCGCTTCCATCTCAGTTTTAGAGCGGAATGGCACGTGACCTCCATCACCCTGAAAGACCTTGAGTAGAGCCGCTGTCTCAGTGTTGTTGGTCTCCCCATTCCCCGTGCCGGCACGATTCACATGCCTAGCTTTGACGCGCAATTTGATAACGTCATTCTTTTGAGGTTTAATCCATGCTCCACCAGTCCGCCCCAACCATTGACCATTATCTCCAGCAAGAATGTAACGTGAGGAAACTCCCCCCTGTCCTTGAGGGTTCCACCCCTCTTTCAACACAACACCGTATCTGTAGAGCCCGAGACTGTGCGTTCGTTGCCAGGACACGTTGGAAAAAACCTTAAATTCACCTGCCTTCAACCTGATCGGGGTGCCTGCAATCAAAGGGTGAATGCGCACCCTGTAAGGAACCGTGTCCTGAGTTCCGAACTTTCGGCCGCCTAAGTTTCCGCCACTGAAGATATTAGCAATATTAGCATAGGTCGGATTCCTAACTGATCCATTAATGATGTATTGAATATCCAAGGGGAATCTGTGGAATTCGCACTCCATTTTATTGAAGCTCAACTCTACGCTATATGGATTCCATAGTGTAACCACCGTATCAGACGCGACGTATAAGAAGCCGCCAGCAACATTCAATGAATAGATAAATTGGGCATTCTGAACGACAGGCAAGATTTGCTGTTCATCAAAGAAACCCGAGGTCTCGCTCCTTTCGGTATTACTCGCACTAACTCCATAGGAACCGCCAGAATTGGTCACCTTTTTGTATAGCTGATGATGAGATTGCAGTTGCGACCACTTTGGATCCGGGCTGGGAATAGGCTCGGCTCCCACGAAGCGTGCAGGCGCAGGTACCAGCGGCGTGTTACTCTCACTATAAATGTGTCGATTAGAATACACAGCAGGTAGGGAGCTATTCTCAAAAAGTAACGAAAGATCTTTCTGAAAGCCCCCATTGGCAACATCGACCAGTAGACTTTTAGAATCTGTAGTCAGGTAATGAAAAGAATCATCATCAGCAGGATCAAAGTCAACCAGCTCTGAGCTATTGAGAGTAAGCAACTTTTGTCGGCTATCATCGCTAAGATCCTTGAGGTTGTCATAAACTGAATCAATTTGAAAACCCGGCCTGCCTGCCGTGCCTAGCTGGGCAATCCGTTCAGCATCGCTTGATGGAGCATTGTTATTGAGGGTAAGGTTGGCCTTCTGTGACTCGTCCATCACATGCCAGGCATACGACCCCCGAATATCACCAGTAATGGATGTATCTACACCCTGCAATGGTGCGTCAATATATTCGGCCGCATTTGATACCGAACCAGCACCGACTAGCCTAATGCTATTGCTTGGATTCTGAGTATGATAGCTGAGATCCGTTTGATTGACCGAACTGGAAGAACTCAACCATTGCACGAAGTCTCCCGTCTTCTGAGATTCGTAACCAATAGCAGATGCATCACTGTTGGCTTGCTTATAAGATTTCCACACCCCCAGAAGATGTGGCTGATTACCCTCCTCCAAGATTGAAGCCGTCGCGCTCACCCTTTGATCTGGCCCCGCTGCTTTTTGCAATTCTCCCATCGCGATCATCAGCGCCATACGAGCGTTAGCACGCGCCGTTCTATTCGCTTCGTTTGCACTTCCGCCCGAGCTACGCTGTTCAATCGTGGAAAGACTCAGCATGCCAACAGCAATCAAGGTCATGAGCACCATCATGCTGACGGTCGCCACTAGAGCGAAACCGTAATGATGCTCGCGAGTAGCAATATTACAATTTGAGATAAACATTCTTGTAAACTGGCTAAGTTCAAGAATTATTATTCATTAAAGTGTAATAATTGCAAACTTTAAACAATAAGAATGCAAATCTATAATTTCATGGGGGCTAAGGGGCACTTAGTAGGAATAAAGATTCGAGATCAAAGGTTTTGATCCATAAACCTCCAAATACCTGCTTCGGACCAAGAATTACTCCGCAAACCACAAATCCTTTGCGGACTTATGCAGCTCGACACCTTCCGGCACCTTGATCTTAGCGGCGGATGTATTTGCAGCTTGCTTGACACGTGCATACCCAAGCAGGCTCTCGTAGCCAATATGCGGACTATACTGCCTGTAGATCACCCGGTTTTGGTAGCGTGGGTATTCTGGATGATCTTTGGGCAGAGGGTTGGGATAGGGCTCGGAATCGGCCAAAGCATAGATGTCAGCACTAACTACCTGTTGATCGTTGCGCTTATCCTTCAGTAAAAATACAGGTACTGACCCCTCTTCAGGAAATGCAAGTAAACTACCCCACTTTTTGCCTTTCGCCTCCGTATTGATGATGCCCTGCTCTATCCACAAAGCCTGAGCAGGCGAATCCTGATACTTGATCGGCGCTATCAACGCTTTGTCCGCTAAATTAGCTGCGTGCTTTCGCACATCTGCCAGGGAGCCTGACACCATATACCAACGAATACTCCAAGATTCTCCTGGCTTTATTACCGGATGCCCCATGCGCTCCGTGACCTGATAGTCACGAATATTAGATCGCGGCCCACTACCGGCCTTACCCCAACGGATAGCCTCATCCATGCGCCTCCCCTTAGAAACATCATTTGAGTCATCACCGAAAACAAGCGCCAATGATGGGCTCGCCTCATTCTTTGGGTCTTGAGTCCACGCCATCCACCCCCCTGTGTCTACTAAGTTTCTCGTTGGGATATTGGTCCACCCGTAAACTCCATCAATTGCCTCCGAGCCTCCATCTGGCTTAGACATGATACCATGAGGCATTGAGGAATGGCGAATACCCCCCCAAGGAGTATTAGTGTAGTTCATCTTCTCAGTGCCAAAGTTGTGCAGCACCTTATTGACCTCGAGGATACCTCCCCCCAAATCACGATAAGCAGTGTAAATCAGCAAACCTGACTTCCAAACACATGGCGTGTGCGCCTGTTGCATCCAGCTGACAAGCTCTAGAGTTTTCGTTTCCGCATTCCAGCGCTTGCGTAATGTGGGTGAATAAAACGCCGAGGCCTTACCTCCGTCTGAGTTTTTTGCCCCTGGGGTGTAAATACCCGACTGGTGAATGAAATACATCAAGGGCTCAGTGACGCGATATTGATCGCGGTGCTTGCCTTGATACTCGTGAATAGGTCCGATTAAGTCTTCATTAGTAGCGACCGTCTGCCACACCTCGTCATTCCACGGCGATTCGATTCGTTGTGGTGGCACAGACTCACCATAAGGACCATTAAGAGAATAAATAGAGCCCCCCTTACCTACACCCATCACCCAGCCATCTCCTTTGATAGAGGCAAAGAAAACATCTTTCTCATCCAGCCCCTCTCTCCAAGTAGCACCCGAGGGCACATAGCTAAAACTACAGCTACTCACGGCCTCAGCAGATCCTGCCACGGGCTTAACACCAGTATCGGGAAATAGATCAAGAACTGAGGCTTCCACTTTTTCTCGTGGATCGACTCCTGCTACGGATACTTCTTCTGCGGCACTGTGACTTGTCACTGTTATAGAAACCAAGGCAGCTACAAGCAAGGTTGGCATCTGGGGGACAATTTTATTCATGATCACAATTACTAATTTTTCGCTCACCTCTTTCAGATTAATTATCTTCGGATATCTCCTTGGCGTCATCCACGGGACACTCCCGCTTGGTGCGTTTGAGCACAATAACTAGCAACACAATAAAGAGCGCAAACAGAGCAGCAGTTATGAGCGGCTCAGTGCGCACGATATTGTTCAGGGCAAACAGTAGCGAGCAAACCGTGGCGACTACCAAGGCCCAATCCAGCAGGACCTGCCCAACGGGGTGCGCTGAGACGTAACCCGGAATCTCGTTAGTCACCCTGCGCCAGCCTGGGACAAAAATACGAGTCCGCATGACAAACTCCTTCAGCCTCGAAATTTCGGTAGGCTGAGTGAGTAGAGATACCACTACCACCGTAATGAGCCCGACCAGTGTCATGAACAGCATGCGCGCTCCAAGTAGGTCATACTCGTTGGTGAAGCTCATGCCCTCGGGGAGATTCAAAAGACTCGACATCATAGGATCAAACAAAGGGTGTCCAAGTCCGAAAATATCGCCACCGAAGAGCAGTAAAACCGCGACGACATAGTTGACAACAAAAGCGGCCAACTCGCCGACAGCATTGATACGCCACCAGAGCCAGCGAACGACTCCAACAACGGCAGCACCACTACCCACGACAAAGAAGATTGAGAGTAATTGCTGAATATCATCAGCAAAGAAACTGATCACACCACCGGCAATTGCCACCACAATGGTAAGAATACGCGCGACGGTCACATAATGATGATCTGATGCCTCCGGGTGGATAAAACGTCGATAGAGATCATTCACCATGTAGCTCGAGCCCCAGTTAAACAACGTACTCATTGTCGAGATGAACGCGGCAATCATCGCAGCAATCATCACGCCTCGCAGACCAATGGGCAGGATGTGGAGAATCATGCGCGGATAAGCCGCATCATCCCCTGCCTCACCCATGTCTGGGAACACAATAACAGAGGCTAATGCCACAATCACCCATGGAAGCGAAATAATCGCGTAATAGACAATCGTATGCATCAGCATCGCATTGGATGCATGACGTGTATCTTTGCAGGCGAGGATGCGCTGGGCCTGGTAACCTCCAGAAAGAGCCACGCCCCACCAAAGAATACCAAAGTAGCCGATCACATTCCAGATCGACATAGCCCCCGTGCCAGCCCCCTGACCCAGGTCAGTGGTAATGCTCGGCGCTAAGTTCATATCCTTGCCCAGCCAGCCCTCATTGGTCGAAAGCTGCTCATACATAGCGGAGAGTCCACCGACCTCCTTGATGGAAAGCCAAGCCAGCAAAAATGCGCCACCGGTTGCGATGATAAACTGCACGAAATCGGTGTAAACCACCCCGTAAAGACCACTGAAGGCACAAAGCATCAAGGCACACCCCATCACCACAATGGTAGCAATCATATCGGGAGTGACATCAAAACCAGCCATATTCAGAGGCGCCATACCTCCGAGCCCGAGTGCTTCCTGGGAAATGGTCACCATCGCCTTGGCCACCCAACCGATTATTAAGGGACACAATACCAGAGCACCTATACCTGCAGAGATACCACGCAAGGTCATCGCTGACTTGCCCGAGTATCGCAGCTCAAGAATCTCATTATCCGTCACCACCGCAGAACGGCGCCACATACGGGCAAAGAGCACCACACCCAATGCCGAGCCAATAAGAGGCGCCCAATATTGCCATACGGCATGAACACCAAACTTCCGAACCAAGGCGCCCACCCACAGAGGGGTATCAGCTGCAAAGCTCGTCGCAATCATGGAGGCTCCCGCCACGTACCATTTCAAACTGCGCCCCGAAACAAAAAAGGAATCGACGTTTTCGCCTGCTTTTTTACTGAAATAAACTCCGACGAGAATCATCGAGAGTAAGAAAATAGCGACTACGGTCCAATCGATCCAATGCATAATTAGGTGTGTTTTGTGTTGTTTGTTAGTTGCAAGTTAATGAATCAATGAGACATCAGACGGTTTCGACAATTATCTTTTCCTCAGCATTTACATTAACGCACAATTTCTTAATTGTATCCGCCTCAAGCTGAAGATTCATTCTGTGTTCTCTGCCAATCGTGAACAAGACCGAAATTTCCTGAGCTTTGTCGAGGGAGCAGAGCTCTGCTTCGATCGTGCCTTTGTCGTCAAGGTCCCAACATATTGATACAGATATTTTTCCGCGAGCCATAAGCCCTTTGATGGACCCTTTGCGCCACTTGCTTGGCAACGCTGGCAAAATAGAAATATGCCCTGTTCTTGAGTTCATCATCATTTGATGAATCGTGGCTGACAGCCCCATATTCGCATCGATTTGGAAAGGAGCCCATTCCATCTCAACCCCAATACCCATGCTGCGCCAATCATTGTGGGTCGTGTAAAAATTATTTTTCACACAAGAGCGTGCGAGCAGATCCAAGCACTCCAAGGCCTGATCGCCGTCCAACAATCTCGCATAGACATTGCCCATGTGAACAAGCGACCAACCAGTCTGCTCTCCAAGACCTATGACGTGGCGCTTATCAATAGCCGTTTCAAATGCTTCAAAGAGCTTTGGGTCCGAGCTGCGAGTAACCTCTCTACCGGGGAAAAGAGGATAAATATGAGACTGGTGACGGTGGTGGTAGTTGTCTTTGAAGTATGGGTGCATCCACTCCTTCACCGCTCCATCTTCATTGATCTCATAAGGAGGTATATGCGTTGTCATCTTCTCCCACTTGGCAATCTCTTCTGGATAAACATCAATGAGTTTTGATCCATCGATCAGATGCTTAAGCACTTCCTTAGCAAGGGCGAAGTCCATGGTTGCATTCATGGTGGTCTCCATGGCCGCCCCCATGCCCTTGCCATCATAATAATTGCCTGGGGTATTCTCCGGCGAGTTCGACGGTGAACTAATATAATAGCCATTTTCTCCAATGGTGAAAAAGTCCTCATAAAAGAGCGCCGTTTCACGTAAGAATGGCAACGCCCGCTCACGTAAAAAATCTCGATCGCCAGTATATAGGAAATAATCAAAATAATGATGAGCAATCCATGCCGCCGCACCCGTCCAATGAATGATGTGGGGGCGGATTGTTTTGAGTAACCCTGATGGAGGAGTCGTTACCGCAGGTATGTAGATACCGCGACAACCATAAAGCTTGCGGGCATTCTCATGAAAATCATCCATCATGCCGTCGAAGTAATCAAATACTGGCAGCATGATTTCCCAAAGGCCACCCGACAAAGCCTGCCAGTAGATCATTTGTAGATTTTCATTGGCCATATTAAAAGCCCAATAGCCCCGATATTCACCACACCAGTTGCCATAAAGATGACATGGATGACCACCCTCACGTGAACTTGATATTAACAAGTAGCGGCCATATGACCACATCTTCTCAACCATTGCAGTGGGTGCTTCACCTTGATATGCATCAAGTAGCATCTGTTCATTACATACCTCGTGCTCTGCCTCTGCAGTATTGAGATCAAGCTTTACCCGCCTGAACATCTCACCGTGTAACTCAGCATGAGGTGCCAACAGTGTTTGATAATCCAAACACAAGGAATCTAATTCCTCCTCAAGGCGTGGCCAAGCCGCTTGGCGATCTTCATGAGTAAATAGCTTAATGACTACCAGGGCCTTATCGGCATCCGAGACATGTATGTGCTCAGCATCCGATTCTACCATTCCTGTCGGCGTCACGATACGAGCTACCGCTCCAAAGTCGTTACCGTCGTCGTTCAATGCCGCGTAACGAATGAATCTATTCTCATTCGTTATTTTTTCAATCGCTTGGGGCAACGGACTGTCACCATGGTTGAGTGTCCTAGCATCATGTGGGTTATGAATGTCGAAAGAAAATTCAGCTCCAAGATCACCTCCTTGACTTGAAATCTCCATAACGACGATATCATCCGCGCGAGAGACAAAGAGCTTACGCTGGTAATCGACCCCATTATCATGCCAATCAACAAAGACCTCTCCAGTTTCCATGTCGATGCCTCGGCTATAGTTACGAAAGCCACGAGAGACAGGCATCTTCACCTTGAAATCTCCGAGAGGTAATGGGTAACCAATATCAGGGTCATAACCTCGGCGAGTTAGTTCATCCGCAATCATGTGATCTGCAGCGTGGACCATGCGGTCAGAAAGCAACCTCCTCACCTCGGGCAACATACTACAAACATCGGGCAGCTCCTGCGTGACCACCATGTGCCACAAATCCTCATGTGTTAGCATCACCGTCTCCTCATGCACAGCACCATAAACAGCCGCACCCATCGGGCCATTACCAGAGGGCAAGGCTTCTCTCCATTTGGCACCCCACCATGACGACGGGTATTTCATCAACAACTTGTTTTTCATTCGATAAAAAATTAACACTCACGCAATGCCTTAGATCATACTGAAATGTGCGACTGCAAGATTGCACTAGAAACCATATTCAAATCCATCAGGCAATGAATATATAAGCCCAAAGGCTCATATTTTTGAAGGATGCCCCAGCATGGGCTACCAATGAGTATAAGGCTCTACACTTAGGCTAGAATTTGCATAGCGAGCATCAGAGCTAACCTCGTCTCCTATCCAGTTCGGCTTCTCAAACTCTTCCCATTGATCACTGAGCTCAATTTCGGCGACAATCAAGCCGCGGTTTGCTCCATGGAAAACATCAACCTCCCAAACATGCTTGCCATTGCGGTGACGATATCGTGTTTTTTCAACCAGTGATCCAACACACAGCTCCATAAGCTCTCTAGCCTCAGCTGCGGGGATATCATATTCATATTCCGGACGAGCAATCCCCTCAGGCTTACCTTTTACTGTCAGCACCGCACGCATTTGAGCCGCTTCCCCCCCTGCCCCTTCAATTCTCACGCGTATTGTTCGTTCTGGATCTTTGCACAAATATCCCTGGATCATTTCGACACCGACGGCATGCGGAGGTTCCGCGCACAGCAAAAATTTTCGTTCTATCTCAACAGGCATGCACAAACTTGGCGGCAGCTATTGCAAAGATGAAGCACATAATCGCCTTATTCCCTCTCATTTGGCGATACAACCAAGGAGTCGTTTTCACACACGCTTCATCAAATCTTCACGAACACTAGGTAGATTTACACTGTTATGAAAAAACAAACCGACCAAAAAATAACCATTACCCTCCCAGCCCCTTTGTATCACAGCCTTCGCGAGCAAGCACATCAACAAGGCATATCATTACCCACTATCATTAGAAAAAAGATCACCCTAAAGCCATCCGCAACTGGCGACCTTGCAAAGCTGTCCGTAAAGGAAATGATCCAAAAAACAGCCCCTAGGCATCACGGGCCCGAGTCTCGGCTCGACTTCTTTTCTTAACGCATGACAACTGAGACAAGAAAACAGCCTTCACAAAAACCATGAAATAAAAATACCCCAAAGAAATTTCCAAAGCTCTCATACTCAGCTAAAAGAGCTCTATCGAGTTGAGACCTACAAAAGCCATCTCCGTGGTCATGCCCTGTTTTAATGCCCAAGAGAGTATCATGCGTGCTATCAAAAGCATACAGAACCAAAGTATTACAGATTGGGAGCTTATAGTCGTTGACGATGGCTCCGAGGACCAATCTGCTGACATTGTTGAAGCCATCGCTGCTGACGACTCTCGCATACGACTCATTAAAAAACCGCACAGAGGCGTTGTTGCCGCTTCTAACACAGGCTTCAATGCTTCTCGCGGCTCATTGATTGCCCGCATGGATGCTGACGACGTCTCATTACCTTCCCGATTAGAGAAACAACGCAAATCATTAGCCGAGCATTCAGAGCTGGATGCAGTGTCCTGTTTTGCCCATTTTGCAGGAGATGAAATCACAGCTGGAGGATATGCCCACCATGTAAAATGGACGAACCAGCAAACCAACTCTGAGCAAATCAGGCTCAACCGTTTTATCGACCTGCCTTTCCCTCACCCAACACTCATGTATCGCAGGGAACTCGTTGAGAAGCTTGGTGGTTATCGAGATGGCGACTTCCCAGAGGATTATGAAATGATTCTCAGATGGATATCAGCCGGTGCCACTATAGGTAAAGTTAAGGAATGTCTCTATAACTGGTATGACCCGCCCCATCGATTATCTCGCAACGATAAGAGATATAAAATGAACGCCTTTCACGCATGCAAGGCCCCTCATCTCAGCCACGCCATAGCGAGCCAAGAATTATCGGATCGAGACCTATGGATATGGGGCGCTGGGCGACCAGCCAGAAAATGCGCGCAGGCACTGGAAGCCGCATGGAAGCCTGCAACGGGCTTTATCGACATTGACCCACGTAAGATTGGGCGCAACATCCAAGGGCGACCTGTCGTATCTTCATTACAGCTTCCCCCCATCAAACAAACAATCATTGCCAGCTACGTAGGCACTCGAGGGGCTAGAGAAAAAATTCGTAGCGAGCTATTGGCAACTGGCAGAACAGAGGGCCGAGACTTCTGGTTATGTGCTTAGCACACTCACTATTCTTCGCCCTCAGCACTGACCCACAGGCTCATGTGGATGTGCCCCCGACTTGACTCAAATGCCCAAAGCATACCAGGCAAGCCGCACTTAAAGTCCCATCTACCACCATCAATACATCGCTTGGTAGGCACTTCATTATAATAAGCTACACGCGAGCCAGTCCATCCGCCACGCTGCACATGCAGCTGATTGACTCTCTGCTGAATCTCCTCGGTAAAAATACTAAGCCGGCGTGCCCACGCCGCTTGAATTGCCTTTTGAGCTTCTCCACTTAATACTGTAAAATCAATGCCCTCACCCTCATTCATGGCTTCAGTTGCAATACCACGCTCACCTTCGATGAGAGCCTTTTCGTTACCGATCAACGGCCATGCATTAAGTAGTGCAAGCTCATCTTCTTTCCATAAAGTTGCAGGATTAGCACCTAACAAAATAGGCCCGAACTCATTCGCCACATCGTCAGCAAGCTCTAAATGAACCACCGTTAAGTGATGTTCAGCCAACCTAAAGGCAAAGTCGCCATTTCGCGGATCACCAAAACAAGTGATCCAGTATTTCCCCAGCGCATCGCCTCCTTCACCAGCATCTTGGAAAGCCACAGCATTCGCCATTTTCCACCCATGAGGAGAAAGCACCATCGATAAGACTTTAACCATCAGAGATCTCTGGTTTTCATCTAAATCTCGAATCATAACGCCCGACCGCTTCCCTCCGGTATATCGCATCTCCCAGCGTCGCTTATCAGCTAAATCATGGAGACATAAAGCGCGTTGATCATCATCGAGACTCTCTATGAAACGACTTACCTCTTGGCGAAAGCTGTCCTCAAATTTCAACGCATAGCATGGAGTAAAACAAAATAGTGAAATTAAAACTGAAGCGCCTGCCATCGACAGCCTTCTGAGCGGTAGTATATGTAGAACAAATTGCATTTTACTGAATAAGATTTCTCGATCTAGGCATGTCAAACTTACGTATCAGAGTGCGTAGGCCGGCATTTCGTCAGCAACTTGATCAACACGGTAATCACTCAAGCCAGATTGATTCGCCCATTCTGGCCAGCGCTTGATAGCATGAATCACCTCATCGATAACATCGTCAACCCTACGCACACTCTGCCTCCTGCCAAGCTCAGCCAAATCATTACGATCGATACCTACACTCTTGCCATTGACAGAGGCCGCCCGCATACCACTCGCAAGAGGGTTAGTCGTGCTGGTCAGGTCATACGCTGGCGACACAACCCACTGTCCGTTAGGTTGCATTAAAAACGCATGATTTTTGGAATGATCATCATCATTACCTGCTAACACGTTGAAACAAGCACGTCTGAAAATCTCTTCAACCCCAAGCTCACTGCCGGTTAAAATACGCGTCAAATCCATCAACTGATTGTATTCTACACCATCACGTATTTGGGTATGTGTCAGACCTGAATAAGTGTGAATATGACGCCGGGATTCCCCTGGACGGTCAAAACGCTTCGACAAGAAATGAGACATACCATTGCCGCATTCTAACAAATAGGTTTCAGCCATATCGATGCCAGCACTCTTAGCCATTAATGAAAAAGCATATTCCTCTTTTCCATGTTGATAGTCAGAATCCAGATCAAACTTGAGCAACCAACGATCAAAACCATCAGGCAACCCACCACCACCGGCCATCGTGCGAGAAAAATCACGGTTAAATCCGAGTAGAACTTTAGGTTGTGCTCCTCCTGGAGAGAGACCCGACCTCATCAAGCCTGGTAGGATTTCATCGGTTTTCCCGTGTAAAAACGATGTCGCATTATTCACTAGATCAGCAACCTCGACCGTCAACTCATCGCGAAAATCACTGGATACCGCTGGAGGCTCATAACCGATAGCTCCCATCGCATGGGCGCCAGCACAAGCCAATTTCTGCAGCACACCCACACTACTCCAAGGTATGCCCTTGTCTTGAAAGAATCGCTTCATCATCTGCTGACCCCACCAATCCGGCAAGCTGTCTCCAAACAAACCGAATAATTGACCGTATTGCGGTGTCGGAGTGGTTACGGAACCTTGTGTAGAATTTGGCAAGTATGCTGGGGAAAGCTCAATCGGCTGAGCCTTCCAATTTTGATCATACTCGAAGAAAACTCTCCCGTCAGCAGACTCTGCTAAATGCCCGATGACAGCACATTCATCACCACCTTGGTATTGCACCTCTATTTTCATGATTTTTGTCTAAATTTGCGAGGGTGAATCTGAGCTTTCCAAATCATCGTTATCTTTCGCCAGCTGCTCCGATACACGGGCTGCGATACGGCTACGTGCTATTCTACCGCGACGCTGAGGTGCACGATCACGAGACGTTCGTTCGACAGCATCGAGGGATTCAAAGCTCCTTTGCCCTGTAAACAAGGCTCTCAAGTCACCATCTAAGCTCAAAACCACGGCCACCTTCGCTAGGCGTTGCAGAGAGCCTTTACCACGCTGTTCCATTAGCTTTAGTGTCGACAAACTGATGCCAGCACGCTCGGCCAACTCAGCTTGGGTCAAGCCCATCGCCAGTCGCTGCATGCGTAATCGCTTACCGATTGCCTGAATCAACACATCAGGGTTACGGAATCTAAAAGCTTCTATTTTGTCCACAACATGTATTTACACCCTTTTTAGCTAAAATAGCAACTATTATAGATATCTTTTTTATTGTCACGATTGATTTATCAAGCCATGAAACAAGCATGCAAATTCAATCTGCAGACTTTCTTATCAGCTCCCCAGACCTCGCAAGCTGTCCAGATTCAGAATTACCTGAGTTCGCATTTATCGGGCGCTCCAATGTTGGCAAGTCATCATTAATCAATGCCCTCACTCGCAAAAAAGATCTCGCCATGGTCTCCAGCACCCCTGGGCGTACTCGCCTCATTAATTTTTTCCTGATCAACAAGAAATGGACACTTGTTGACCTACCAGGCTATGGATACGCCAAAGCTTCTGGTCAGCATCGCAATCAATTTAATGAGTTCGTATCGGACTACATCGCCAATAGGCGCAACTTAAGCTGCGTTTTCGTTTTGATTGATTCTCGCCACAGTCCACAAAACATTGACCTCGAATTCACCCAATGGCTCATAGACAATCAAATCCCCTTCGTCTTGGTCTTTACAAAAACCGACAAGGTTAAACCTGGCGCAGCACAACGTAACGCTGACCTTTTCACTGGTGCAATGAGTGAATTTTGTGACGGACTGCCCCGAACCTATAGCAGCTCCTCAAAAACAGGCGACGGCCGCAAGGACATCCTCACCTTTATCGATCAGGCAGTCGCTAACTTTTAGCGGACAATGCCGAATGGCATAAGAGCCTCAAGAATTTCTTCTCGGGCATTGCTTACCTTCGGCAGAGGTTTCCCCGTCAGTTGCTCCGCAGTATTATTATAGAGCTCACTGATGGCCATCATCGCATCAACTGGCACCTTGAAGTTCTGCCCGAGCAACTCACGCTCTTCCATTCGCTCTTTGTTAAGCAAGACATCGGCTTCAGGCACTGAGTCGCAGAGGAATTTTCGGAACATCTCCTTGGAGTTTTCCACAACCTTTCCATCTGCATAAGATGAAGCGTCCCAATAGCGGGAAGAATCGAGCGTGCCCACCTCATCAATGTAGATCATCGAATAACCATCACCCGAAGCATTAGGGATGTAGCCAAACTCAAATTTGGTATCCACCAATAATTGCCCAGCTTTCAGTGCCTGATCGGAAATGATAGAAATCCCCTCGGATAAAAGCTTCTCATAACGCATTACATCCTCCGGCGACTTGAACGCAAACGCCTCATAATTTTCTAAGATTTGATCGCGAGACACATTGACATCGTCCTTCTCTGGAACGCCAGCAATCCCTGTCAGCACTCCCTTCGTAGAAGGTGTAATCAACAGCTCATCGAGCTTTTGCCCATTTTTTAGCCCCTCAGGCAAATCGATACCACAAATACTTCGATCCCCTTGCTCATAACCACGCCACATACTACCCGTGATATACTGACGAGCAATACCCTCGACCATCACAGGCTGAGCCTTCTGCACGATCCAAACGAGAGGGTGAGGAGAATCAAGAATGTGGTTACCCGCAAGCCCCGCTTTCTCAAACTCATTAAACCAGTGCAGTGCGGTCGCATTGAGCGAAGCCCCCTTGCCCGGAACCCCCTGCAAGCCGTCTTCACCTTGCCAAATGATTTCATAAGCAGAAATACGGTCACTAATAACCATCACCGCCAGCTCTGTTCCTGGAGACACATCATAACCACGCTCCTCGATGATGCGTGCGCTATCCTCCTCACTGAGCCAGTAAACCGAGCGCACCTTACCACTGTGAACATCTCCACGGTGGCGAATGGGAAGGTCGTCCGTCTTTGCAATAGCGAGGTTAGATAGGCTCATATTTAGATGTCGTGATTAACGTTTGGATAAAGAGTATGACTTATGAATGGCGCTTTATTTCCTAATCCTACGGCTGGCGCTGGTCAACCCAAACTGAGTGACATGGCAAAATTAGGAAGCAACTGAGACTTTGCCGTTGAGTTCGTCTCATATTAATCTTAGGTTTATTGAGTCAATCATTATGAAAGAAGCCACAGATCAGATAAAGGATTTCCTCCAATTCATCGCCTTACAGTTCATCGAGCAGCCTGACCAAGCTGAGCTTCGTGTGGGCGAGGTCAGTGAAGACCGTGTCAATTTCCGTCTCATTGTGGCACAATCCGATGTTGCCATACTCATCGGGCGCAATGGCTTCACCGCCAGCGCCATACGTAATGTCATGAAGGCTGCAGCCATCCGGCACGGCATGCACGCAGGCCTACAAATTCACTCACATGAGGAAGAGCGGCAGCGGATGGCTGCTATCGAGGCAGGCGAGATTATTGATGACGGCTCCGAGTAGACATCTTACGAGAGCCTTATTCCGCGACCTCAGCAGATCGCTTAATCGAGAGGAAATGTGGACTTAGTAAAGTCTCAGCCCTTACATCAATTCCGCCTGTGAACCAGGCCCGAACTGTATGAGGCCCTCTCTCAAGCCTCACCTTGAAAGTCACCTGCGTGGCATCTTTGGCAAAATCCTGCTGCCAACTACGCTCACCAATTTGAAGTGCCGCAGTGGAGAGATCCAGTGCCTCACCATCCCGGTACCAGTCTAGTGCCGTTTTTGAGATCAACCCCTCGGGCCCCTGATCGATATCCACACCAGTGATGCCCTCACCAATCGCATAGCCCGTCTCCTCAGGCCAGCGCCTCAGCACAAACTCGTATTCCCCCGCGCGCTCTGCCAATACCTCCCAGTAGCCAAAGCATGGCTGACCTGCCCGCACCCCGGCCTGATTCCAGACCACATTACTATCGTCATTGCGCAGCTCCATAGTGGTTAAGTGCACCTCGGGACATTCGTCCGAGCCGATATGCACGGGTGAGCTGTGATGAAATTCCTTAGAACACACCTGCCACCACTCCTCATACTCGGCACGCAGGTCTGCTACCACCTCGGGATGCGCTGCCGCGATATCCTTGCGCTGCCCAGGGTCACTCGCCAAATCATAAAGCTCACGCCCACGAATCAGACGCCAGTCCGCCTTCATCACCGCGGAAAATCGCCACTTGATTGGATGTGGTAGTCGTTGGGTGTCGCTGATCAGCACCCTATCCAGCCAGGAGGCATCGGGCTCATCTCCACTGAGCAGTGGCCGTAGACTCTTACCCTCTAATTCAAGCTCAGCTGAATCAACGCCACAGAAATCCAGCATCGATGGCATGAAATCCGCATAGCCTGTCAGGCTACCCACGTCCTTGCCCACACTCATGCCAGCTGCTGGGTAACGCAGCAAAAACGGCACCCGGTGTCCGCCCTCGTAGGCTGAAGCCTTAATGCCACGCATGCCTGCATTGAAGCCAGCCGTGACAAACATCTGCTCATCATAATCCGCCCCCTTGGAGGTGCCATTGTCCGTCATGAAGACTAAAATCGTATCCTGCTCAATACCCAGCTCTGCAAGACATCCACGTAGCCTTTGGAAATTCTCATCAATGTTGGTGATCATGCCGTAGAACCTTTTACGATCATCCGGCATGTCATCATCCGCGTAGAGGTCACGGTATTTCTTCTCCACATTGTAGGGTGAATGCGGCGCGTTCGGCGTGATGAAACACAAAAACGGTTTGTCTTTGTTGGTTTTGATAAACTTCATCGCCTCATCAAAAAACACATCCGTGCAGTAGCCATTAAACTTCTTCGGCTCACCATTGACCAGCAGCGTGTCATCAAAGTAGTCATTGCCCCAGTGGTCCGAGATCTGAGCAAGACCTCCACCCCGATGATATACCACCTGCTCAAAACCACGGTCCTGCGGCCGGTAAGGATAATCATCTCCCAAGTGCCACTTGCCAAACAAGCCCGTAGCGTAACCCTTGTCGCGCAGGACTTCCGGCAAGGTCACCAGATC
>JAQXBQ010000106.1 GCA_029252325.1 Akkermansiaceae bacterium
GACTTTCCGTCTTCGACTACCTGCAGAGCAATCTCACGAATTGACTCGAGAAGCTGTTGCTCTTGGTTGGCTCGGTAATGATCGCAATCGACTTTTACTCGTGGTGCATCAGGATAATGCTTGGTCAAAATTCTATTCGTCAAATACTGAAGGTCTTCCAAACGATCCCCATGCTTACCAATTAAGTGTGCTCCTTCGTCAGTCTTAATATTCAGGCATGGGCCATCCTTCTCTTGAGATATCATTAACTCAGCTTCAAAACCAAGCTTATCAAGCATGCTACTGAGTATTTTACCTGCTGCTTCAACTTCCTTCATGTTTTATTGATAGTCATGTGATGATAAAAGGTCAAACGCCACTTATCAGATCCGCACGCTTTTTAATTGCTCACGAGTGTACACATTAGCTTCGGCATCGGTATGATTAATACAGCAGCACGATGCATCACCGCCATCATGACATTAAATCTCTGATTCCCTCGCATTGCTCTTGCCCAAATAACTTCAGCTCCTAATATCCCGCGATCTAGCTATGCACCGCGTTTTTGTCGAGAAACAAGCCGAATTCAATACCCAAGCCCGTGAACTCCTTCACGACCTTCGGGATAATCTTAATATTCATCATCTTAAGCACATCCGTGTCGTTCAGCGCTACGATGTTGGCGGGCTTAGTGAAGAAGAATTTGCCGAGGCCTCACGCCTCATTCTATCTGAACCTCAGGTGGACAATGCCTCTGCTCAGCTCGATCTTGCCGATGATGAAATCGCTTTCGCTGTTGAATACTTACCAGGTCAATATGATCAGCGAGCAGATTCCGCAGCACAATGCGTACAAATTCTTACCCAGGGATCAAAACCTCTCATCGGCTCCGCGCATGTCATCATCCTTGGTGGAAATCTAAGTAAAGATGAACTAGCCCAAGTCAAGGCTTACACCATCAATGCTGTCGACTCACGCGAAGCCAGCATGAACATGCCTAAAACGCTAGAGATTCCTTCTGACATACCCGAAGATGTCGAAATCCTAGAATACTTCATCAACGCTTCAGCAGATGACTTATGCTCTATGCGTGACGAGCTAGGCTTAGCGATGTCTGCCCAAGACCTCATCTTTACTCAGACCTATTTCCGCGATGAAGAGGGCCGCAACCCAAGCATTACTGAGATCAAAATGCTCGACACATATTGGTCAGATCACTGTCGCCATTCGACCTTTGCCACCAAAATAGAGAAGGTTGAATTCGAACAGCAAGATATCGTGGCAGAAACGTATGCAAAATACCAAGCATCTCGCGACACCGTCTATGGGTGCGAAACAGACCGCCCCGAGACCTTGATGGATATCGCACTCATCGCGATGAAGGAACTTCGTAAAACGGGCGAACTAGACAATGTGGAAGTCTCTGAGGAAATCAACGCTGCTTCTATTGTCGTTCCTGTTGATGTTGATGGAGTCGATGAAGATTGGCTGGTGATGTTCAAAAACGAAACACACAACCACCCAACTGAAATCGAACCTTTCGGTGGGGCTGCTACCTGCCTTGGCGGATGTATACGTGACCCTCTATCTGGCCGATCTTACGTTTACCAAGCCATGCGCGTTACAGGCGCTGCCGACCCGCGCACCCCATTTTCAGAAACGCTCCCAGGCAAACTCCCTCAGCGTAAAATATGTCGCGAAGCGGCACACGGCTACTCATCTTATGGTAACCAAATAGGGCTTGCGACGGGACAAGTTTCGGAAGTCTATCACCCAAACTATGTCGCCAAGCGAATGGAAATTGGTGCGGTAGTGGCTGCAGCACCCAAAGAAAACGTATTTCGGGGTAGCCCCGCCACTGGAGACGTCATTCTCTTGATCGGAGGACGCACAGGTCGTGATGGTGTCGGTGGGGCTACAGGATCATCTAAGGAGCATACCGATACAGCACTGGACAACTCTGCTGAGGTGCAAAAAGGCAACCCTCCAACAGAACGTAAAATTCAAAGGCTCTTCCGAAACCCAGAGCTCGCTCGCAAAATTAAAGTATGCAACGATTTCGGCGCGGGAGGCGTATCAGTCGCCATCGGCGAAATAGCCCCCAGCCTGGATATCAACCTAGATGAAGTACCAAAGAAGTACGACGGACTCGATGGCACGGAACTTGCCATCTCGGAGTCCCAAGAGCGCATGGCCATTTGCGTCGACCCATCAACGATTGCCTACTTCAAAGCAGAATGTGACAAGGAAAACCTTGAGTGTAATCATGTGGCTGATGTCACAGACACGGGAAGACTTACTATCTCATGGCGCGGCAAAAATATCGTCAACTTCTCACGGGCTTTCCTAGATACCAACGGCGTCACTCTATCCACAAACATTGAGGTAAAAGCACCATCTGCCGATTCTCCACTCGGAAAGCCAATCCCAGCACTCAGAGATTCAGCTCAGCTCACCCACGCAGAGCGTATGCAAATTGCACTTTCCGATCTTAATACAGCCTCACAAAAAGGTCTGGGCGAAATGTTTGATGGATCCATTGGATCAGGTAGTGTGCTCAACCCCTTTGGCGGCAAACACCAACTAACCCCAACAGATGCGATGGTTGCCAAAATCCCCCTTTTAAAAGGTAACACCACAACCTGCACACACATGTCCTGGGGTTTTAATCCCAATATTGCAAATTGGTCTCCTTTTCACGGCGCTCTATACGCCGTGACCGAATCAGTATGCCGTATTGTGGCATCAGGCGCACAGCTATCAGATATACGTCTCACACTTCAGGAATACTTTGAAAAACTTGGTAACGACCCAGCACGTTGGGGCAAACCTTTTGCCGCACTGCTGGGCGCATTCTTAGCACAGAATGAGCTTCGCCTTGGGGCTATCGGAGGCAAGGATTCCATGTCGGGGTCTTTCAATGATATCGATGTTCCCCCAACCTTAGTATCATTTGCCGTAGCCCCAGGAAAAACGCAACACGCACTGTCCCCCGAATTTAAGCAAGCAGACAGCAACATCTCTCTTGTCACTGTGCCACGTGATGATCAAGGAGTCCCAGCTTTTAAACGGCTGCAAGAAATTGCCGCATTACTATACTCGGAAAACAAAACTGGTAAAATCTTGGCAATCCACTCTCTTGCAGAAGGCGGCATTGCTGCAGGCATTGCAAAGATGAGCTTTGGCAACCATATCGGGGCAGATCTAGATACTACACTCAACCTCTACCAAGAGCGCTACTTCAGCTTTATAGTAGAATCAACTCAACCTCTTGATCAATTACTAGAGGCAACTAAAATTGGCCTCACCACAAATACAAGCGAGATTCAAATCGACAGTGAGTCTATAGAAATTAGCAGCCTATTAGGAAGCTGGTCCAGCCCCTTGGAATCAACTTACCCGACTCAAGTTCAAGCAGCACATCAGGAAGTAAGAAGCTTTTCCTACACGAGCCAAGATACGGCACCGAGGAATTCAACGGGTAATAGATCGTCAAAACCGAAGGTTATCATTCCAACATTCCCGGGAACTAATTGTGAATATGACACTGCCAAAGCCTTCAATCATGCTGGAGCTGACGCCAACACTCTGATTTTCAGAAATCTTAGCCCCACCCATGTCGAAGAATCTCTGCGTGAATTGGCCGAACACATCAACCAATCTCAAATACTGATGCTACCCGGTGGTTTTTCTGCTGGCGACGAACCTGATGGCTCCGGAAAGTTTATCGCCACCGTATTGCGCAACCCGCGTATCAGCGATGCCGTGATGGATTTAATCAGTAACAGAGACGGTTTAATCCTCGGCATATGTAACGGCTTCCAAGCGCTCATCAAAACAGGCCTTGTCCCCTATGGCAAAATCCAAGAGCCCACTCAAAGTGAACTTGGATCTCCTACGCTCACATTCAACGACATCGGCCGACACATCGCACGATATGCAACAACGCGCATCGCTTCCACAAAATCTCCATGGCTTTCCAATTGCCAGGTCGGCGATTTGCACAATATTGCTTTTTCTCATGGGGAGGGTAAATTCTACGCTAGTAATGAAGAAATCAACCAGCTTGCCAAAAATGGCCAGATTGCCACTCAATATACAGATTTAGATGGCAACCCATCTATGGATGTCGACTGGAACCCTAATGGATCACTCTACGCTATTGAGGCAATTACTTCACCTTGCGGCAGAATTTTAGGCAAAATGGGGCATACGGAACGCCGCGGCCAAGACGTCGCCAAAAATATCCCAGGTAACAAACACCAACCGCTCTTCAAAGCAGGAGTTGATTACTTTAGCTAGTCTACACTCCTATCTATTGTGGCTTTATCATCGAAGCTTCATTCTTTTGACGGCATCAACATATCAATCTATGGGCTGCCTTGCGCGCACATAGTATTCGTGATAGTTTAACAGCGCCATGCGGCATCGAAGCATCTTCCACCACATCAAATTCCTCATTGCTCTATGCTTGGTTTTGACGGCAGCTGGTATGGTAGGTGGCATTTATTACATCAATCAATCTGGCATCAACGACCAGTGGCGTGAGCGCATAGCTATCGAACTAGAGAACCTAGGAGTCATCGCAGACTTTGAGCATCTAAGGTTTGAAATTACGAAGGGGCTTGTTGCAAAAGGCGTGCGTATATACGCAGATGAAAAGCGTGAAGACGTCGTAGCCAGACTTGAGCATCTGGTTATTGATGTCGATAAAACTAAATTGATGCGAGGCAAAATAAGGGTACACAATATCGCCCTCAAAGATGCTGATATCACGCTACCTATTGACTCCAATGACCCGAGCGGAAAACTAATCATCATTAATGAGCTTCAGGGCGAAATGTATTTACCCGACAAAAAAACCATCGAAGCGCGGGCGCTGGAAGGCTTTTTATCTGGAATCCATATTTCCATGGACGCCCGTATCTGGAGCGAAAAAGACGCTCAGGATGACAGCCCCCAAAGGCTAAAACAACAAAGAACGAATAGACTCAAATTCATATCCCATATTCTCAATGAAATCGAACAGTGGCAATGGCCTGTCGACAGTCCGCCAAAAATAAAACTCTATATTGAGGCCAATACCGATAAGATTGAAACAGCCCGTATCGACTTTATCATTGAAGCTGCCGAAATCGAAAAAAACGGCACATCCCTCTATGACATTGAACTCAGTGGCGATTACAACAACAACATAATTACCCTAGATAATATAAGCTTAAGAGACAGCACTGGCAAACTGGACAGTAAAGCCAGCTATCAACCGGCAACGAAGACGACAAAATTTGAAGCTCATTCAACCCTGCACCTGCAAGCTCTCTGCCGACAAATACTGGGTATCAATATCGCCAATCAGCTCACCTTCTCTACTCCTCCTGATATATCCTGCACAGGGACCATACGGCTCAAACCTGATTCCCAGACAGAAACCCTGATCACAGGTCAAATTTCAGTCAGCGATTTCTCATTTCTTGGATCACGCTTCCAAGAGCTGCAGAGCGATTTTTCCTCACAAAACAAAGATCTTTTCCTAACAAAGCTCTACGCTAAACACAAAGAAGGCGAACTCAAAGGGCGCATATTATTCAAAGATGAAACTATACAATACGAGGCTGACTCTACCTTACCAGCATCAGCTTATACACCATTCCTTAATGGATCGGGTATTGGCAAAGCATTAAATAAAGTAACATTCCAACCTGACTCCAGCCTACAGATTAGTGCACGAGGCACTATGAATCGCCATATGCTTACTCAGTGGGATGCCGAAGGTTATGCAAAAATAGACAAGTTTTCTTATAAAGGTACTGAAATGAACAGCTTGTCTGGGCATTATTCCCTGAGCGCAGTGCGATCACACTTTGATAGGATCAAGGCAGACTTTAATTACGACAACTACAGCCTAAAAAAAACATACGGCGGCCCCTCTTCAGCCTCAGTATCAGCCTCATCTATTCATCTAAACAGAGATGAAAACATCATCGTGCTCAACGATATTAATGGCAGCGCATGGCCAGCTCCTATTGTCAGACTCTTCGTTCCGAATGTAGCTGACCACATTGAAAAATACCGCTTCCACCGCCCTCCCAACCTCTCCGCGAGTGGTGCATTTGGCTTGAATGGAAATAAAGACGCTACAAATTTCAATATCATTGTTAACAGCCCCGGCTCGATGCATTACGAATTTATCGGCGAGCCACTAACACTCAATACGCTGCAATCTAATGTGCAGATTCTTGGAGATAGAGTGGATGTAAACAACTTATCATTTTACACCTTTGAAGGAGCATGCAGCGGCAATATCCGTGTTTACACCTCACACCCTGAAAGGTCAGGTTACTTTGGCGACCTCCAATTTCGCAGACTTCACCTCAAAGATATAGGCAAATTGTATGAGTTTAACAATGCTGAACGCGGCCTATTAACTGGGAGGATAGACTTCAATGGCGATGGCAATTCAACCGATAAATTCAATGCTCAAGGATCACTCGCACTCGAAAAAGGCAACCTGTTTACAGTCCCCATGCTAGGCCCTATATCCAAACTGATCGGTGGCGTATTAAGGGATAAAAATCCAACCCAAGAAAAAGCAAAAGATGCTTCCTGCACCTACATCATCAAAAACGGCATTGTGTTTTCCAATGACTTCCTCGCGACAACTCGCTCATTAAAATTCACAGGAGAAGGAAACATCGATCTTAACAAAAAAGAAATTGATTTACTCGTACGCATGAACGCAAGAGGCTTATTTGGAGTTTTAGCAATGCCATTGCGACCGTTTATTGGTCTCTTTCAATTCAATGGTAAAGGTCCCATTTCTGAGCCCACATGGAAAACCAGTATATTTACAAATCCTACCGAGGGAAAAAAGCACCCCATCTTTCGCAAGCCCCCTAAAGCAGACGTGATCACCGAGTGAACTGAGACTACTCCTAACGACTCTTATCTCGCACGGCCCCCCAAATAATACCGCACCCACCTATCATAATGACGGCTGGAAACCATAAGGTATAGCCTGCAGCCTTTGTGTCGTGCTTCAGTATAGCCATATGAGGGTCTTCTGGATTTATCCATGCTTGGTGAGATGATCCAGCAGGATAATCTGCAAGAAGCGCTGTAACCGCAGCCCTTTCCCTTGACCACTTAGAGCCCCGAGAAGACATATTGCCTGACACATACTCTTCATCATCATAGCTATATTGATACCGAATGAACAATCTCGCCTCAGGCGGAGAACCACTAATATGGCGCTCTTCAATGCTCGAGCGCATTACAACCGCTTCAGCCTGAGTCCATTCGCGAGTACTCTTTGCGTTTAAATAGCTACGTAGCATCAGCCACTGGAAAAGCACAGCGATCAACACCAGCATGAAACCGATCATACAGACAAAAAACTTGCCTGCTAATCCCCCTGTATTTTTTGAACTCATTGAATTACTTGGTATAATATCGGTATAAATCCTGTGACAGAATTAACAATACCTAAGCTAGCGAGCCCTGCAACTAAGACATTTTTCAATTACGTCACCTTCATCTCTTGACGAATGCTCGCGTATATGTTCCAACTACGCCCGTCGTCCACAACGACCCCACTAAGGACCGGTGGCTGAGTGGTCGAAAGCGCTCCCCTGCTAAGGGAGTATACTCCAAAAGGGTATCGAGGGTTCGAATCCCTCCCGGTCCGCCATCACCCCAGTCCTCACAATGAGGGTTGGGGTGATTGCTTTTCAGGCAGGGATGAGAACGTAGTTCGAGCGCACACAGGGTGCGTGCATCACGCACCCGTTACCCCAAAGTTTCCGGAGAAAGAAACTTGCTAACCAGCACAGCCTGAGTGCCACGAAGGCAATCCCTCCCGGTCCGCCATCATCTTAAGACCCACCGATACCCATTTTCCATTTCGGAAATGGGTATGTGAAAAGCTTTTCACGCTTACCCTCATCAGACATGATTTCCTGCCAGCAATCACCGTTTTCACCTTTCCATACTCGGTCGATATGTGCGCGTTCTTTAGGCCAATGATCACGTGCTACTGTTGCCCAGAAATATCCAGTGCACTGGTGACGGCTGAGCGGTCTTTCCTGAGCCAAGAAAGCTAGAATGCACAGTGACAGGACGTTTGTTTGAAGCGTTCATCATTTACGAATTACTGATGCTCGCTCATTATTCGGGAAAATGGCAATCAGGGTGCAAATGTTTTTGAGTGATTCGAAGAATATCCTCGGGATCCAGTTCTGCACCAATGAAAATTCCTGAACATGGAACTTTGGCAACTGCCCGCATACTGATTGGCGATGGGGAGATCACTTGCCCTACACGCTCATAAAGATAGCGGTGCTCAGCCCCCTCTCCGAGAGAGATCAGAGCTTTTGCCCGAATGACAGATTCAGGGAGCCTCTCCAGCCAATTTGCAACACGTGAAGATTCAATAGGCTGAGGAAAA
>JAQXBQ010000127.1 GCA_029252325.1 Akkermansiaceae bacterium
CCATCTTTGTGTTGGAGGGAATAAACAGTATTACCGTGCTTCCAAGATAGGTAGACTACTAACTCCCGTATCTGTTCAAAATTAATGTAATATTTCTTAGGCGAGGGGTGACATAGTTATGACTTGCTTGTCTGCTGGAACGAGAGGAAATTTCATCAATGAAATTTACCAACGTAACCGCAGACGCAAAGGCGAATGTTTATTTTGATGGCAAGGTGGTCTCGCACGGAGTCACCCTAGAGGACGGATCAACCAAGACCTTTGGCTTAATCTTCCCTGGCAAATATCACTTTGATACTAATTTGGCCGAACGCATGGAAATTACTGATGGTGATTGTGCGGTCAGCCTTGACGGCATTGAGGGCAGCGACAGCTTTGCTGCAGGCGATCATTTTGACGTGGAGGCCAAGTCAGGCTTCAGTATTGAGGTGGCAGACGGTATCTGCCAGTATGTTTGTTCTTTTATTGACTAGAAACCCAGCGATATTCGCGGGCGATTTGCTCGTCGATAGCTATTTTGAGCTCACTGGGAAGAACGCCCCAAGTGTAAGTTTCTATCTCAAAGTGGGAGCAAAAACCCGGATTAGCCTTGAGGTATTCAATGGCGTCAACAGCATGTCCTTGGGTCGAGCTTAGGGGCGCTGCTGGCTCCGCATAAAGAGGGATATGGAAGTGTATGCGTGCCCTGCTTGGTGAGGCGAATGTGAAATCTGGAGACTGATGAGAGCTTATGAAGTCTGGGAGGTCTTTGAATCGGGTTAGTTGCTTGGTTGCATCTGAGACAATGACTTGGTGTAAGTAGGTGGGCTCATCGAAGGCTGTGATTGCTTTGATAGCATTTTCAGAGTGGGGATCAAATTCCAGTGCGGAGGAGAGGTGAACCTTAGAGATGCGCAGCCCAGCTGCTCGAAGGGCGTCGAGTGAGTTGATGCAGCTGTCAAATTCAAGCGCGAAATGGCAGGTGTCATAGTTGATTCCGATTCGGCGTTTGATGAGCTCGGAGTCATTTACGCTTTGGAGCAACATGTTAAAGAAACGAAGTGTTTCTTCGGTGTTTTCGAAATGGCCGAGAGGTTCTGGCTCTAACCCTAAATGCAAATCTCGTTTGTGCTTGATCGAGAGTTTTTCTATGTGCTCAGCACAGGCCTCAAGATTTCTGAAGATCGCGTTTTCGTCAGCGTGAAAATCTTTGAACGAACCGGGTAGTGTAGACACTGAGCCATCAATGCCTTCGGGGACAAGTTGGGCGATTATGCTGAACAGGTCCTTGGTGTAGTTAAGGCGTTCCTCACTGGACCAATCAGGTTGATAAACCTTCTCCTTTACCCTTGTGCCGTGAAACGCCCCATAGGGGAAGCCGTTGATGGTGAATACGTAGCAGTTTTCATTCTGGAGCCATGATTTAAACTCAGCCAGGTGATTGCCATGCAGCAGCTCAGATGCTGCGCGAGCCGATAATCGTAGTCCGATTGCATAGTCAGAGCCAGCAGGGCAGACTTGGTCCCTTACTTTGAGTGTATGTTTTTTGAGCACCTGCAGTGTCTCCTCCCAGCTTTCTGCTGGGTGAATATTGGTGCAATAGGCCAGATGAGCCTCAGGAAGATTGGCTGTTTTCACAGGGACTCTACGTTGCGAAGGTCGAGGATCTTTACGATATTGGCAAAAGGATCCTTAAAAAAGAAAAGGGCGTGGCGGCCAAGAATTTTGACTTCAATAATTCTACCAAGAGGGTCAATGAATCGATAGTTTCCCACGATTTCTGGGTTAGACTGCAGCCGATCAAGAAACGATTGAACAGGCCCTTGTTGGGCTAACTTTTTGATGTAATCAGCAACGTGGTTGTGAAGATAAACTAGGGTGTCAGTCATTGTCGCGAGCTTCTTTGAGGCTTTTTAGGGTTTGCCAGTTTTCTGGATCAGAGTCTTCAACACGCTTGTGGAGGGCGGGCATCACCAGGCTATTGCGTTTGAGGCGCTCAACCAGGAGGAAGCCAGCCATGTGGTCTTGGTCTTCGGGGGGGAGCTTGCGCAGACACTCCTTCAATTGATCAAGTTCTGTTACATCCATGACTTAGAGCGTGAAATTAGGGGATTGGCTAAGGAACTTGACGGGATTCTCATAGACTACTTGGTGGATCGTCTCACGAGAGTGCTGTCGTTTTTTCATTTCCTGCATGCATTTGGCAACGGCTAAGGGGTCTGAGACGCCCCAGTCACATGCGGAGTTCATCCAGATGTTTTCCATGCCGAAATTCTCAAGGATGTCGACTGCTCTGGACAGTGTGCACTTCGATTCGGGATAGAGCGTCATGCCTGCCCAGAAGCCTTGGTCGAGGACCATGCCGGCGGTGTGTTCCTCAACGTGGTCGATGATGACTTTGCTGGGATCTACCTTGGCGTTTTTAAGTGCATCGATAATGAGGCGGGTGCCCTTGAGCTTGTCCTCGAGATGTGGTGTGTGAATGAGGATGGGTAAGTCGTGTTTTTGAGCGATGGCGACATGTTCTTCAAAAATAGTGAGCTCGCTGGTAGTGTTTTTATTGAGGCCGATCTCGCCAATGCCCAATACTGTGGGCTGATCGAGAAATTCTGGGATGATAGCCATTACCTCGCGAGCAAAGCCAGAATCTTCAGCTTCCTTGGGGTTGATGCACAACCAACAAAAGTGTTTAATGCCGAACTTAGCCGCGCGTTTCGGCTCATAATCAGTGAGTTGTCGGTAGTAATCGTGAAACCCTTGGGCTGAGCTGCGATCAAAACCAGCCCAAAAAGCCGGCTCGCAAATGGCCTCACAGCCAGCAATGGCCATGGCTTGGTAATCATCCGTGGTGCGGCTCACCATGTGAGCATGTGGTTCGATATAAGACATCGGTAAGGAGTGATTGAGGTTCAGTTGCTGGCTGTTTTGCGTGGTGCGCCAAAGGCTCCTTGGATGATGGCCTTTGGTATGGGCTCTTTACTCTGATCCGAGAGGGTATTGAGGACAGCTTGTGCTCGTGACTGTTCGCCGGGTTTCAGCATGGCGTCTAATGCTTCATGAAAGCCATCGAAACGGTAATCGGTATCGCCATCAAAACGATCTATGCGGTCCAAAAAGGCAGCGATATCAATTAATTTACATCGTGCATCCATGAAGTAGAGGTCAAGAATATCTTGTTTGCTAGGCATTAGATAACGCTAATCTATATTTACTAAATTCCAAACGCCAAATTCAGTTTCCAAATTTAAATTTTCAAGATAAGAACGTTTCCATGCAGGATAGTAACGAACGAGATTTGGGTTCTCAGCCTTTGGATCGAATGATGGATGAGTGGGGGATGGGGAACCATGATATGGTAGAGGTTTCCACTGAGCAACTGACGCACAAGCAGGTACAGAAGGCACGGAAGGGACGCCGCCTGACCCTGAAGATGATGCAGAAGGTGACGCGGGCGTTTAACGTGGCGATCTGGCATCGGCTCAATGACGAGCAGAAGGAAGGTTATTACGAGTATATGCACCGTGACCTTTTTAATTATGCCAAGGGGTATGATGAGAAGTGGTTGGATCCCAACCAAACATTGCAGCAAGCACTGCAAAGCTAATGTCAACCCCCTTATCACCCCATGACAGCCCCTCCGAATACCTCCCCCAAAAAGCAAACTCCTAGCAGTCAGAGACCCCATCATTCGCAAAAAACCAGCTACCGGACTTTCTTAGGATATTGCTTTTTCCAAGCTTCAATAAATGCCTGATCGGGCTCACTGAGGGTCGAAATCGTCATCGTGAATCTTCTCCCATCTTCTCGGATGATAGTGACCTTGGTGCCGGTAATGGAAACGACCTTGGCCTTGATCTGCTGTCCTTTAGTATTCGTAAACTCCCGAAATTTCTCATCGGAACCATCTGCATCAGGCTCACTCTCTCCAGCTTTTGAATGCTGATCAAAAAAATCGAAAACCTCGGCAATCATTGATGGGTTCGCATGGATGGAGCTGCCATGATTGCCATCTTTAATCTCCTTGTAGAGGTGAGTAATCCCTTCAGCCTTCAGCTTGTCAACTACACTGCGAATGCCAGCTACTGGAATGAGCCTGTCCTTGTCTCCAGTGACGATCATAATGGGAATCTTATTTTTTTTGAGAACTCCCAACTTATCTCGTCCTGACATGATTGCAGGAGCCAAGGCTGCCAACCCTGCCCACAGCTCAGGAAATTTAGTTCCCAGATGGACTGTTCCACCACCACCCATGGAATGCCCCATCAAATACATTCGGCTCTCATTGATACTGAAATCATCACGAACAATCTTGATGACATTCAGCACATCTTTTTCACTCAACTCGCCAAGATTTTCGGGATCACTGGGATTTGGCCGAATGAAACCTCTTCCTTTCCCAGACGCGCCATACCAACCACGGCTGTTGTATCCGTGTGGAGCCACCACCATGTATCCGCGCTTCTCAGCCTCAGGAATAATTCCAGCATATTGAATCACTTCCTGTGGTTTACTTCCCAGTCCGTGGAGCAGGACAATCAGTGGAGTTTTGGCCGTTTTCTTATAGCTCTGGGGAACATATAGCGCATACTCAACTTTCTCATTTGCGGCCTTAAAATCGTAGGTCCGTTCTTGATACCCTTTCTTGACCGATACTTCTCCTTGGAGCGGGGACAGCGCCCCCAGAGCCAACACACCCAGAATCGATAAAAGGCTGCCCAAAAATCGCTTTTGGTAGGAAAATGCTCTTTGCGAGGGCTCGACATTATTCATAAGGGAGAAAGGCTCAAATTTTGGCTGCGTGTTGTCAACCCCCTTATCACCCCATGAAAGCCTCTCCGAACACCTCCCCCAAAAAGCAAATTCCTAGCAGTTAGGCGGTATAAGGTGGGCTATGGTTGACCTGGCGGTTGACTGATGCCAATCTACGCTACCGAAGGTTATTGCAAGAAGCAGGGTTAAATCTGCTATTCCCTTCGGGTTCAAGATGGGATACACAGGCTGTGGAATGAATGTTGATTTTCTAATCATTGGCCAGGGCCTAGCCGGTAGCACGCTTGCTGTCGAATTACTTAAGCGTGGGCGCTCTGTTCTGGTGGTGGATCGTCAGGATGGCACGGGCTCGACGAGGATTGCTGCTGGCTTGATAACTCCACTGACAGGTAAGGGGATGAACCCAGCATGGCGCCAGCAGCATTATTTGCCGAAGGCGGTAGCGTTCTATCATGCCTTGGAAAAAGAGAGTGGTCGCAAACTTTATCACTCCACACCCGTGGTGCGGGTGTTTGCCTCTGAGAGAGAGCGTGACAAGTGGAGAGGCAAGAAGGGTGAGCTTGGCCAATGGGCGCATGAACTGCCGGAGCTCGAGGGTCCTTTTCAGAATGAATTCGGTGGTATCGAAATGCCAGATGGTGCATGGCTAGATACGCTGACTTTTTTGCACGTTGTGCAGGACAAGTTGATGGATGCGGGCTCGTGGCGCGAAGCTGCCTTTGCTGAGCAGGATGTTTCTTTTGTCGATGGTAAGGTCAAGTGGCAGGATGTGGTCGCTGATAAGGTGATCTTGTGCCAGGGTGCATATGGTCTGAAAGGGGTGGATGGATACCAAGGCTGGTTTTCGCATGTTCATCACCGTAGTGCGAAAGGTGAGATTTTGAATGTCTGGATCGATGAGCTTGATGAAGCTCGGCGATATCATTGCAATGGGTGGTTAGCCCCTCGAGAGGGAGGCATGTGGAAAGCGGGTGCTAATTATGACTGGAAGAACATGGATGCTATACCCTCTGATGCGGGTAGGTCTGACGTGCTTAACAAATTAAACACATGGGTGAAGCTCGGTGACGGCAAGGATGTTCCCATGGAGGTAATTGGCCACGAGGCTGGGATCAGGCCGATCGTAAGAAACAGCATGCCAGTGGTCGGTTTCCACCCCGAGATGGCAGAGGTTGGTTTTTTCAACGGTTTAGGATCAAAGGGCTCTTTGATGGCACCTGCTGTTGCAGAGCATTTTGCTGCGCACTTGAGTGGCGAATGTGATCTCGATGATGAACTGAAATTAGTCCAGCCAGGTTGAGGGCTTTGACTCGCCAAGAAGCAGAATGGCTGTGGTATGATTGAAGAGAAAAGCACATCAGTAAGCTTGCTGGTTCAAGCTCATGAGTTGGTTGCTGGGGTTTTGCTGGCAGGCGATACGGCAGTGGACGCAACAATAGGTAATGGGCATGACACTCTGTTTTTAACTAGATGTGTTGGCGCCTCTGGTATGGTCTATGGCTTTGATGTTCAGCAGGCAGCTTTGATTAACTCGCGTGAGCGACTTGAAGCGGACAAGGTAGATGGTGGTTGTTATCAGCTGATCTGTGAGAGCCATGCTGGTATGGAGCATTATGTGGTGGGCCAGGCAAAGGCGGTGATGTTTAATCTCGGCTATTTACCGGGAGGGGATAAGACGAGGATTACGCATGCAGATTCAACTTCAGCTGCATTATTGGCGGCGGCAGGTTTAATAGCCTGTGGCGGGATATTAACGGTGATGTGCTACCCCGGTCACGATGGTGGTGATGATGAGGCACGCATGGTGACTAAATTTATCAATGAGCTTGATAGTGAGCAATGGGTGGTGGCGCGTTATAATCGCGTGGAAGCAAAGCGCTGGTCTCCTTATCTGTGGGCTGTCACACGCAGCTCCGCGAATAGTGATCCCGCTGATAATCCCACTGAGTTATAAAAAAATACGACCAGACCTCGGTAGAGGGCTGGTCGTAGGTGGTTGATTATTATCGTGCTCCTATAGGGGGTTCCCCTCGAGAGCTTTGGTTGCTTGGATGTTCATTCTGAACGGAGCAATTGCTTTGGCGACACTGTCTTGGTCGAGCTCACCAGCCTTGATAAGGTGAAGAGTGATGCCTCGGTTGACATAGGCGGCTGCAATATTGTCAAGTTGTTCTAAAGCCACACGGGCTTTTTCGTTGGTGTCCGCTCATCCGGTTCCAGTGACAGCCAACACATAGCCAGCTTCAGGAATCACGATTTCGTCTTTTTTGAACGAGACAAGTTTCAGCGACTTTCGGTTCAGTGACTGCTCAACTTTGGCTTTGTCAAGATCCTGCCCGTCCTTCATGACGACAGTTGCTCGCAGGCCTGAAAGTAGGATTTTACTGACGCCACTTTGTGTTTTCAGAGCCAAACTGGCTCTGCTGGAAACGCCTCATCCCTTGCCGCTGACTTGGACAAGGTAGACGCTTGCGGTGTTGGTAATGGCATCGGCCGCTGCTGCCTCGGCAACATTGGCATGCACAGTAGCCAACATGGGTAGCGCCGCTAGCCCGAGAGCGGCAGCGCATGCAGTTGTTTTTCGTATGCTGGTTTTCATAGTAAGATAGATATATCTATTTTTAATTTGTGGATAATTATGTGAAAATTATCAAAGTGAATGTTACGTCTGTATTGTGATACTGCAAGTGGAGAAGTCAAAATTTACACATTAAATATACTTTTTGATACGAATAGGGTCTGTTCAGATCTTACAAGAGAAAAATTTAGCTTACTTCGACGATCATATTAATTTCCACAGATACGTTGAGCGGTAGGGCAGCTGCTCCAAGTGCTGTTCGTGAATGTATTCCTTTGTCACCGAAGATTGCGACGAGTAGGTCGGAGCAGCCGTTGATGACGGCAGGGTGCTGGTAGAAATCAGGCTCGGAGTTAACAAAGCCACCTACATTGACGATTTGCTCGACTCGGTCGAGGTCGCCGACCTCTGCTTTCACTACAGCGAGACGATTGAGTGTGATTAGACGAGCTGCTTCTTGAGCTGTTTCAAGAGAGGTGTCAGTGGGGACTTTGCCTTTGTAGGTTTCGTCGTCTAATGGTGGAATACCTCCAGCAAGGTAAAGCAAATTACCAGAGCGAACACAGTTTACATAAGATCCTGCTGGTGCCGGGGCTTCAGGAAGACTGTAGCCAAGTTCTTGGATTTTGGATTCGATGAGGGACACGGCTTAGGCTTGTGGTTAAGAACGGTGTTGAAGTGCGGCAGCAATGAATCCAGAGAAGATAGGATGTGGGTGGTTAGGTCTCGATTGGAACTCGGGGTGAAACTGGGCGCCAATGAAAAAAGGGTGGTCGCTGATCTCTACGATTTCAACGAGGCCTTCGGGCTCAGAAACAGCGCTGATTTTGAGGCCCGCGGCTTCAATCTGCTGGCGGTAAGCAGGATTGAACTCATAGCGGTGTCGGTGGCGCTCGCTGATGATGTCTTTCCCGTAGAGTTGGTGGGCTACGGTATTGGGTAGGATTTTTGAATCACTGGCACCCAGGCGCATGGTGGCTCCCATATCTTCAACCCCTTGCTGTTCCTCTTGCAAGGAAATCACTGGGTGCGGGCTTTCTTTGTTAAATTCGGTTGAGTTGGCCTCTGTTAAGTCACATGCGTTTCGGGCGAACTCAATGGTGGCGATTTGCATTCCAAGGCAAATGCCAAAGTAGGGAATCTTTTGCTCTCGGGCATATTTAGCCGTAAGTATTTTCCCCTCTGTGCCGCGATCACCAAATCCTCCCGGAATAAGGATGCCGTTCATGCCGCTGAGATGAACTTCTGCTCCATCACGCTCGATCATCTCTGCGTCAATACGTTCAACGGTAACCCTGGTGTCGTTCGCAGCCCCAGCATGAGTCAATGATTCGTAAATTGACTTATAGGCGTCTTGGAGCTCGATATATTTGCCCACTACCGCAATTTTCACTTCGTGTGTCGGGTTAATGATGTGATCAACGAAGTCTTGCCAATTGCTCAGGTCTGGGGTCGTGGATTTGATGCCGAGTCGATCAGTGACTAGGCGGTCAAGCTTGTCTCGGCGCAGATCGACGGGGCATTCGTAGATGGTGTGGTCAACATCGCGAAATGCGACAACATTCTTATGCTCGACGTTACAGAACATGGCGATTTTACGCCTGTTGTCCTCATCAAGGTCGTGTTCAGTCCGGCAGATGATAATGTCTGGCTGGATGCCGATCTCGCGAAGTTTAGCGACGGACTGCTGCGTTGGCTTGGTTTTGATCTCACCCGCGGCCTTGATGAGCGGTAACAAGGTGACATGAATAAAGCACACATTTTCACGGCCAACATCGAGTGAAAACTGTCGCAAGGCTTCGAGAAAGAGGTGGCCTTCGATGTCTCCGACCGTTCCACCTATTTCGGTAATAATGATGTCTGCATCTGAGCGAAGCGCGACGTCATTGATGCGAGCTTTGATTTCATCTGTGCAATGTGGAATGAATTGCACGGTCTTACCAAGGTAGTCGCCTTTGCGTTCCTTGCGGATAACGTTTTCAAATACCTGACCAGATGTGAGATTATTGAACTTGCTGAGGGTGCAATTGGTAAATCGCTCATAATGCCCGAGATCAAGATCTGTCTCCGCTCCGTCATCAAGCACGTATACTTCGCCGTGCTGGTATGGGGACATGGTGCCTGGGTCGACGTTGAGGTAAGGGTCAAATTTTTGTAAAATGACGGAGAGTCCGCGATGTTCGAGCAGGGTGCCAAGTGAGGCGGCAGCGAGTCCCTTGCCTAATGAAGAGACGACACCTCCTGTGACAAAGATATATTTAGTGGGTTGAGCCATGGGTATGAGAGATATGTGATTGAGAAGTGGGTGATTTAGTGTAGAAGTCTTTCGATCTGTAGGGCTTGTTCGAGTGTATCGACTCCTATTGAATCATCTGAGGTTACTAGAACCTTGATGCGAGCGTTGTTTTCTAGCGCTCGTAATTGTTCAAGTGACTCTGCCAGCTCGAGTGGGGAGGGGGGCCAGACGACGAATTTTTCGAGGAAGTCTCTGCGGTAAGCATAAATTCCCTTGTGCCGGTAGAGTTTGAGGTTTGGGCTCGCAGCGCGCTGAAATGGAATGGGGCTGCGAGAGAAGTAGAGGGCCTCTCCATTCTGTGCGAGAACGCATTTGACTACGTTAGGGTCATTGATGGCTTGCACATCATCAATCGGGTTTGCGGCGGTGGCCATTGAAATACCGGAATCTTGGTGCAGGGCTGCGGCAAGCTCGTCGATGAGGCTGGGCTCAATCAGTGGTTCATCGCCTTGGATATTGA
This sequence comes from Akkermansiaceae bacterium, assembly GCA_029252325.1. GTDB lineage: Bacteria > Verrucomicrobiota > Verrucomicrobiia > Verrucomicrobiales > Akkermansiaceae > Oceaniferula. The sequence continues at coordinate 10,084 of JAQXBQ010000127.1, forward strand.
TGACGTATGCTGCATCAGGATATGATGAAACTGCTTCTGCGATTCGATCAGTGCCAGTAGGGTGGTCTGCTGAGGTCAGGACGGCATGCGCGCCAAAACCATGGGCTACCTCTAGGATACGCTTGTCATCGGTAGCTATGGTAACTTGGTCAAGGAGTTTGCAATGCTGGGTTCGTTCCCATACGTGCTGAACAAGGGGCTTTCCTGCTATGAGGTGAAGCGGTTTCCCGGGGAAGCGAGTAGAACCCCAGCGAGCTGGGATGATGCCAAGAGTATGATGATTTCCAGATGAGGCCACTTGCTTAAATCTGGGGTTGAGTTATGATCGGAGTGCCGCAAACAACAAGCCTCTTTTGCAATTAGTTTGAAGTTTTCAGTGTGAAGTTTTCAGTTTAAAGTGGTCGCATCTCTTGCTAGCCTGCGCAACCATGAAGCAGGTGCATGAATATTTTACCTATTGGGACTGGGTCGTTGTTGCTGGATACATGGTTTTTACGACCGTACTTGGCCATAGGCTCTCCGGTAAGCAGTCCAACATCAAAGATTTTTTCCTCGGCGGTAAGACGCTACCATGGTGGTCGGTAAGTGGATCAATGATAGCCACTGAAATCAGTGCGCTAACTTTTATTGGTGTGCCGGGCATGGTATACGCCTTGGCTGGAGACTGGACTTACCTCCAATGGGGCTTTGGTTCTATCATTGCTCGCTTTGCAGTCGCCTACTGGCTAATACCCCTATACTACGAAAAAGAAATTTATAGTCCTTATGACTTCATGGGGAACCGTCTCGGCGAGGGGGCCAGACGCTTGGTGACGGGCCTTTTTGCGTTAGGCTCAATTTTAGGACAGAGTGTGCGAGTTCTCGTCACAGCCATTATTCTGCAGGTGGTAACGGGCATGGACGCGCGGCTTTGCATCGTCATTATTGGTGCTGTAGCGATTCTTTGGACTTTTATGGGGGGCATGCAGACGGTGATATGGACGGATGTGATTCAGTTTTGTCTGTTTATTTTTGGTGGCGTTTTAGCGATGGTTCTTTTGGTGAATGAGTTGAGTTGGAGCCAGATTGTTGAGCTGAATCAGGTGACAGTTGATGGGCAGGATAAGGACAAGCTCCAGTGGCTTGATTTTACAACTCCGTTTCAAGAGCCTAGTTTACGCTATACGATGTGGGTGGCGCTGATTGCGATGCCGTTCCAGAATTTTACTGCGTTCGGTGTCGATCAGTTAAACACCCAGCGGATGTTTTGTTGTGGCAATATCAAGGATGCCAGAAAAGCGATGTGCTGGAGCAGTATATCAATCATGGTCACTGTCTTGATGCTCGCTGTTGGAGCTGGCTTGTTTGCTTGGTATCAAGTCAATGAACCAAGTGAATTGATTGCGGCAAGTTTTGAAAAAGGGAACAACGTGTTTCCCACATGGATAACGATGGAGGTGGCTCCTGGATTGAGCGGACTTATATTGGCCGGTGCATTTGCTGCAGCAATCTCGAGCCTTGATTCTATTCTGGCAGCACTTAGTCAGACCAGTTTGTCGGTGATCTACGGGAGGGATAAGCTTGAAGCCGAGGGCAAGGGGCAGGAAATGGTGCGTTTATCGAGAATTGTTGTCTGTGTATGGGGTGTGATTTTAACCGCCGCAGGCTTGGGTTTGTGGGCTGTCTATGAGAACAACAAGGATAGCGACCTCATCGGCTTGGCCTTTGGCATGGTAGCTTACACTTACGGGCCATTGTTGGGGGTTTTGGCTGCTGCGATTTTGCCAATAAAGGTCGATACAAAAGGTCTCATTGTCGGCACGATTTTATCGGTATTGCTTGTGTCTTGGTTTAGGCCGGAACTACCCTTGGTTCTGGAGGCTCTTGGCCTAGCAAACTGGGCAGAACAATTGACCTCCTGCCGCCCTGAATTGAGCTCTGAATGGTTCTTTCCACTTAATGCCAGTATCACGCTACTTTGCGGATGGTTAGTGGGATTGTTTAGTCCCAACCGGAAGCTGTAAATGAAGACGATCGGCAGAGGTAATTAACCATAGTTGATTAATTCGAGGGTCAAGTATTTTTAAAATTTTTCCGTGGAACGATTGTGGAATAGGGGAAGTTGTTTTTTGCGACCGCAGTAATATTAAAAAGTTTTGATCGTAGCGCTGTGAGCGAGTTTGATGAACGGGTCCCCCCGCTTTCTGTTCCCCATGTGCGAACACACTTTTAAACCATCTAATATTTTACGATTTCAATGAAACAAGCAGACGCTCTCTTCGACGACCAGCAAGGGTCAACGACTAAACTAAATCAAAAAGGAGAAGCTATCGCTTGTGAGGGACATGGTAAATTGTGGGCTGAGGTTTCAGGAGCCCTCAAGGATCTTGTAAGTGGCGACGCATTCGTCAGGTGGTTCAGTTCAGCATATTTGAAAGAAGTCAATGAGACCGAGGCTGTGTTGGGCGTCGTGAGTGACATGCATCAGGTATGGATTGAGACCAATTACCTTCCTGAGGTACAGGCTGCTCTGGCAAGTGTATCACCGCTTCCGCTCAAAGTAAGAGTGGTTGTTTGTGAAGCGATAGTGGAGCAGCTTTCTGAGGCCGAACCAACGGCAGCCGATGCCCGAGCTAATCAGCTTTCGGATACTGCAGTGTCTGAGCTAGATGCGACATCACAAGCATCCTTCAGTGAGGGGTTTGGAGTTGCAGCAGCGAATAGCGCTAAGGATCATACCGAGGAGCAGATTCGCAAGAAACTAAGATCAACAGG
>JAQXBQ010000147.1 GCA_029252325.1 Akkermansiaceae bacterium
GTCACATATCTTATCCAGCAGTGAGCCAAAGCTAGACTCTTTCCCTGTCGCTCTAGCTAGCGGCCCATCTGCACAATCAAATGCATACCCTAGCTGCAGACCCACTATTACGATGAACCCAGCCAACAAAGTTCCCTGACCTAGGTAGACACCAATCACACATGAACACAATGTGACTGCGACAGACAATAGCGATAATATGTTAGGCCCTAATCCAGCCCTAGAAGCCATCGTGGCTACAAGTGCTCCCAGTCGATAGCTGTAATTTCTGGTTACCCACATAGATTGCATTCCTCGCATCTGCCAGAAGTCAGTGAATGTATGATTTTCTTTTCTCATTCGAATATTACCGTGATTATTATTTGGCTATGCCAGTCGTCTCAAAAAATTGGATGAATCCCTGTATTTGTTTTATCTCTCTATCGGTCAGCTCGCTCTCCATATTTTTATTACAGCGACGAACTACTTGCATTGACTCCTTCGCTTTCAACATAGATAGATACGCCTCCTCGGCCTCACCTCTACGCCACAATTCAAGACTATGATTGTAGTAATGCAACCCTCGGTAATGGTAAAAACACATTGCTACTAAAAAATACCGATCTTCACCTGCCTTTTCTAACTTGCTGTATAAAGTTTCAGCTTCTTCGAAGCGCCCTTCACTATCTAGAAAAAGCGCATATGCTAGTAAGCATTCAGTGTATGATTCTTTCCATTTGTTTGAGCGCATTGTGACTCCCATATTCCTACTGTGCTGAAATAAATCGATTGCTTTATGGAAATGCATTTCAGCAACTTTGCTCTTGCCTTCTTCTATACTTATCATCGCCATATGATGACGAAGTAATGCCCACTGAGTATGCATCTTAAACCACGGTTCACGTGCTTCAGCCATCGAGGATGATTCAGCATATACTTGATCTGCATCCGAATACCTTGATTGACTTGTGTAGATTCCTGCGAGATTGATTCTAGGTACTGGATCATGCTCATTTCGTTTTATCGAAGCAAGGCAAGCGACTTCAGCCATATTGTAGAATTTCTCTTTGGTCGCGGGCTGCTTTGCCTCATCAGCTTCTATCTTATAGAGCATTCCCAGACGCTTTGAACGTTGCCATCTAGGAGTTCGCGAAAGGGACTTTTCCAACATAGGAATCACGACCGACCGGTCCACTTGATACGGTTTCCATGCCCCGTCTTCTTTTAACATCCTTTGTTTAAATAAAGGCATACCTGCCCATAACTGTTGCCCTCCTATGCCAATGGCAGCTATGCCAAGAATAAATAGGCACAGCAACGTGATGTAAGATTGAAAATGTGGCCTAGCACCAGAGATTTTTTCTCCGCCTGCAGGGGTCGGACTTAATCGGCGAATAGGAAGAAGCCAAACAGCACAGCATATAAGCAACAGTAAGTTGGCTAGTAAATGTGTTCTAAAATCAAAACAAACATGAACGCTCATTGCTATCATGCCACTTACGCCCGCTATAGTTAGCGCCATTGCATTTGATCCTTTTCGCAAACTATCGCCTTTCAATGTTCTGGCAAGTTTACGCGTTTGGTCCCAGCCGATATAACAGTGCATGACTAAGGCAACGGTAATGAGTAGCAACCCAATCAATCCATAATCTGCGAGAAGCTGAAGATATTCATTGTGCACATACTCAGGATTAGCATGCATGGTTGAAAGGTTAGGATTCCAGTATTCGAAACACAGATATGAGAAACTACGCGCACCAGCACCAAAAATCGGGAAATCCAACCATTGGTCATAAGCCATTGGCCAAAAATTAAGCCGGGCAACTGAATCAAATAGAGAATTCAGACCTTCCCCGGAATTAGAACCAGCGCGGACTTGGATGACCCAGTAACAAGCCACTACTGAGCTAATAACAATCAGAGCTATCATGCCCCCGACAACACGTAACGCCCACTTTTTGATTGGAGGGCTCTGATGCGCAAGTGACATCACGATAAGTATGGCTAACACCAATAGGCCAGCCATCATACTGAGAGCGGCTGAACGTGATTGAGACAAGGTTGATAGAAACAGCGAAACTAGTCCCAACAGCAAAATAAACCCTTTTACCGATAACGCATAACGCCCCCAAACGCCGAGGCTAATACACAAAAGCCCCGCTATCACCGCAAAATTTGCAAAGCTACCATAATATCCATACATGCCTATCACGCTGCCTTCACTTGCTGGCCTTGCCCCCATGAATTGAAAAACAACGGAGAAACCTTTACCGCCTGCCAGCTGCATCAACCCAGAGGCTACATGCAGGCTGAGCAAGAAAATAACAACCCATGCTAACACCAACCGCACGCTAATTGCTTGCTTTCCACTGAGAACTATTCCCGCCGATAGATAAAAAATTCCTGCTGGCATAATCAACATGAGGTCTTCAATTCCTAAGTCTTTCACTGGAGATAGCCAAGCACGCACCACAAAGTAACAAACTGCCAGAACTGAAAATAAGGGTAGCCCAGTATAGGCAGAGGGCTGAGGCAAAAGCGATGCACGACCCCGTACTAGGTTCTTGCTCGCAGCCACGGCAACAAGCACAGCCGCTATCCCTGCAGTGATGACAGCTGGGGTTTGTGGCACAACACTTAGTGTAGTGCCAAACACTCCTGCAAGTAACATGCTAACAGCTATGAGAAATAATATCAAAACGACTTTTTTCTATTAGTTGATCGGGTAAATATACTTTTCCTCACGCATTACGCTGACTGATCATTTACTAAGAAGTTCAGAAAACACTTGGTGTATCGATTGAGTAAATTTGCGTCTAGTAAAATGATTCTTGTAGTGGTCACTTGC
>JAQXBQ010000155.1 GCA_029252325.1 Akkermansiaceae bacterium
CCGCCCTCGTTCACGGTGATCGCTCCACCAAGCGAGTTGAAGGCATTGGTAGCCACCGACAACGTGCCTCCGTTGTTCACGGTAAGGCCGCCGCCGCCAATTCTACCGCTACCTGTAAGGGTGATCGTGCCAGAGTTGACAGTGGTATTACCGCTAAAGGTATTGTTGGCAGTGAGTGTCTGCGTGCCACTACCGGTCTTGGTAAGTGAAAGTGCTCCCCCGCCAGTGCCGTCTTGCAGGACTCCGGAGAAGGTGGTCGAGGTGTTGTCCGCACCGGTGGTGAGGGTGGCTACTGTTGCATTGGCGTTCTCCACTGTTCCCGCCCCTGCCAGAGAGCCGATCGAGTTACTGAATCCATCCAGCTCGAGGATAGCTCCAGAATCCACGGTGGTTGCTACGTTATCACCAAATGCGGTGGTGGAACCGGCTCTCAAGGTGCCTGCTTGCACATCATTAGCTCCCGTGTAGGTGTTGTTGCCTGAGAGCACTTGGGTGCCTAGACCGAGCTTGGTGGTGCCGCCTGTTCCCGTGATGTCACCAGATGCTTCGGAGGTGACACCAGCAGCAACATTATAAGTTGCATTGTTAGCAATGATGTTACCGCTAAGGATGACATCCTGGAGAAACTCTACACTAAAAATACTCAGGTCGTTGGTGACAGTGCCGGTGGTGTCAAAGATGAGGGTTGAGCTGCTATCAGTCTGGGAGAATGATCCTGTGCCGAGCGCATCCTTGTTCTTCAGCTCAAGGGAGCCCTCATCTAGCGTCGTGTTACCAGTGTATGTATTCGCTCCAGAGAGGGTCATTTTACCACTGCCTTTTTTCGTCAAGGCGAGAGATCCATTGCCATCTTGGAGAACTCCAGAGAAGGTTGCATCATTTTCATCACCAGCCGTCAAAGATGCTGATCCTTGAATGGTGCCATTGCCTTCAAGTGCAGCTACTCTGCTATTGTGATTGTTGAGCTTGACCATGCCTCCATTGTTGACTTTGAGCTTAGATTTCTCCGAGAGCGCACCCGACGAGCCCACATTAAGGACAGAATCAATCTCAGTATCACCCTCATAATCGTTGGTTCCCGTCAGGGTAAGCGAGCCCATGTAGTTAGAATCATCAGCACCTATCTGACGCAGCTTGCCTGTGCCTGTGATATCACCGGACAATGTGGTGTTTGTGCCACTGGCAATTTTATATGTTGCATCTTGGGAATTGATGTCGCCACTCAAGGTCACAGTTTGTAGCGACTCAAAATTGTAGAGAGTCATGTCATTAGCAATCGTTCCCGTGGTGTTGAAGCGTAGGGTTGAGTCTGCATCAGTCTGAACAATAGCACCACTACCCGCAGCATTCGCCCCAGCAATGACAATGATACCAGAGCCGGCATTGAGTGTGGTGCCACCACTGTAGGTGTTGTTTCCGCTGAGTGTAAGTGTGCCTGAGTTGTCCTTCACCAATGAGCCGCTGCCACTGATAACTCCACTCAGGGTCTGATCTGCGGTGCTGTTCTGCTTGAAGGTGCCACTGTTGGCGATCGCTCCGGCATAGGTGCCGCTTCCGAGTGAACCGGCACCACTGATCTCGAGAGTACCGCCGCTAATGGTCGTATTTCCAGTGTAGGTGTTGGCTCCAGACAACACCTGGCTTCCAATCCCCTGCTTTGTGAGCGAAAAGGTGCTACCATGATCGGCATTTCCAATCACCCCAGAAAACGAACCACTGCCATCATCCACACCTAAACTGAGACCACCACCGATACTGACTGAGCCGGCACCATTGAGGGCATCCACAACGATAGCTGTAGCAGCTCCGTAAAAGGTGGCACCGCTATCAACTTGTAAGGCTGAAAGGTTGTTACTCCAATTTCCAGCCTGATTTGCGCCAAAGGTAAAGATGCCAGATTCAACATGAAAGAGAGCACCGCTGTCCATTGCTACTACAGAGACTCCACCAAAGCTCTTCAACTCCTGGCTTCCTGTCTTTTTAAATGTTCCTCCACCACTGAGATTCACCTTGTTGATGTTATATATTTCATCTCCGTTTTGCTCAAACTCCAAGGTAGCGCCACTGGCCACGTTGTAGTTATAAATCACCTCTGTGCCCTCCTCATTTGGCGCCTGGCGAATACCATTGCCTGCCGCGCTGTTTACCATGCGAAGTGTGCCAGCATTTACCGTGGTGTCACCGGCGTAGGTATTACTTCCAGTGAGTGTGAGTGTGCCAGAGTTGTCCTTAACCAGTGAGCCTGTGCCACTGATGACTCCGCTCAGGGTCTGATCCACCGTGCTGTTTTGTTTGAAGATGCCACTGTTGGCTATCGCTCCGGCGTAGGTGCCACTTCCGAGTGAACCGTTACCACTAATCTCTAAGGTGCCGCCACTGATAGTGGTGTCTCCGCTGTAGGTGTTAGCTCCTGAGAGTGTCTGAGTGCCACTTCCCTCTTTGGTGAGATTGTAAGTATCAGTTGATCCCAGAGTAGAATCTGCGATCACTCCCGAAAATGTACCACCACCATTGTCTGCACCGACTGTTAGTCCTCCATTGATCAACACGCTACCGGCACCGTCGAGCGCGTTACCCCTGATAGCTCCTCCAGTGCCATCCAAAGTTGCCCCACTATCAACCTGTAGGTCAGATAGGTTACCACTCCAATCGGCCGCATTGTTGTTGCCTCCGACAGTAAAGATGCCAGCATTGACATGGAAGAGAGCTCCACTGGACATATTGATAGTAGAGTCTGAGAAAGCTCTCAGCTCAGCGTCTCCAGCTTTTTTGAATGTGCCAGCTCCGCTCAGGTTAAACTTCTTGATCGTTTTTGTTCCATCCTCTGCACCATTCACAAGACTACGGCTAAATTCCAGGGTCGCGCCGTTGTCGACAACGTAGGACTGCTGGACCGTAGCAGCATAAATTGCATCACCCGCCGAGCTATTGACCATCCGCAAGGTTCCAGCATTGACCGTGGTAACACCGGTGTAAGTGTTCGAACCAGTCAGCTCCATGGTGCTGGTACCTTGTTTCGTCAAGCCACCCGTGCCACTGATATTTCCAGAGAATCCGCTATTGGTGGCATCGCCGGTCGTCAGGATAGCGTTCAAAGTTACGTTACCCGCTCCACTTATACGACCAATGGTCTCATTGTTATCAACTTCAAAGGTGCCTCCAGAATTGACGGTCACTGCACTGGCATCACCAATAGCTGATCCTCCCTGAGCTTCTAGAATGCCACCATCGATGGTCGTAGCCCCCGTATAGTTGTTAGATCCAGTAAGAGTGAGCTTGCCGGTGTTATCCTTGATGAGTGAGC
>JAQXBQ010000165.1 GCA_029252325.1 Akkermansiaceae bacterium
TGCCATGCGTGTCTGCTACGGTGAGAGCTCCGGCAATATTCAGAATGCTGTCACCCCAAAGGTTCCAGTGCTTTGATCCTGCAGCATTGATGATGAAGACGTCAACATCACCTCCGATGGGGCCTCCAGCGTAGGTAGCGCCGAGGTCAATCTTGTGACCTTTGCGTGGTAGTTGGTTACTGTCGCGGCTATCATAAACGTAGTTCATGCTGAGTGCACTGCGAAGGTAGCTACCATCTTCCGCCTCAAAGGCGGGCGAAGTATCGGCATCGGCATCGATGGTTATGTCTTCGATGCGGTATTCACTGCGAAGGTAGGAGCGCTTACCAAGAGGCTTCCTGAGCGATACTGCGGTACCATACTGGCTCTGCTCGTATTCGGTGCTGTAGTAAAGTGTGTCGCGGTAGAATAGCTCGGTGCCGAGTGCGAGTTTTTGACCGAGAAACCATGGTTCAACTAGAGAAACTCTGAGATCTTTGCGCTCGCTTCCGACCTGGATTTTTGTGCTGAAGCGTTGACCTGCTCCGGTAAAGCGGCCCCAGTTGGTGATATCAAAGTTTGTTTGCTCAAGTGTCGCGTAACCGACGATGTTATCGACCGAGCTGAATCCGATGCCAAAACCAACCGATCCGGTTTTCTTCTCGTCAACCAGAATATTGACGTCCCGGTATCCGTCGATGTTACTTGGAGAGGCAGATACTTGCACGTCATTGAAATAGTTCATATTTCTCAGGCGCTTGCGGGTGGTTTCTATCTCAACTGAGTTGAGATGGTCACCTGGCTTCATGGGAACTTCACGGCGAATGACACGGTCTTGAGTTTTGTCATTACCTTCGATGGTCACTTTACCTACTGAGTAGCGGCGACCTTCTACAATGCGGTAGATGATTTTAACGCTGTTTGCACTGACATCTTGAATGTCGGGAGTTACTGCGGCATCAGCATAGCCACGTGAACCGTAATAACTGCGGATCATGCGGATGTCGTCACGCATTTTTGTGATAGAATAAGGATCACCTCCGAGAAGAGATAATGCAGGCATCAGCTCTTCTGCTGTGAATACGGTTGTCTTTCCGAAGCCAACGGCGGTGACGGTGTAAAGAGCCCCTTCATCAATACTAATAACGAGGTCGACGCGATCGTCTTCTTGGGGCTCACGACGAACGCTAGCATTGGCACGAAGGTAGCCACGGCTTCGGTAGTAATCGAGCACGAGGTCGAGGTCTTCATCTAGTTTGGTGGCATCGATGCGACCAGACTTGGTGAAGAAAGAAAACCAACCCTTTTGTTTGGTTTTCATCTCATTGCGAAGAACGTGAGATTTGAATACGGTGTTTCCCTCAAAGCGAATCTCGTGCACTTCGGCGCGGGCGCCCTCGTCGACGATAATAATAAGTTCAGCAGATCCCGAAGTTTCCGTAGCCTCTATTCTGTGGGACACGGTAACATCTGCGTAACCGTAACCACGGTAGTGCTCAATGACATTGCGGCGAGCAGCCAGTATGTTCTCATCACTCATTAGGCCCCCAGCCTCGAGTTCTACGATATCGGCGAGTTTACGGTCACTGAATTTATTGTTACCCAGAAAACCAATGGAGACGATGTTAGCGCGGGTTTTTACCTCGGCGATGACATTGACACCTGCACCAGCGGCTTCTGCAAAAAACCGAATGTCGTCTACGAGCCCACTTTCATAAAGCGAACGAACATCCTCGTCGAGACGAGCTGAGCTGTATGTTTGGCCTGCCCGAGCTGACATGAATCCACGAATACGCCCTTCGTCAACGGTGCGAGCACCATTGTAGCGAACGCTGACGGAATTGATGGTTTTGCCCTCAAAACTTTGAGCTTGGCTGGTCGGTGTGCTGACAGCCATTAAGACAAAACCCGCAAGCATTAGAAGCTGCTGCGGGCTACGGGAAATAAGATAGTTGATCATGAGTAATTAGATACGATTTAGTATGTTGGGATCACACTTGTTCAAGTCGATTGCGTCAAGTTGAAACGCAGATATTATCCCTTGCGCAGCAGAGGGTGACCACGCTTAGCTTTAGAGGTGAAGGGAGCGCGTAGGTAGCAGGGCGAGAGAGGGGTAGAAAATAGCTGCTCGCGTCTAGCATGCTCGATCTGAAGCCACAGATCTACAAGCAGGCGAGCATGTGGCTGGGTGGCGGTGATACGTTGCTGGTGATTGTCGCTTACACTGAGTTTGGCTGGGTCATCGAGTGTGAAGAGCAGTTCGTCAGGGCTTGCAGTGAGGCGCTGCTCGAGGGCTTCAGCATCCATGAGCTCGGGCTCTGCAGCCTCACCTGAAGCGGTGATTGGCGATACATAGTAGAGGCCTCTGCGGGCATCACCGATAGCGAGGGCACCAGTTTTGGCCTCGGTAACTGGTTGTGACCGTGCGATAGGTGTGGCGGCGATTGATCCTAGTGCCGCAGCTGGACAGGAATTTGCAATAGCTATTCCCTGTGCCGCTGCAATGCCAATGCGGGTGCCACTGTAACTACCGGGTCCGCTGCCGACGATGACGCACGACAAAGAACGCCCGCCGAGCTTGGTAAGTGCCTCAGTTAGAGGGTCAAAGATCATGGAGTTATGCTTGCGGTCGCTGACAAATTCAGCATCAAAGAGCCATTTGCCATCTGACCAGAGAGCAATGCTTGCCTCGGCTACACTGGTTTCTATCGCTAGAACGGTCTCCATAGCCTCAAATTAATCAAGAGACGCAAAATACCAATCATGGAATTCCAAAAATCTAAAAAAATCTCACATATCCAAAGCGATTCATTCTTGCATCCCTCCATGTTTATCGCTTACATCCACTCCATTAATGGTCTTTGAGGTAATGTTCTTACAAACATCACACCCAATGCCATAGCCGATTTTCTGAGTTGTCACGCTAAGGTGTTCCTGTGATGCAGATGCTGGTCAAAAAACGAACCAGTCCATAATAACAAAAAATTAACCAAGAATCATTAATAATCATGAGTGACTATGCCAAAGGACTCGAGGGAGTTATCGCCAATGAATCAGCTCTCAGCAATGTCGAGGGCTTGAAGGGAGAGCTATCATATCTGGGATATGATATCGATGACCTCGTTGAGCATTGTTGCTTTGGCGAAGTTACTTATCTGCTTCTTAAAGGACGTTTGCCAAACACCAAGGAGCTGCAAAATTTCCGGGCAAAGCTGCACCAAAACCGTGAGCTCCCACCGCAGGTAGTTGATTTTATCAAATCAGCACCCCAGGACGCAAGCCCCATGGACATCGTTCGCACGGGGGTTTCCATGCTAGGGCTCTACGACAAGCGCGCCAAAATCGGGGAGCCTGATCACGAGGCACTCTACGAGGCTGCGATTTCGATTATCGCCCGTATTCCTGTTATTATTGCTTACTTTCACCGGGCTCGTAATGGGCTGGATTTACCACCGGTTCGTACTGATCTCTGTAGCGCTGCCCATTTCCTCTATCTCATCAACGGTGAAGATCCTTCAGAGGCTGCTGTGAAGACCCTGGATATTGCCTACACATTGCATGCCGACCACGGCATGAACGCTTCAACCTTCTCTGCTCGTGTGACGGTAGCGACACTGAGTGATATCTATTCTGGTATGACATCTGCCATTGGCACTCTCAAAGGGCCACTCCACGGTGGAGCTAATGAAGGCGTGATTCACATGCTGGAGAAAATTGGCAGTGAAGATAAAGTCGACGCTTACGTGGAGGACTGCCTGGCTAACAAAAAGAAAATCATGGGCATCGGCCACAGAGTCTACAAGGTGCTCGATCCTCGCGCTCCACATCTTAAAAAAATGGCGCTTCAACTCACTGAGGAGCTGGGTGAGCCGAAGTGGATCAACATGTCTAACCGCATTGCTGAGATGATGCACGAGCGCAAGGGATTGAACGCTAATGTTGATTTCTATTCTGCGACTGTTTACTATTCATTGGGCATTCCGACGGATCTATTTACTCCGATCTTCACGATTGCGCGCGCATCCGGATGGGCGGCACAGATTCTTGAGCAATTGCGTGACAACCGCCTCTATCGCCCGCTTACCAAATACGTTGGACCACAGGAAATAATGCCCGTGCCTCCGATCAGCGAGCGCTAAACAGGCCAATATAGATTTTTTCAAAACTCGGCAGGCTTTATGAAGCTAATGCCGAGTTTTTTTTGGCCAATTTTAAGTTGGTATCATGCCTAAGCCCAAGCTTAGTATCCAATAAAGTTACTTTAACGAGTGGATAAGCCCTCTATTTAACATTTATGAGCAATCAAAATATTATCACGCGCCTATCGATTATGATGTTTCTCCAGTTTTTTGCCTGGGGGGCGTGGTTCGCCACTCTTTCCTTAGCAATGGGAAATAATGGTCTTGGTGAGTCCATCGGTGGAGCTTACGAGAGTGCTCCCATTGCAGCTATCTTATCACCTTTGTTTTTGGGTCTCATTGCCGATCGGTTGTTTGCATCAGAAAAAGTTATGGCTGTGCTCATGCTCATCGGTGGCGGCATCATGTGTGCGATTGCCATCATTGCCCCCCAAGGTGCTGATAAAGGGCCGCTGATCGTCAATTTGATGATCGCCTACATGCTCTGCTACATGCCAACACTGGGCTTGGGCAATACCATTACCTTCACTCACCTCAAGCAAGAGCAATTTCCAAAAGCGCGAGTTTGGGGCACTATCGGCTGGATTGCGGCGGGCCTTGGGTTGGGAGCTGTAGGCTGGTCGGATTCACTTAATATCTTTTGGCTTGGGGCTGCTTCAAGCATCGTATTGGGTGCCTATTGCTTCACCCTACCTAATACCCCACCACCCGCCAAGGGTAAGCCCATTGATATAGGGTCGCTGCTCATGGTGGATGCCTTGAAACTTCTCAAAAAACCCGCGTTCTTGGTCTTTGCTGTTTGCTCTACTCTGATTTGCATCCCACTCGCTTACTACTACGGCCAAACATCGCAGTTTTTGGGTGCCGCTGGATTCAATGAAGCAGGCGCGGCGATGACTCTGGGGCAAATGTCCGAAATTATTTTTATGATATTGATCCCGTTTTTCTTCCGCAAGCTGGGCGTGAAGATGATGCTGCTCATCGGGATGGCATGCTGGGTTGCACGCTATGCGCTATTCGCATTTGGGGCCCCCGATCAGATCATGTGGATGCTGCTTTTGGGGGTAGCCTTGCATGGTATCTGCTACGACTTCTTCTTTGTAACAGGGTTTATCTACACTGACAAAAAAGCGCCTGCTGAAATCCGTGGTCAGGCTCAATCACTGCTTGTTTTTCTGACCCAAGGCGTCGGTATGTTTTTTGGCTTCCGAATGGCTTTTGGCGGCAAGTGGCCGTTTGCCGATAAAGCGCTTCCCAATACCTATATGGGGTATGGCGCCGCTCCAGACGGGCATGCTCCATTGATGGAAAACATAAAGGCATCCAGTGAAAAAACGAACACGAGCTTTTGGGATAGCTTGCTGGGTATGTTTGGTAAAGGCTACCCTGATGGTGTCGATTCCGAGCTTGTCAGCAAGGCGATGATAGACTGGAAGCAATACTGGCTTTTCCCCGCTGGCATGGCGGCTATCATTTTTATCATTTTCGCTCTCTTTTTCTGGGATAAAGTTGACCGCGATGTAGATGCTGAAGAAGTTGCCGAGGCGGCTTCTCCAGACAGCGAAAGCACGATCTAGTTTCTCCTTAGCAACCTTAGCTTCCTTTTTTCTCCGAGTTTTTTATACCTTTAATAATTACATAACGATCATGCCTACTATTCTTTGTGCTGGAGCTGGCCATATGGGCCGCTCACACGCTCTCGCTTATCATAACATTCCTGAATTCGATATCGTGGGTATCTGTACACGATCAGAGAGTTCACGTCAGAAGCTCAATGATGAACTAGGTGGCGGTTATGCGCTCTATGGTGACTACTTTCAGGCGCTCAAGGAGACTAAGCCTGATGCTGTTTCCATCTCAACCTATCCTGACACCCATGGCCCGTACGCCATCGCAGCTCTCGAGGCGGGGTGTGACGTATTCATTGAGAAACCACTTGCTGAAACGGTCGAGGAGGCAGAAAAAATTGTAGCCGCGGCGAAGGCGAACAATCGCAAGTTGGTGATAGGTTATATTTTGCGTCATCATCCAAGTTGGCAAAAGTTTATCGAGATGTCGCATCAGTTAGGTAAACCCCTCGTGATGCGCATGAACCTCAACCAACAATCATCAGGTAGTGAGTGGGAAACGCATAAGAACTTGATGTCGTCTATCTCACCGATTGTAGATTGTGGCGTTCACTACGTCGATGTCATGTGCCAAATGACTCGATCTAAGCCAGTGCGTGTATCTGGATTAGGCGCACGTCTTACTGACGAGTTGCCAGAGGGTAAGCTCAATTACGGTCACTTACAGGTGACATTTGCAGACGGTTCCGTTGGCTGGTATGAAGCTGGTTGGGGGCCGATGATGAGTGAAACGGCTTTCTTTGTAAAAGACGTCGTTGGCCCCAAAGGCTGTGTCACCATTGAGGCCAAAGAAGCGGCAGGTGAAGGTGCCTCAGCTGATGTCGATGCGCACACAAAAACGAACACCCTACGCCGCCATTATTCAGAGCTGGATGCGAATGGCGACTTTGTCAAAAAAGATGCCTGGACTGAAACCGGCGATGAGCCTGACCACGATGAGCTCTGCCACCGTGAGCAGGCCTTTTTCCTTAACGCCATTCAACATGATGAAGATCTGACTGACCACATGGATGACGCAATCAATTCGATGAAGATTGTGGTTGCAGCGGACCAGTCATTTCGGTCTGGTGAAACAGTCGTCCTCTGATCTGGTGAGGGTTCTTTAGTGTGGTGCACTTCTGGGCGTGCCTGATGAAGCGCTCTCCTGCATTGATGTTATCTCCTTCAGGGTAAGATCTGCTGTCCAGCTTGATGGTAATATCCATACGGGGGGAGTATGTCATTCTGTGTGTCTTCAAAAATATTAAAGCCTCTGGGCTTATTTGATGAGTTGGTTTCTCTGTTGGTTTTCGCGTTGCTAGGGTTCAGCGCACGCTCTATTTTGCACTCTTTATATTTAGTTTCTGCTTAATATTTATAATATTACTCAGGTAGAGTGTTTGTTTGGTTGCCCACTATTTTGCGTTGTAATGATGTGAGACCTCATTTTCAGTATATAACTAACTTATTGTAAGTAGTTAAAATTAATTACATTATTACATGGTGGCGGACAGTAGGGATAGCACAAGATATTACAGATCCGCTTATATTTAAGTTTTACCAGCAAATTATAAAAAAATTGACTTAAGATCACGTCTAACATACAAAAATAACGTGATCAGTAATTTCTACAAAAACCTTTCGTCTGTTTTGATATCTGTTGTTTGTCTTCACTTGATGGCTGCGGCTAGCGTTCAAGCTCAGACCGTCCTTGATTTTGCAGGTAGCTCCTACTTGAACAATGGAGCTGGTGAATATACGGTGCATAGGTGGACAAACCTAGGGCAGGTCAACAGTGTGAATTTTGATCTCATCGCTACTCACATACCCTTTGGTAGTAACAACTACGATGGAGGTGGGGGCGGAAAAGTTGGAGGCACTGGAAACGGAACTGGCTATGGTTACATTGGGATGCCCCAATCCACGTCAGGAGTATTTGAATTTTCTTTTGTAAACAGCGCCGATGATACAGCGGTCACCATCGATAGTCTTGAATTTTCTATCCTCGATATTGATCACTACACGGATACAACTAATGATCCAGGCAATATAGGCAGAGAGAATGTGAGGTGGAATTCTGACAGTGTAAACAGCGGTGGAACAATGAGTCTTCTTCATAAAGGTAGTCGGGTGCAAGACGCTGTAGGTAACGCCTCGTATGAATACAGATTCAAATCGATTGATAATCTTCTCAGCCAGGTCGACAACCCGACTGACCCAGATGCGTTGACAGGGGAGCAATTCAACCACAGCTTGAAGCTCGGGTTTAACGATGTTTCGAGTTTCGAAATACGTTTTGGTAACTCAGAGCCAGATGCTGGTAATGGTGGCGGCCGCAAATTCTTCTTTTCGGGTACAAGTGCACTTGTGCCTGAACCTAGCTCGGCAATGCTGGCTGGCCTTGGTTTCGCGATTGTGCTGCTCAGAAGGTCGAGAGCCATGTAAGCGCGGTCCAATTAATCGAGGTAGCACTTACTTCTCATCGATTACTTTATTAGCCACCCAGGAGGGTGGCTTTTTTGTTGTTGCGTCAGCTCGATGGATTAAGCTGAGACTGCAATGAATAATGATGCGAAAGCTTTCCTTGAGTTCATGCGCGTTGAACGTAATGCCTCAGAGCGGACTTTGCGCAATTACAGCCACGCGCTGAATGCTTATCAAGATTGGTGTGGTGAGGATTTTGATTCGTGGCGTGATTGTTCTGCCGACGATTTCCGTGCATATCTTTTCGGCCTGATGAAGCAAGAGATGGCGCGATCAACCATCCGGTTGCGTTTCGCGGCACTTCGGTCTTTTTATAAATTCTTAGTTCACCGATGCGGTCTTGGCGTTAGCCCCCTTAATGATGTGCAATTACCGAAGGCGGAAAAAAAATTACCCGTTGTGTTGACAGTCAAGCAGATGGAAGAGCTGCTTGAAATGCCCCGAAGAATTGACCCTGATGCTCGTGCCTTGCCATGGCAGGCGTCAAGGGATGTGGCGATTATGGAGCTGTTTTATTCGAGCGGATTACGAGTGTCAGAGCTGGTGGCCCTTGACGTTAGAGATGCCGATTTTTTGTCTGAAACTTTACGCGTTTTGGGAAAAGGCAATAAAGAGAGGATGGTGCCGATAGGTTCGCATGCAATGCAAGCTATTCAGAAATATCGCAGTGAGGCGGCAGTGCATGATGGCCCCTTGTTTATTAATAAGAATAAAGATCCGCAAAAGCGGCGCCTCTCTGCCAGGTCAGTGCAGATGTTGCTCAAAAAGTATTTGGCAGTCTCAGATATTGGCTTCGAAGTCACACCCCATAAGCTGCGTCACACCTTTGCAACCCATATGCTCGACCACGGAGCAGATCTACGTAGTGTTCAGACTTTGTTAGGGCATGCGTCTTTATCGACGACTCAGATTTATACTCATGTTACCAAAGAGCGAATGCGTGAGGCCTATGATGCCGCGCACCCACGCGCAGGAGAATCAAGTGACTAATGATAGGGCCTACGTCCTTGGTGGCTATAGGTATTAACTGCTGGAGTGATTATTCTGGCTGGTGCCAAAAATACGATCACCCGCGTCGCCCAATCCGGGGAGGATATACCCTTGCTCGTTGAGGCAGTTGTCGAGAGCAGGGTAGTGTAATGCTACATCTGGATGAGCCGAGTTCACTGCGTTGACTCCCTCGGGAGCTGCGACCATGCAAACAAAATGAATATGTGTGGCTCCTTGTTGTTTGAGTGCATCAATGGCCGTGCAAGCAGAACCCCCGGTTGCAAGCATGGGATCGAGGACAATGATATCGGCTTGTGCGATGTGTTCTGGGCTTTTGTGATAGTAGCATTCAGGCTCAAGGGTATCTTCGTTTCTGGCGAGGCCTACGTGGGCAACAGAGGCCTCTGGCAATAGATTCAAGAAACCATCAAGCATCCCCAGTCCAGCACGTAGGATGGGAACTAGAACGATATCCCGATCAAGTTTTCTGCCAGTAGTGATTTCCATCGGGGTTTCCACCTCAACCGGTAGGGTTAGTAGATTTTCGGTTACGTAGGGCGCCATTAGTTGCGAGACCTCTTTGACGTAGGAGCGAAACTGGGGAGTAGGGCAGTCACGATGCCGCATGCGGGCAAGTCGGTCATCGATAACGG
The DNA here is from genome assembly GCA_029252325.1 of Akkermansiaceae bacterium. Taxonomy (GTDB): domain Bacteria; phylum Verrucomicrobiota; class Verrucomicrobiia; order Verrucomicrobiales; family Akkermansiaceae; genus Oceaniferula. The sequence continues at coordinate 9,853 of JAQXBQ010000165.1, forward strand.
GGTGATGGATATGATGATTCAAGATTGCATCAGCATGAAACTGCCCAACTTTCTGAACAAGAGTAAAATTGACGAAAATAAAAGATAAGATGAAATCGAACTAGACGTAATTAAAAACAGTATTTGCCATCAGATTCAAAAAAAGCAACGATACCAACTCATGTTGTCTTTGATAAAGTCATTTCACCATTCATCCTATGTTTCATAAATCACCTATTTCTCTCTGTGCTTTCGTACTTTCTCTCATCGCATTCAATGTCGGTGATGTGGCAGCGGAAAAAAAAGTAACATCAAACAGAGATCATTTGATTTTCCACCCCCAGGGAGAAATCAATGGGAAACATATTGTTCTCATAGCGGGCGACGAGGAATACCGTTCTGAAGAAGCCATGCCTATGATGGGCGAGGTGCTTGCACGGCACGGCTTTAAGTGCACGGTGCTTTTTTCCATGGGGAATGATGGCAAGACGATCGACCCCAATAAGCAAACATCACTCAGCTACCCAGAAGCGCTTAATAGCGCGGATATGGTATTTCTGAACATACGTTTTCGTAATTGGCCAGACGAGACGATGGCCAAGTTTCAAGCAACACTTGAGCGAGGTGTTGCCGTCATGGCTTTGCGCACGAGCACGCACGCCTTCAAAATTGGGGGTAAGAGTAAGTATGCTCGATATGGAACTGGATATAAAGGTAAGGAGTGGAAAGGCGGGTTCGGTCGTGAGGTTTTGGGGGAGACCTGGGTAAACCACCATGGCCATCATGCCTTTGAAGGCTGCCGCGCGCGCGTAGAGACAGGGCAGGAAAACAACCCTATTATGAAAGGGGTTGGTGAGATTTTTGTAACTTCCGATGTCTATGGTGCTAATCCTAAGCAGCCGTCTACGATCTTGATGCGTGGCAATGTGACCAAGACGCTGAAGCCAGAATCAGAGGAGATCACGGCCAAAAACAATCCGGCGCAACCTGTAGTGTGGACCCGCGAATACAGCTGGCCTAATGGTAACACCAACAAGGTGCTGACCACGACGATGGGTGCCGGTCTCGATCTTGTTGATGACAACCTTCGTCTGCTACTCGTCAACGCCGCCCACGAACGCCTGGGACTCCCTGTGCCGAATAAAGCCGATGCAAGCTTGCCCGCCGGCTACAAGCCTAGCTTCTATAAGCTTGGTAAATATCGCAAGGGGTGCACCCCTGAAGATTTCATTTCTGGGGGAAAGGCCCACCAGATGCCCGCATATCCAATTCCTGACAGATCAGCGAAGAAGTAAGCTCAGCGAGAACAGCTTACTCCCCTTGGTGAGCTGGCTGACCAAGTTGCTCGGCAACCCACTCGGCAAGATCTACGTTGTCGGGTGCTGCCTTAGCGAGTTGATTAAGAGCCACCTTGATCGTGTCCTTGTCGTCTTTCTCTGCATTATTGAAGGTTTTGGTGAACTCGATATCAGAGGGGAGAAGCACCTCAACGCTGGCCAGTGCGCATGCACGTGCGATCGTATTTTCGAGCTCTCTGACGTTCCCAGGCCAGCGATGATTTTTGAGATGATCCATCGCTTCTGCACTAAGCCTCACTGGGGGAATATTATTGCGCTTGATAGTAAGTCGTAAGAAGTGCTCAGCAAGCAGCGGGATGTCATCGGTCCTGGCCCTGAGTGGAGGTAGGTGGATTTCAACTACGTTTAGTCGGTAAAATAAATCCTCGCGAAAATTCCCTTTAGAAACTTCTTCTGCTAAATTTTTATTGGTTGCAGCGACGATGCGAACATCAGACTTTTGCATTTCGTTACTACCAACGCGCGTGAATGTGCCATCTTGTAGAACGCGCAACAACTTAACTTGAACAGAGGTTGGCATGTCGCCAATTTCATCAAGAAAAAGGGTGCCGCCATCGCATTGCTCGAACAAACCAGCGCGACGGTTGATTGCCCCCGTGAAAGCACCCTTTTCATGGCCGAATAGCTCACTCTCTAGTAAGTTTTCCGGAATAGCTCCGCAGTTGATGGCAATAACATCTTTTTTGGCCCTGGGAGAATATTCGTGAATCGCATTGGCCACGAGTTCTTTACCCGTGCCACTCTCACCAGAGACAAGCACTGGGGCATCAGTCCGCGCAACACGGCCGACGATCTTGAAGACATCTTGAAGTGCTCGTGAATTACCAATGATTTTTACTTTGCCTTGCGGGGTGTCAATGGATGACTTGGTGTCGGAGGCCGTTCTGCGTTGATCGAGTGCGCGCAGCGCGTTTTCCACCACAGGTCTGAGCTCGAAAGTCAGCGACTCTTTTTTGAGAATATCTTGGGCCCCTTGCTGGGTTGCTTCGATAACTTGTGAGGTGGTTGGGAAGCCATCTGTAAGTATGACTAGAATTCCAGGATGGGCAGCACGAATACGGCGCAGCAAGACAAGGCCATCAAAAGGCTGCAAAGGAATGTCGGCGATCACTAGATCGACATCAGTGGTGTCACAGACTTTTGCCGCTTTTTCGGCATGATCACATCGTAAAATACGCAAGCCCTCGGCATCAAGGTGCTTGGTAGCCCATTCTAGGTAGTCGATATCTGAATCGACCAAGAGGATTGTTTGCTCGGTTGAGGTCTCTGACACAGGTAAGGGTATTAGGTGTTAGACAGCGCCAAATCGCCGGTGGCGACGAGCGTATTCTTCGATGGCCTCTTTGAGGTCGGGTCCTCGGAAGTCAGGCCAGTTCTTGGGACTAATAAGAATTTCAGAATAAGAAATTTGCCAAAGTAAGAAGTTGGAGATGCGTAGTTCGCCAGAAGTTCTGATCAGTAGGTCCGGATCAGGAAACTTGGAGGTGTAGAGGTGGTTAGAGAAAAGCTCGTTATCAATATCGGCAGGATCGATTTCTCCAGCGGCGGCTTTGGTTGCGATGGTTCGTGCGGCGTCTGTGATTTCTTCACGTGAACCGTAGGAGAGAGCGAGGATGAGATTAAGGCCGGTATTATTTTTTGTATCGATAGTCGCTTGTTCGATTTGTTTGCGGCATTTCTCAGGTAGCAGGTCGTGACGACCTATGCTGTGAAAGCGAACGTTTTGCTTCAACATGTCTGGGAGCTTTTGCCGGAGGAACTTCTCCAGCAGATCCATGAGTGCATCGACTTCTTTTTTGGGCCGCTTCCAGTTCTCTGATGAGAATGCGTAGAGGGTTAGATACTCGACTCCGAGCTGGCGACATGTGTCTACCGCGGCTTTGACTGACTTCGCTCCTGCGCGGTGACCCTCAGCACGAGGCAGTCCACGTGCATTAGCCCACCGACCATTACCATCCATGATGATGGCGATGTGGCGAGGTATGTCATGACTGTCTTTCATATCAGAGGCAATTTCTAAGCACATTCTGTCCTCAGTTTTCCCTCGGTGCAAGCCCAGAGCGTACCCTTAAAGAGATAAAAATATAAAATACCAAGCTGCTTGGGAGGTCTACTAGCTGAATATTTTGCGCGGCCCGCGAGGCTTGAGAATAGCTGCAATGCAGACTCCTGCCAGTGTCCAGCAGATCAAAGGATCGAGAATATGAACCAAAACACGTGACCCAGGTAGCTCAAACCAGTTCCAAAATGGGAGTGTAGAACTGACCCCAGTGAATAAACCCATGACGATTCCAACGGATGCACGGGAGATGAAGCGGTAGGCTTGTATCTTGTATACCGTCGTTGCCAGTATCAGAGAGCTAAGAAATTGAATTAAAAAAGATCTGACGAGGTGGTTGCTCAGTATCCACGGTTGATCGAGTTGGCCAGGTCGGATAACGGCATAAACCAGAGGCCCTTCGCTGATTGCTTGAGTATCAAGGCCTTTTGCCCCGCGCCGCGGCAACATATAAATGCCGTGTTCTGGGGTGTTTTCTTTGATTGCCTGAGACATGACGGCGTCATCATTAAATGTCCCCATTTGATGCCATGGCAGTAACTCCCATGACACAAACCCCCAGAGAAATGCAACGACAGCCCCAATACAAGTAGCGATCAAAAGTCTCTTCATAATGTTTAGATTGAAATGATTAGCTTACACGTAGCATTTTTTCCTAAGTTTGTCAGTATAAGAAATCTGGCTAGATTGAGGCTTATTAGGAAGGGTCGGATTACGGTTGCGGCCTACCTTGTGACTGGGTTATGCCATGGGCATGTTGAATGTCGTTCTTATGAATCCGGAAATCCCCCATAACACGGGTGCGGCTGGCAGACTATGCTTGGCTACGGGAGCTAGGCTGCATTTGATCAAGCCCTTGGGCTTCTCCATAGATGATCGCCAAGTCAAACGTGCTGGGTTGGATTACTGGAAAGATGTCGATCTATGTCTGTGGGAAGATTGGCAGGCTTTTACAGAGTCGGTGGCCGCTGGCGCAGGGGTTTACTTGCTCACTACCAAAACGGACCAGGCGTATTGGGACGTCGAATTTAAGGACGGCGACTATATTGTCTTTGGCCCTGAGACGAGGGGACTTCCTGAAACGATGCTGGGGCAACATGCAGAGCAGTGCTTGACCATTCCGATGAGGGAGGCTTCCACACGTAGTCTAAATCTTGCGACTACCGTAGGTATCGTTCTTTATGAGGCTATTAGGCAAACTAATCAAAGTGCCTGAGAGATTGCCATCAGCTTAATCACTAGGCTTGGCAGCTTCTTCAAAGACTGGAATCTGTGATTCTTTGGCTTCGGTGAAGAAAGAGCCGACATCCTTTGAGGTAATGAAAAGGAACAAGCCCATGATCATGAGCACAAATGCGCTTTGGACAAATTCCAATACCCGTGGCTGAACTGGTCGACGTGCGATGATTTCCAGCAGCGAAAGTGTGATGTGGCCACCATCAAGCACTGGGAAGGGGAGCATGTTGAGGATAGCGAGGTTGATGTTGAAAAGCACGGTGAAGCTCAGCGCCATTTTCCAGCCGTCTGGTGAGGTTAGCATCTGGTAGTAGCCTTTGCCGATACCGATAGGGCCGGCGAGATGTTGCACGCCGACATCTGACTGGCTGGATATAACCTTGGTGATAGTAGTATACATGATGCCAACGCTGTGCTCGATTTGTGCCCAAGCGGTGGGGTGAGTGATGGTGGATGTGACTAACTCAGGATCAGGTCCAGGCATGATGCCAAAGGTTGGATCGCTGCCCTCGGGGCTGATTGGTTTATCAGCTGTGATGGAAAAGCGCTGCTCCCTGCCATCACGAAGAACTACGACAGATGCGGGAGCGTCTGTGAGCTCGGCATCGACGATGTGCTGGTAGGTGTGTGCTTTCTTGCCATTGACACTCAGTATTTCGTCTCCTGCTTGGAGGCCGGCCAGTTGAGCAGGGCTGTGGTCAATGACCTCTCCCACCAAGGTGCGATATCCCATCATAATGCCAACTTGGCGCATTGCTCTGCGGTCATACCAAGCAGTGTCTGGAATGTGGTAGCCAGATTTGACGATGATAGGCTCAGCCAAACCATCACGCTTTACGGTGAACTCAATGGTCTTGCCCTCACTGAGCATGATATTTTCGCTGATACCGGTGTCGGTGTCGCCTCTCCAGCGATCTACCTCAATGCCATTTACCGCCAGGATTTGGTCACCCTCTTGGAAGGCTGGCTGCGCATCAGCCGCTGGTTTGTCGGGCATGATGTAGCCGACCGTGACGCTGTTCATTTTGTAGCTGGGCTTTCCGATGCCCCAGACAGCGAATGCGGTAATGACAGCTAGTAGGACTGAGAAAAGTGGACCAGCAAAAGCGACAATGATCTTGTCGAGCGGCTTAGCAGGAGGCAAGGGCTTGTCAGAGGTGTTTTCACCCTCT
>JAQXBQ010000185.1 GCA_029252325.1 Akkermansiaceae bacterium
TTTAATGAAGCTACAGGCGAATCACTTACCTTGTCTTCAAATGCAAAGACGTGCGAGTTACGCCATCTTCCGAACGCATGTGATATGTTAAATTATCCATCATACCCAATGCACTTATGGCTGTCTCGATCATCTCCTTATTGGCCTTAAAATCCGCCACCTCAGAATCAGACATCAGCTCATCTGCATTGTCCTCCATTAATTTCAGCCATTGTTCAACATAGCTATGCAACACCTTCATGTCCACGTTGAGCCAAACCCCTTGTCGTGCTTCATCAACTGTATTGGACGAAAGTGCCGACAGCCCTTCCGCAAATCGTTTCGAACTAGATGCAAAAAACAACTCATCATTTACTGATACAGATGGAACAAAATCATCGTTCTGAAATGGAATCGGAACAAACCAAGTTTTCAAGCCGTCCTTCTCGCTACTCATCGGCACCTGCATGGGGATTTCGGCTCCAGTCATCTGACTTGCCTTTTTCAGCAAGCTTTCAAGTGCTTTATTAATACGCACCCACGAAGCCTGTAATTTATCTCGATCATCCACTGTGCTGACGTAAGCAACCCGTGGCATCTTGCCATCAGCCATAAAAGCCTCAGGCACGTTAGGCACTTTTGGTATTGTTCCATTGAGATCAACAACAAGAGCCGTTTCAGCACCGAGCCCTTCTGCCATATTTGTGCGCAAGGCCTTCCATACGTCCAGCAAGTCACTGCGGAACATTTCTTCAAACATCTGGAGACTAGCATCATACGCAATAAAGTCTAAATTCCCATTACCAGCTCCCTCTCCTGAAGCTGATGACAACATGGGCAATACGTGTTTGGAAGTTGCGTAGCTGACCTCGACTAAGGTATCGATCATGTTCATCAAGCCCTCATTATATTCTGGATTAGTAGCCCAATTAGCGAACAAAAGATTACCTTCACCTTGAGACATGGCAGACAGCTTATGATCCAAGTCCATATCATATTGAGGCATGTTCGATCCTCCATGTATTTCGACTTTAATACCGTCCTCTAGATAAGCTACGTAGCCAGCATCTGAGTCCTTGAACATCGCTGCAAGCTCCCGTGCCTGCTTATCAATATTATCAAGCATCACCTCTAGGTCCTGCGTATCTCCCATTGAATCTGACACAGCCAACTGATCAGCTAACCCCTCTGAAAAAGAGCCCAACAAATCATACAATACTTTCTCGATAGCCGACAAATCATAGGACATTCCCCCATCATTAAAACCGTATGTAAACAATTCCTTATCGAGGTAATTATCTACAAATTTGATTTTGCCGCTAGCACACAGCGAACTCTCCACATCATCAACCAATACAAAATCGTCCTCAGAGCTCCCCAGAAAAAGAATCACATAACCATGCAACTCACCCACCAAGGCAACAATATTCTTCGTTTCGATCAGCGCAAGAAACTCATCGAGCTCTTGCTGGGACATTCCAAATTCTGTCAATGTAGAGGATGCCCACATAATAGCCGAGTCATCCTCATCCTCCCGCATTTGATCCATCATTTTTTTTCCACTAAACTTAAAACCTTCGAATTCAGCACCTCCACGTTCGACGGTTAAGGGGTCAACTCCCAGTTCTAGCATACTGAAAACATCAAGAGCTGCTTCCAACTGCTGCCGAGCTTGAGCTCGAGCATCTTCGTCTGTAATCTTAACCCCTTGGTAATAGGCTGGCATGTCAACTTGACCAAACATACCGACAAAGTCTGCAAGGAAACCTTTGAGTGGAACTGCAAATACATTCTTTGGATTATTCATCGCGACATCCAATTTTTTACCTACCGCCGCATTACCCGCATAGACTGCCATTCGGCCAAGATAGTAAGATACACGGTCTGAGAATTTTATGACCTCCTGCCCTACTTTGACCGCCGTATCTCCATATGCCACGAAATAGTCTTCACCATATTGCTCAGCGCCTATTTGAATGAGGCTTTGATTAGCGGCAACGTCGTCAAAAGAGACGCCTTCTAGCTCCAAACGTTCCTTAACAAGCTTCCCCATCGGGGTTTGCCACATCTTATCCATTACACTGCTGCCATTCATCACTGCGCTGTAGGCACTCATATTTGCTGGCAGATATTGAGCAAATCCTAACTTAGCTGCTCGCTGCTCGGGACCAACCTGAACCTCAGCCTCATCGACCGGTAACGTAACCGCACCCTCATCTTGTGACTCACTCCCTTCCTGTATCGGTTTTTTATTACAGCTCAAAAATGTGAGCACACCTGTGCATAGGATTGGGATAATGTATTTTTTCATCTTGTTGATCATTTTCATTTGATTTGGGTTAATACCAGCGTATTCAACATGGCTTTTCAATAAGCTCACTCCCGTTCAAGTATGAATCTTACTGGGGAAGTTTGAAGTTTGCCGTCATGTGGAGACTATCTACACGCTTCATTTTTCCAATTACAAAGCTCAGTATTTTTTGTAAGGACAATCATCAACCATGCCAGAATTACCAGAGGTCGAAACAACATGCCGCGGCATCGAGCCTTATCTCATCAGCCGTAAGGTTCATACCATTGAGATAAGAAACCCAAACATGCGCTGGCCTGTAGAGGAGTCCGTTCGTGAAATTATTGGACTGAGGGTGGAATCTGTAACGCGCAGAGCCAAATACATACTAATAAAATCCCCCGCTGGAACTTTAATTCTCCACCTCGGTATGTCAGGCAGTCTTCGTATATGCCCTAATGATAGTGCATTTAAAAAACATGACCACTTTATCATTGGGCTCGGGGACAGCTTAGAAATGCGTCTTCACGACCCAAGACGATTTGGAGCTGTCCTCTGGCACCGCAAGAGTGAGGGACCTATTCATGAACACCGACTAATACAGCATTTGGGCCCCGAGCCTCTCACCAGCAAATTTGATGGCGATTACTTAACCGCAAGCTGTAAAAACAGGCAGACCACTATCAAACAACACATCATGAACAACAAAACGGTAGTGGGTGTTGGCAACATCTATGCTTGCGAGGCGTTATTCCGATCTGGAATCAAACCCAACAGGCATGCTGGAAATATATCTCGCGCACGGCTCTCCCTTCTCAGCGATCAGATTAAGAAGGTTTTGACTGAAGCGATCACACAAGGCGGCACGACCTTGCGTGATTTTCTTAGACAGGACGGCCAGCCTGGTTATTTCAAGCAGCGCCTTCAAGTATACGACCGACAGGGCGAAGCTTGCCGACATTGCGGCAAAGACATTCAAAAAATCGTCATTTCTAATCGCTCCACTTTTTATTGTTCAAAATGTCAGCGATAAGGTGCATCTCATACCTTGACATTTTCACAAATTAGCCCAGATTTCGCCCGTCCTCTACCAAGGACTTTCAACACATGCCGGTGTGGCGGAATTGGTAGACGCGCGTGATTCAAAATCACGTTCCCTAGGGAGTGCGGGTTCGATTCCCGCCGCCGGTACTTTTCAACCGCAGCATTTTGATGCCGGTTCATGTCCTTCGATGTGACAACGATTCTTGCCACCAAACCCACCCCCCAAGTGATCCCCAAGTGATCGGCAAGGACTCATCAAGGGCTTGATTAGTATTTTTCGTGGTATTTGCAGCAGCGCGCCAATCATTCCAGCATCGTTAAATTCCATGAACTACTTTTTATTGGCAAAGTGCGCCCCAAGTGCCTCAACAACCCCCCTGCTGGCATGCCCCTTAGCGACATACCCACCTGCGCTTTCCACCTGCAACTTAACCTCTGGACATGCATTTGCAGGACAAGCCAGCATCTCAGCCATTTCAGGATTAAGCATATCAAGATCATTATGACTGTCACCGACAGCAAAGGCGTGTTGGCTAGATAACCCCATCAATCGGGCCACCTCAAGCATCGCCGTCCCTTTATGGTAATGTTTATGGCTGAAGCGAAGATAAATCCCGTTTCGCTGATATGAGAGTGCCGTCTCAGCTTCGATCGTATCATCGATTTTATCTACGATCAGGTCCATTTCAGCGGCCGTCGAAGCAACAATGCCTGCAGGCTCCTCCTTCTGAATCCCCCATACAGCTGCCGTCTCTGTCTCAACCCATTGCTTTAGGTGCTTGAGCACCTTACGACACTGCCGAAATAATTTATGGTGCTCACGCTCGCATTGCTTGTTCCACTGCGCGTTGCCCACCCAGCGACCAAACTCATTGGGCAAATAAATCTCGCGCTCTCGGGCTATGATGTAGTCAGGAAGAATAGGAAAACGAGCATCCACAAGGCCCTGCACCGTTTGCATTAAAGACCTCCCAGTGTTAATGCCCCAGCAAGACCTATGATCACTGCGCATCGATCTCATTAACTCAAAAAAATCAGCACAGACAGCCGGGTCTTCCTCTGCGACCACGAGCGTTCCGTCAAAATCAAAGGATAGCAGCCAACGCGGAGCGTCCGCTTCAGTAAATGGTGCCAGTAACTTCACAGATGGTGAGATTTCTCAAATAAGACTTAAAAAAATACGCGACAACTATTCCTCAACCAGTATTGCCTTCAATGGAGGAATTTCAGGCTCCACAATTGCCCTAGGAGGCTGAACAATTCCTTGGTCTGCAGAGTCTTCTTGAACGGGAACAGCCCTAGCAGGGCTCGCATTGGGAACAAATGGCGGATCAATGGATACACCTATTTTCTTCACCTCGTCATCAGGCCGGCTTCTGCGCATTTTTATCTCCACCCGCCTGTTTGGCGCTTGTGCCTCAATGTCACCAGCTTTGACTAATGGCTTTGCCTTACCAAACCCTCTTACGGCAATACTGGATTCATCAAGGCTAAGCGTGCTAACCAACCATGTCTTAACGGCCATAGCCCGCTTCTGAGATAATATCAAGTTAGGTTGCTCCAGACCGACCAAATCAGTATGACCATCAACCCAGCATACCAAATCAGGGTGTTTATCGATGAGAAGAGCCACTTTCATCAAGCTAATACGAGCACTTTGCCGCAAGGTTGCACTGTTGAAATCAAACAAAAGATCACTACCAATCAGCGCCTTAGTGGCCAACAATGAGTTCCCATCCATGCGCGTCATGGCATCCAAAGAGGTGAAGTCTTTGAGCAGGCCGTTCTCTGCAGCCCCTTCCGCCCCCTGTCGCAAGGCCTCAGTATAGACGTCAGGATCATGCTCTGCTGCCTCACGAGCCCCAGGATCGACAGCCACTTGGCTCTCACTAGCTCGCGGGAAAAAATCTTCAGTCTGGCCAAGGTCAGGCAACGATGCTTCAAAAATAGGGGCATTAAGTTGATCTAGCATCTCAGCATCTAGTTCGCCAACTGCAGCTGGCTCTGACATCGGAACCTCAATAACCTCAATTTCTGGGCTGATGTCTATTTCCACATCTGCCATATTTTCCAACATATCCAGTTCATCTATGGGAGGAACAATTGGCACTGGCTCAACAAGCTCTGGAGGCTCAGGCCTGTTCAGCTCCGGTCTGGAATCTAATTTGTCGACGCGATTCACGCGAACCACTTCCGTTTGTATCTCGGTTTGGTCAGCATTTTCTCGAAGCCTGACATCAATTCGGCCGAGCATTACAAACGCAAAAGCATGTAAAATAATCGCGACCATTACAGCGATTGCAACCCACTTGCCGACACCCTCGTTCTCGGGAAGCCTGAAGGACGATGTCCCCCTCAAGCCTCCATTCCAACTGTAGTCATCGTCCATGAATATATGATCTTAACTTATTTTAATTAAATGGCAACTGAGGGTTTACATAGAAACCTTACCGTATTGTCGCTACAATTTTCACGCTCGCGTGTGCTCACAATATGAATAGACTCAAACAGTCATGGAGCCGGAAATAACAAATACAGATACCCATCCAGATAATATCTCTCACATAAAAGTGAATAAAAAGAGCCCATGGCAATTTGTCTGGGTTGGCATCACAC
>JAQXBQ010000212.1 GCA_029252325.1 Akkermansiaceae bacterium
CATCTCGTCATCAGAAACTAAGCACAGACGAAGCGGAGCTTAAGTCAACGGTTTCCGAATGAAACCCGCGACTTGACTTTAAACAGCGAATATTAATTATGCGCTCCGCAACACGCCCCCGTAGTTCAACGGATAGAACAAGGGTTTCCTAAACCTTAGATGTGAGTTCGATTCTCGCCGGGGGTATTTGCTCCAAAGTGTCTAATAATGAGTGTCTACAGCGTAGCCACTTATTTCTTAGCATCTAGCCGCTTTTGATAGGCGTCGTTTATGATGACGAGATGCTTGCCCCAGACTTTGGCTGAGCATTCTTGGTTTTTCCATTCGGTCCCGGAAATCTGTTGCCAGCCTACGCCGTTTTCACTGAGCAACGCCTCAATCTCGCTCTTAGCCAGCACGCCCTCGTCTTCTTTGTTATATTTTATCTTCTGACATGTAGAATCGAAGATGTGAAGGCCGATGGCAAATCCATGGACTCTGTAGTTCAGGTATTGAACGCCATCACTTGCAAGCGCAGGGATGACAAGTTTTCCATATCGCTTATCACATTGTTCCTTGGTCTCGCCAATTCGAGCGAGCGCGGTGAGTGGCATTGTTGCGATGATAAGTATCGCCAGAAATTTCATAGCTGCCGAGGTTCTCAGATTGCTGGGAGCTTATCAAGCTTCGTTTCATTCAGCCGAGCTTGTTAAGTGATGCATGAGAGGCTTTCCTGTTTTACCTTGGGCACGGTCATTTTGTGTAAAAAAATAGTCATATTATGTAACAATAAAGGAGTTAATTTGTCGTATGCTTTTTTTATGCAGCATAAGCGACTCTTCTACACAAAGCTGACCATTCTGCTTCTTCTTACCGTTTCCCTGCATGCCGAACCATTTGGTTTGAGCACTGCCGCGGATGCACCTGGTTACCCGAGTCGGGCCACGGACCTTGATGCTTTTCCAGGCTTTCAGAACCCGCCCCCTGGCTATGGCGAAGTTCCATTCTGGTGGTGGACTGGGGATGATTTAAACGAAGATCGCTTACTTTGGCAGGTGCGTGAGCTACATGACAAGGGCATTAGTGGAGTTCAGGTCAACTACTCGCATACCGATAGCCCAGGTTGGCCGTCTGATGCCAAGGAGCCGGCTATTTTTTCGGATGACTGGTGGAAACTCTACGCAAGAGTTTCTGAGGAATGTGGCAAGCTTGGCATGGGCATTGGTCTCAGTACCTACACACTTGATTGGGATGATGGCGGCGAGAATCTGTTCAAAAAACTCTTCTACGATAAACCTGATCTTAATGCTGTCGAGCTGACATCTAACAACAATTTAATTGTGGCTGGTGAGAGCAAAAGTATTGTTTGTGTCGATGGTGTTTTTGCCGCGTGGGCCTACCGGGTCAAAAACGGTGTGCTTCAGCGTGGCGGCACTGACATCACCAGACTGATTAAAAACGGCCAGCTAAGCTGGACTGCTCCTGCTGACTCGGATTGGCAAGTGTGGACCTATGGCACGCGCCGTCACCCAGGCACGTTCAACCCGCTGCAGTCTGGTTCCGGGTCGACGATCGTGAACGGGTTCTACCAGAAATTTGAGAATCAAAACAAGGGCAACTCCAAAGGACTTAACTACTTTTTCAATGATGAGCTCCAGGTGGGCTTGAAGAAATTCGCCTGGAATAAGGACTTCCACGTCGAGTTTTTCAAACGCAAGGGCTACAACTTGTTTGATATGCTGCCAGCTATGTGGGCAGATATGGGAGATGTCACCCCCAAGGTGCGCATTGATTATGCCGATGTGCGCATGGCCCTGATGGAGGAGCGCTACTTCGAGCCTATTTACAGCTGGCATACCAAACGCGGTATTATTTTTGGCTGTGATAATCACGGTCGTGGTCTCGATCCGCATGCCTACGGTGACTACTTCCGCGCTACCCGCTGGTATTCGGCACCCGGTCACGACACCCCAGGAGGCAATGCTGATGTAATCAAGGGCAAGGTTTCCTCGTCCATTGCCAAGCTCTATCAACGCCCGCGTGTCTGGCTCGAGGCCTACCACTCGCTGGGATGGGGGGCCACGCCTGAGCGGCTGATGTTTGCGACTCGAGAGAACTACCTCTATGGCTGCACCTTGTTCAACCTGCACGGGCTCTATTATTCGACCCACGGCTCGCACTGGGAATGGGCGCCGCCATGCTACCACTTTCGCATGCCCTATTGGGAGCATATGGGCACCTTCCTCAAGTATTTCGACCGGCTTTCCTATCTGATGAGCCAGGGGGATGCGGTAGCCGATGTCGCTATCGTCTATCCTGTAACCCCATACGAGGCGGAGACCAATGGCGAGGAGGCAACAGCATCAGCATTTGAGCTCGGCAGAAAACTGATGGCTGCGGGTATTAACTTTGACTTCATTGATCATCAGTCGATCTCACGTGCAGTCATCAAAGATGGTCAGCTGGTGGTTGAAAACGCCAAGGCTTCTTACCAGGCGCTTGTGTTCCCTAACATGGCGTCAGCCCGATGGAGTAATTTGGAAAAAGCTGCCGATTTTACAGATGCTGGCGGCCTAGTTCTATCTGTGGGGGCCTTGCCCACAAGCTCCGAGCACGCAGGGGCAAATGATCCTGCGCTCAAACAGCTATTAGCGAAAGCTATTCCGGTAGCGAACCAGTTCAAGGCATCGGGCCAAGCCTTGGCCAAAATCCGTGTAGCCTTTGTCCATGATGCTCGTGGGCTCAATAGGGTGGTGCGCACCTTGCACCGTAAAGTCGGTCCACGTGATGTTTACCTCACCATGGATGCCAAGCCCGGAGATATCGTTGAGTTCCGTGCCAAGGGGGCAGCCGAGCTCTGGGACCCGTGGACGGGCCAAGCATCACCTCTCAGAGTGATCAAGGAAACTGCCACTGGCACCCAAGTTGAGCTTCCGCTCGAGCACTACGAGGCCCAGGTCGTGGTGTTTGATCCTCGCAAAAAACACAGCAATCCATTGAAAGCACCTACGGTGCTCACTGAGGTCAAGATCTTGCCGGAAACTGACTGGCAGGTCTCCTTCATCCCCACCATGGACAACCGGTGGGGGGACTTCCGCCTGCCAGTCACCGAGCACAACAAAATGATCGGAGTTGAGGCGCGTCGCTTTGAATGGACTCGTGGTAAGGAAGCCCGCAGCCAGCTGCATGGCTACGGACCACAGATGCTCATGCACAAAGCCGCTACGGCATTAACCACTCAGCAGGAAGCTGCACTGAGTAGGAGCTTCACACCGTATGAAACGGGGCAGGGTGAGCAAGCTGAGTGGACAAAGTATGATTTTTCCTGGCGCTATGGGGTCGAAGATAATCCCGGCCACCAAGGCTACCACGGCACCAAGGGCAAGATCTCAGACAACTTCCTGCGCGTCGGAAAAGATGGAAAACGAGGCAATGGAGTTAAGATGTTAGAGGCGGAGGAAGGTGTCGCTCACTACTACCTGTGGACGACCGTTATCGCTCCCGAGGCCACCGCCGCCACTCTGCACCTCAGCACGCCCGCGCCCTACAATGCTGGCTACAAGACCCACAATGCCAACCCAGTGATCACTCCCGCCGCCATCTACATCAACGGGCAGAAAATCAATG
>JAQXBQ010000230.1 GCA_029252325.1 Akkermansiaceae bacterium
TGGTATATTGTTAGAAGGGGGGACTCATTATCTTTTGGCCCGCAACGGACGCGGTAAAACGACGCTGCTCAAAACGCTAGCTGGAGTCATAAAGCCTTTGGATGGTAGTTATCAGTGTCATGGCAGATGTCAGTATCTGAGTGAGGATTTGACATTTGACCGCGAGCTTCCTGCCAAGGCGATTTTTAAAGCCTTATTGAAAAAATCCAAATACGCAGATGCTATTAAATTGGCGCAGACGTTAGAGCTTGATGTTGAAAAACCTTACGGAAAGCTCTCCACGGGCAACAAACGCAAGGTTTCGTTGCTGGTTGCTGAGTTTTCGATCTGCGACCAAGGTCTTGATGTTTTACTTCTCGACGAGCCGTTTACAGGCCTGGATGCATTTTCACGAGAGGCGTTCCAGCAGCGCTGGGACCAATGTCAAGATGGCGTATTGCGGCTTGTTAGCTGCCACCCTGACTTTGACAGTATGAAAGTTAATAGCTCTGTGCTCATTGCTGATGGTGTCATCAAGCAGGCGGGCGGAGATGCTGGTGAACAATCTTGGGGTGAACTTAAACCTCAGTTAAACTAAAGAATACAAAATGCAGCTTTATAGATTAACATTGACCACCATGATCCAGCGCAAGGTTTGGATCATTGCTTTGCTTTGTGCATTTTTGTTGCCGGCGGTGCTTCCCTATTTAACACCTTATGAGAGCAACCCCTCGCTTATCGAGCCTGCACGTGCTCAAGCGGCATGGGTTTGCCTATGGGTGGTCACCGTTGCTTGGTTGTTTTTCCAAGCGGCACGTTTCGGTGATGAGACATCACGATCTGGTATTGGGTCATATTTCCTGAGTTCGGGTATTTCAGGGCTGAGCCAAATGATCCAAATCTGGTTGGCCTGTTTGACTTTTTTAATTCCTCTTGTGGCAATTACTCTGGCTGTTTGTTTTGTCGGAGCTATGCCCAGCGACAGTGCCCAGGCTCAGATGTGGGTTGCCACTAACTTACAATATGCAGCACTTTTTCTGCTAGTAGTGACGCCGCTGATGATGCTTGCGGTGTCTATCGGAAGTCGCTTTGGTAGCACTGTGGGGTATTTGATACCACTCTGTATGAGTATTTATGGAATGTATGGCGTGGGTTATCTTGCGATGATGACTGAGGTGCAAAGCAACCTGCTACTCGATTGGTTGTATATAGTTTCACCACATTACCACCTAGCAGACCTTACACCTCGACTTGTGTTCAAGCAGGGCAGCATGCTTAGCTCGGAGTTTTTACAGCTCGTTGTTTATTTTGTAGGAATCAAAATTGTTTTAGCGATGTTTTCATCCATTACATACCAGCCAAGGGCGGCGACCTGATTCCGCGTTGTTTCTCTCAAGCATAACTGCAACTCATTCCCTTACAATGAATTCCAATCTTACTAAGTCAATCATGTGCCTCACCCTTGTGATGGGTTTGGTTATATGGTCTGGTATGGCGCATAAGTTTGATTCGGAAGATAAGTTATCATACGAGACAAACGTCGCGTGCATTAAGGGCAGTCCGTATGGGAAAATCTTCGCTCTGGCGATGCAGGGGCCGATTGATTTTTATTGGCACGAAGGCAAATCGCACAAGCATGCAGAGTTGTTGTCTGATGATCATGGCGATCATCATGGAAACGACGATCACCACGGGCACGACGATCACCACTGGCACGACGACCACCACGGGAACGATGGCCACCACGGGAACGATGACCACCATGGGAACGATGACCACCATGCAAATTGTTCCGATGATCATAACGATTATCATGAATCACCGCCGATAAAGACCAATGAGGTTCATGTTTCTTTAATCAAAAGGGTGCAGTTGGGCATCAAGCAAATGGAGGCCAATACGCGTCGCAAAACCAACGATAAGCCATTGACTGTAGCTCATAGGCAATATCTCCAGGCAGAGGTGGAGGATAAGCTGCGGTTGGCATACGAGCTGGACCCCACTAATTACACCAATTATGGCAATTACCACTTGTTTTTGTTTACATCAAGTTTTGGCAGAGCTTCGAGTGATGAGAATGCAGCCCTAAGCTTAGCCCGCCGCACGCTAAATACTTGCACGCAAGATGCTGTCGACCCAGCTCCTTGGGTGACAGCGGCAAGTGCCGCATACAACATCATTAGCCACATTGGGCGTCACCACGTAAATTACACAATTTCGGAGGCTAAGCAGAGTTTAGAAAGCTTTGATTTCTGCATTGAACAGTATGCAATCATTTTGAACCAAGCCCACGAAAACGGGTGTTCGATCCCTGAAGTTCGCCTTGGAGAGATGAGGGAGAGGACGCGCTATTTATCCAAATTACGTAAGGCTCAAGGTGTTTATATGAAAAGGATCATGTCCAGCGAAATGGCTGTAAACTCACGCTAACCCGCAAGCTAATTATTAGATGATATCTACCTCAACAAATGCTTCTGAGCACCCTGAAGAAGCGGCACCTACAGCTCACATTGGCAATGTAGCGGGTTCTTCTGAGGCTGTGACACCAGGCGGTCTCTTTGAGTCTGGAATGAATGGCGGGGAGATGCTGGGGCTAATTTTTCAAACCTGTGACGATTTGGGTGTTTCTGATGTGCAAATGCGTTCGAACCTTCCGGTTTATATAGAGACGAATCAAGGTATGGAGTGTCTTCCGCAGCTGGGAGTTCTGTCCTCAGACGATGTCTACCAGATATACTGTGAATTGCTGAAAAATAGAGAGTCTGCTAGTCATGGATTTGGCGAAGATGATGATATCGAGGACCGCTCTAGTCGTAAGATCGATGAGGCTATCGACGGCTTTAAGGAATCTGCTGTTGATGACTTTTCCTGTAATGGCATATGCATTCCGGCTACGGGCAAAACATCTGGCCGGTTGCGTATCCAAGTTCACCTCAGTGCGAGCGGTCTTGGTATCACATGTCGTATACTGAACGATTCTATTCCAGAGCTTGATGTTTTGGGTATTGATCCGGATACGGCTGAGATGTTGAGAATTGCCGTGCAGCGCAGAGCTGGGCTCTGTCTTGTAACCGGCCCCACCGGCTCTGGCAAATCTACTACCCTTGCTGCTATTATTGATTGGCTGAGACGTAATCACCCTAAGCATATTGTCACCGTCGAGGACCCTGTGGAATACCAGTATCCTTCCGATATGGATGATCCCAATGTTCCTGGTTGCAAAATCATGGCTCCAAGCATTGTGACTCAGCAAGAAGTCGGCCGTGATCTAGAGTCTTACAGACAAGGTCTTAAAGATGTATTGCGAAAGGCGCCGCATGTTATCCTTCTTGGCGAGATTCGGGACAGGGAAGCGATGGAGACATGCATGGAGGCGGCGCAAACAGGGCACTTAGTATTATCAACACTGCACACAACCGGAGCGGTAAAGACGATGGGTCGTATTTTGGAAATGTATCCACGAGAAAATCATCCCGCTGTGTTGAATCGCCTTAGCGAGATTCTTATCTTTATTCACTCACAAGGGTTGCTGAGTGGCATTGATGGGCGTGTTTTGACCTATGAATTTTTGCAAAACAGTGATGATGCAACGTCCAGTGCAATCGGTAGCTACGACAGAGGCTCTAGGGCACTTGAGGATGTAATAAAACGTTCCGGCAATATTGCGTGGGATGACAAGCTGATGAGCTTACTGAATGGAGGTAAGATTAGCCAAGAAACTTTTGAGAATGCGAGGATACACAGAGAAGATACTGAGTATGTTTGATGCTATGTTGGCAATCTTGAATATGTGATAGATATCACAAAAACTATGAATAACGTTAATAATACTATGAAAATGAACAAAACTGCAACCAAGTTAAAACCAGGTATGACGCTCATCGAGATCACTGTTGTGATTCTCGTTTTGCTTACCCTGATTGCCGTGCTCTTTATTGGAGCGAACATCTACAAGAAGGGTGCTAATCGTGCCGCTTGTATCCTAAACATTCGCAACATTCACCAAGCTGTTCGTGCGGATCAGAACCTCACCAAGAAGAATGTTGGAGATACTCTTGCCCAGGCCACGATCATGGGTACTGCTGATTCATACATTGAAGTGAGTCCTACTTGTCCAACTGACGGTATTGTTTACTCTTTAGAGGGTACATACCCAGCAACTGGTACGGTAGCTGCAACATGCACTAATAATGGATCTGAAGGGACTACTATCACTGATCACGTTCCTGATGCCTCCGATACTACCGGTTGGTAAGCGATCAATTTGATCAACTTTCGCACTGTTGCCGGTCATTAAATGATCGGCAACGGTGCCGTTAGTTGTAAAAGTTCGAGGTTGATGCCGAGCATTCTTTTTCGAGCAAACAACTTCCTTGCTGAGTGGAAGTCATAAATATTCAGCAATATTTCTAGATAGGTATTCTCATGAATGATTTCAAACATCCATCAGGACTTAATGTGTTTCAACAATACCGCCGTTCAGTCAAAGTCGCTAAGTCGACTAGCCGAATGAAGAACATGGCGTGGTATCAAGAGCCATTGGACTTAGATGTTCAGATCCATTGCTACCTCAAGGATGGTGCTGGGGCATCATGTTACTTATACATCAAATCACATAATGTTTTTGAGAAATTTGATGACCTAAATTCTAGACAGTTAGAGCAGCCTGAAGAGCTCATAAAATTTATTGATTCGGCTTTGAGCCAAGACGTTTGTCGTGGAGCTAAGTCACTGGGCGTTGTTTTATATCTTGCTGATGAGTTTTCCCTTGCTGGCCTAGGGCCAGAATATAACAAGCCCTCAGAGCTAGCTTCATTGCGCGGTATGATGCGTGATGACCCTAAAGCAATACTAGACGACAAAACTATATCAACTGAATCCCATGCGTGGAGGTTGTTTCCTTATCCTGGTGCAACGATAGGTGGCGAGTTTGCAACTGCTGTAGCCGTTCCTTGTAGCCGAAGTAATACGCTAAAAATACTCAGAGATATTGGTAATGAGAAAAACTTTCCTATAAAAACTTGTGCTTTAAGCGCACCACTCTGCGCCATCGGGTTAGTCCCTTTATTTTCACAGACAAACCAAGAAGGTGGCGTGTGCTTGTTTAATTACTGCGCATTTACCCTCATGGCATTCTTTAATAGCCAAGGTGATTTGGCCGTTATGCGTTATATGCCCCACGCAAATGGAGCTGTTATGCCTTCAAATATTGGCCCTGCTATACAATCGACCACAACGGCTCTTGAAATGGAAAAGCCAGATATTTCGGTTGTCTCAATGGTTGGTAATGATGTGGGAGATTTATCGACAACCTTACAACAGTCATTACCTGATGCTAAGGTTGGGGTTGTTGGTGTAGATGATCTGATTGACGATTATGACCTGCCGATCGGTTGTCCGGCGGAGTTCATTGCAGTTACGCAAAAGATTGATCCGGAACTTTGCCCTCTTGTTGAGAATGAGACCAACACAGCACTTCGTGAGGAGGGTTGGAACAAGCAAGATTTTCTATCCTCGGATCAAGACGAAATCGATATGTTTCCAGATATGGCAGACATGAAGGTGTTGAGGCTCGGTAGAAGGGTTAGAAAAATAGCAGCCCTCTTGGTTGTCGCTGTTTTAAGCTATGGTGGCTATAATACTTTCACCAAAATCAACAGTAATATATGGAAGTATCAAGCTGTTGACCACAAAGCAGAAACAGAAGTTCTTACTAATGAGCTGAAACGCTATGAGCACTGGGACAATTTGCTAATGGATCGGTCAAAGGCCTGGGTGTGCCTTGAGTTGATAGCGCGCATGATGCCTGCCGACGACAGTGTCATACTCAAAGTAGTAAAACATGATGTTAGGCTAAAGAAGGAAAATAGAGGTGATAAGCATGGTTTTTCTAAAGAGTGGATCATCGACGGTTTTGCGACTGACCGAGGAATTGAGCATTTAGAAAGGCATTGCACCAGTGAGGGAATCAATAAGCTCTTCCTCGAGGTAGCCACAACGACTGAGAATGCAGCTTATTTTCCTGATACTGGCCAACGTGACATCACCGTCAGCCTAGTTCCGCGGATTAATCCATCTTACAACAGTTTCAATGGTCAGAAAACAGGAAGTGCTTTTGAGCGAACTTTCAAGTTATCTATCACGCAGAATATTACTGCTGAAGATGAGATGGCGCTGGCTGCAATAGAAGGGGTAACAAGGTAAAACTATGAGTGAACATTACAGACAGCCTATCACTGTGTTCGGTCTTATTCTGCCGATTGTAGTCATGTTGATTCTAGTTGCTGGAGTGTTGTCTTACACTTCATCTGTGAAAGTTGATTACACAGCAAAGAAAAAGAAATACGATCTGTCTCAGACGGCTAAGCGTAAAGTTGCGGCACTTCGCAATGAGGTGCTTGAGCACAAGCCTAAGATGGCTGCATGGGATGATATGTTGCGTCATGAAACGAGGGGCAGTTTTCTTGAACACTGGAAACGTGCTGCGGAGGATTTTACTGGAAAGGAATTAACGAAATCATCACGGAGCTGGATTAATTACAGTGAGGGCATAGGCAAGGGCATCTCGCAGCCTTCAAGCCAAGTAGTCATGTCATTTGTTGGAACTTTCAGGGCGATGCAGTCAGCATTGATGAAGTTGGAAACAACACTGCCCACCATGCAGCTTGACTCCTTAGATATGACTCAAGACGGTAACGGACGGGGTGTGAAATTCACCACTAAATATACGGTATGGACACGAAAATAAATACAATGATACTCATGTCTGTGCTGTCGCTTTCGATGTCAT
>JAQXBQ010000231.1 GCA_029252325.1 Akkermansiaceae bacterium
CATCTCCGGGATAGCGTGCCGAGCACTGGTGAGCTTGCTCGACTGTCTGGGAGGTGACGTGATTCAGAGTCCATGACTTGGTATCGAGGATATTCTGCAGGGTGTTGCGCTCAACGACATCAGGGCGGGTGACCATGCCGATGAGAAGTGGGTAGGAGCCGAGGTGGGTGATGCTAGAGAAGGGAGCAAGATTGGCGACACCCGCAAGCGAGCGAGTGCCCACAAGGCAGATGGGCTTGGGGCCGGGTAAGGTGGTGGCGAACTGGACTCTCTCCAGCTTCTCCATATTGGCCATGTCGGCAGCAGTAATAATCACGTCTCAAGATTACCAAGATATCCGAGTCCGCAAATACTTTATTGCACTCTTTCCTGAGGCTTTATTTGCCCATAGACTTCAGCACTGCCGCAGCCGTCTCATTACCTGAGATGATAGCACCCTCGATCGAGGCACTGGTGGTGTGGTCGCCGCAGATCATGATATCATCAATGTTGAGGAAACCTTTGGATTCTGGCTTGTCATTATTGGGAAGCTGTTCGGGCAGTGCATGCTTGATCACATCGCTTCTCAGGTGCTGCCACGCATCGGTATCATTGCCGAACCATGCCTTGAGCTCCTGCTTCACCTGAGCTGGGATGTCTTCGTCTTTGTGGATTCCGAGCAGAGACACGGAAATTAGAGCCATGCCCTCGGGCGCGTAATGCGGGCTGACGTCTGAGGGGACACAGACATTGTTGACGAGGCCTTTGTTGCTGCCATTGAGTGCGATGATGGCTTCGTTGAGCGGGGACTTGTTCGCAGCGAAGTAGACATTAGTCACCGAGCGCCACGCGGGAGCCATACTGCTGAAGCTGGGGATAAGCTCGCTGGTTTGTGGAGCCTGTGTCGCGAGGATCACTTGGCTGGCCTGCAGCACGCTACCATTGGCCAAGGTCACAGAGGTGCTGGTTACTGAGGTGGCGGGGGAGTTGATCCGGATCGTCTCGGCGGGGAGTCTGCGGGCGAGCTGAAGTGGGATGCTACCCATGCCAAGTGCTGGTAGTGTGGCGCTACCTTCACTGAACATCTTGAAGGTGAACTCAAACATACGGCTTGATGTGCGCAGCTCGTTCTCGAGGAAGATGCCGCCATAAAAACACCGGAAGAAGCCATCGATCATTTTCTCACTGAAGCCGAAGCCTCTGAGGAAGTCCTCGGTAGATCGATCTTGGTGAGCCTGTATTTCCTGCTCCGAGCTGCCTAGGGTCTGGAACCTTAGTAAGGCGACTCGCAGCTTGTCTGCCAGACTGCCAATGGACGACAGCGCGCTGCCGATCAGGTAACGAGGTCTTCTGAAGACATCCATCACTCGCTTCAGGCCCTTGCCGTCGTAGACGATCGCACCGGGCTCGAATGCATGTAGATCGAGAGCCTCGAGGTCGAGTAGCTCACCAGCATGAGGGTAGGCGCTGAGATAAACCTGAAAACCACGATCTAATAGAAAACCCTCGACTCGATCGGTGCGCACCCGACCACCAACACCGTCACCCGCCTCGATGACATGCACGGGAACTCCCGCCTCATGGAGGCGCAGGGCACAGGTGAGCCCACTAAGACCAGCGCCGACGATGAGCACAGGGTATGAAGGTGGGATGCTTGGGTTGCTCTGAATCATGAAGAGCTTACTGATAAACGATCAATATGAGCTGTCAACCTGGATGCTTGTCCTTGCAGGGCTAAAGAGTTTCATCAATGCTTCCGTATTTCAGGTAAAATTGATTTTGGAACAGCTGCTCTGGATCATACTTGCGCTTGAGTGCAAAAAACTCCGACGCCTGTGGGTAGGCGCGATGGAACTGCTTGTGGGTAGCATGAAGTCGATACGGTAAGTAGTAGCGACCTTTGTGTCGCAGCGAGGCGTTAATGAGGTCGCGGGTCAGAGCCCTCATTTCATCTTCACCTTCATGAGTTTTTTCCTGCACGTAGAGCATCACAAAGGCGATCATCTGCCGGTCTGCATAACGCAGGAAGGTATCATCATCGCGATTAACACTGCGCACGGTGACATTGAGTAAGTTGGGTTCATGCCTCTCTAATATACGGCGCATGGCATTGACAAAGCTGGCGGCTCTGTGACGTGGTACGAAGTATTCATGGAGGATGTCGGTGGTGTCCGTCGTGCGGTTCTCGAACACCTCGACACTCTCATTGAGAAGCTGATTGCGTGATATGGACTTGCTCTTGAGGCTGGGTTGAAGCTTGGTCTCCGCGTTCCAGCGTAGCTTCTTGCCGAAGTAGCTCTCGGCAGAGCCTCGGAACACGGCGCGGCGCAGCTCGATCAAGCTCGGCTCGAGGAGCTTGTCGCTCACGCCAATATCACTACCCTCAGACTGAGGCATGCGATAAAAAGCGTTGAGGATAACTTCTCCAAGTAGATCGTCGGGCACGATATTCATCCGGGCGTAGACCATTTCTAGGCCGGGCTGGTTTTTGATCTTATTGTCAAAGGTTCCTAACGATTTGTTAACCGGCACAATGTATTGTTCCAACCGGTATGTCTCATTCGCTACGACACGAAGCTCCACATCAAGGATGATGCCGAATAAGCCGTAGCCGCCCAGGGCAAGAGAGAATAATTCTTGGTTCTGCTCTCGGCAGCAGTGCTTGATGCTGCCGTCGGCGAGCATGATGCGGAATGACTCCACGCTCGAGGCGATGGGTGGTCGGTCGTATTGCCAGCCGTGGCAGTTAACACTGATGGATCCACCCACGGAGAAGGAGTTATTAGACTGCATGATGCTCACTGATTTGCCATGCGTATTGAGATAAGGAATGATGTCTTCCCATAAAGCGCCAGCCTCAACCTTGAGAAGGTTGCGCTTGGTATCGAGCTCCATGTGTTTCCATGGGGTGGTGTTGATGACGATGCCACCAGGATAGATAGTGTGACCGCCCATGCTGTGCTTGGCACCTGCGATGGATACCTTCAGGCCTTCTTTGCGAGCGCGCTCCAGTAGCTCAGCGATTTGTGCTTCAGGGTTTTCATGGTCAACTGGGATCTCCCAGATCTCGTTTACCTTTGCCTTATTGAGTCGGCTGGCATCGTCCGCATGTCCGCAGGGCAGGGACCCGTTTGGATGCTTGTCACGAGAAACACTTTCGCTGAGCTCAGTCAAAGGGCTTACCAGAAAAGCAGACGAAGCTAATGCTGTGATCAGCAAAATGATCAGCATGTATCGACGCTTTGTTTTTCTTTTCATGGTGGGGGCTAAATCGATTCTTTTTTATGAAGGATCACTCCAATGGTGAAGAAACAACTTACTACAATACACGTTCGCAGTTTTTTGCCAATGCAGTAATTGTCTGCACATAAGTATGGGCATATAGTCAGCATATTGGCTGAGCTCACCTCAAGTATGAAACGTTCTGCCTGACATTACCTGTGGCTCAGGAAAATGTGTCAAAGTATTATTCAAGATTAGGTTTTGACATAGAATGATGATACGCATCAGCCATGAGTATTGAGCGACAAGAGACAAAGCAGCGCATGAGCCGTATCGTGATTCATAACGACACCATCTACCTGTGTGGGCAGGTGTGCAAAGATGCCAGCAAAGGCATCACTGAGCAGACTGAGACGATGCTGGAAAAAGTAGACGAGCTACTGGGACAAGCTGGATCAGATCGTGAACATATGCTCTCAGCGACTGTTTACGTGCGAGATATGAAAGACTTTACCGCGATGAACGAAGTATGGGACGCATGGGTGCCAGAAGGGCATGCGCCTGCTAGGGCCTGCGTTGAGGCTCGTATGGCACGACCTGAGTTGCTTGTTGAGATCTCGGTCGTTGCTGCCGTGATAGAGTAGTGAGCTAACTAGCTAACTGGCTAGCTGAGCCAGCAGACAGGGGGATAGTGATTTCTGTAGGAGGAAGAGCTGCCGGCTAGTTCTTGTATTCTCAAAGGGTGTGTCGGCTAAGACATCAAGCTCACTGCCGTGGCGATTAGCCATGCTAATGCCAGCCAGCATAATAAATTGAGCGAGATGGTGGCTATAAACGCCATGCAAGTCGGGTCGATCCAATGCTTTGCTTGTTGCCGCTCTTGCTGGTGATGATCGGTTGGGGAGTTATTTCTATCCTTTGTTTGATTCAATTTCATAACCTTAGCTGTAGCATCCTTGCTACACCTAACATCTATATTAAACCTGTTATTCTTGCCTCGCAGATTTTGCTGTTTTATGTGCAATTATTGCTAGCCTTGAATCGTCGCTAGTGTGCCCCATTTGGTAAG
This sequence comes from Akkermansiaceae bacterium, assembly GCA_029252325.1. Lineage (GTDB taxonomy): Bacteria > Verrucomicrobiota > Verrucomicrobiia > Verrucomicrobiales > Akkermansiaceae > Oceaniferula. Next base: position 4,271 of record JAQXBQ010000231.1, read on the forward strand.
CCCAGCCTCCTGGGCTTTCATTGGTTTTTTTCGTATCGCCAAGGATTTGCCGAGGATTAGCCAAGGATTAGCGGAGGATTTGCTACTTTG
>JAQXBQ010000254.1 GCA_029252325.1 Akkermansiaceae bacterium
AACAGCTGATATATTGCCCCCTGAATGGCTTACACTCAGCAGCGATGAAGGAGACCCCAGCGGCAGTGTCGTCTTTGCTGAATGTTTAGGTAATGGTGAATACCGCTTCTGGATCGGTGCCAATGCCATGCTTCGCAGTTTACTTCTCACCAAAAGCATAGCGAGCCCCCTCTGGATATTCTATTACACGCCCCCAGTTCTCAAAAATATGATTTACAGGCAGGTAGCTAAGAATCGCCACCGGCTATCATCAAAAATTAAAAACTGCCCGATACCGCCACAAAGCTTTAATGATGCCTTATTGCCCTAAAGCGGTCTAAGGGCCTCTCAAAGGGCCCCTCGAAAAAAACGTGCGCTGTCGCCATAACAACGACAGTGCACGCTATAAACAATTGAAACAATTATTAGCACCGACAGTGCCACTCCCTAAAAAGCGACCCGGCACTAACCTATGTTATGCCTTTGCCTCCAACATTGCTTCCTTCACCTTGACCTCAATTTCGTTGTAAAGATCTTGATCTTCTTTCAAAGCTACTTTTGCCCCATCACGCCCTTGTGCCAGCTGGTTACCTGAATAACTGAACCAGCTACCTCTTTTCTGCACGATGTCAAACTCAAGAGCAAGATCCAGTAGTGAGCCGACTGAGGAAATCCCCTCGTTATACATGATATCAAATTCAGCTTCCCTGAACGGAGCTGCCACTTTATTCTTCACTACCTTAACCCGTGTTCTGCTACCTTGGACTGAGCCATCTGTAGCTTTAATTTGGCCAATACGTCGAATATCAATACGGACGGACGAGAAAAACTTTAAGGCTCGCCCACCTGGTGTTGTTTCTGGGTTACCAAACATGACCCCAATTTTCTCACGAATCTGGTTCGTAAAGATACAGGTAGTACGTGCTTTAGATATTAAAGCTGTAAGTTTGCGCATTGCCGCGCTCATCAACCGTGCCTGAGTACCAACGGTGCTGTCACCAATTTCTCCGGCTAGCTCCTGCTTGGTGACAAGTGCCGCTACTGAATCAAGAACAATCACATCTATCGCATTGGATCGCACGAGAGTCTCACAAATTTGAAGAGCTTCTTCTCCAGAGTTAGGCTGTGAGACAAGCAGGTCATCAATATCAACTCCAAGTTTTGCTGCATACGCAGGATCAAGCGCGTGCTCCACATCAATAAAAGCTGCAAGGCCGCCTTTCTTTTGTGCCTGGGCAATTACTGTAAGCGTCAGCGTCGTTTTACCTGAAGACTCTGGCCCATAAATCTCAACGATACGACCACGAGGAAAGCCTCCTACCCCTAGGGCCCTATCGATCAAAAGATTCCCTGTCGGAATCACGTCTACGTCAACACGATGCCCATCCCCTAGGCGCATAATAGCTGTCTCTCCGAAATCTTTCTGAATCTGTGAAATCGCGAGGTCTAAATTTTTCTTGCGGGCTGCGATTACTTTATCATCTGGTTTATTAGCGCTAGTAGATGCCATGGATTTGTTGGTTGGTTGTGCTTGGGAAATTGGTGATTTTGTCGCCGCTACTGACTCTGCTTTCGCAGTGATTGAATCTGCTGACTTGGCAGGGTTTGCAGATTTCGAAGATTTTGACGTAGCTGGCTTGGATGTAGTTTTAGTGGTTGTTGTACTCATGACAATAGTTGTTTTTAATTTTCCGCACCTTGCCTTACAGATTTGCACCGGTCAACAAAAAACTGTTCAAAAGATCACTGTTTGAGAGAACATGTTCATTTGAAGGTTCATTTTCCACTTCTAATACACTGTTATGGCACAAATTGGAATGGAGGTTACCCAGAAATGGGGCATCATCGAAGCCATGACAGATAATGGTATCGAGATACGAAGCTTCACAGGCGGCATGGCGCAAACCAATGGCTACCTTCTCGGCTCAAGTAAAAACGGAGGTGATTGTGTGCTGATCGACGCGCCTCTAGGAATCAACCAATGGCTCGATGACCTGAACGAGACACCAAGCTGCCTGCTGCTCACTCACCAGCATTATGATCACATTGAAGATGCCGCTAAATTAGCCGAAAAAGGCACACGGCTTTATGCTTATGCTGACTATGATCAGAACCTTACACTCGAGATACTATTACAGCAGTCAGGCATACCTATCAGCATTAGCCCATACGTCGTGGACCAACTTCTGGAGGGGCATTCTGAATTAGACGCTGGAGGCCTTAACTTCAAACTGGAACATGTACCTGGCCACTCACCTGACAGTATCGTTTTCATTCATAACGACCTTGTTTTTGGTGGTGATACGCTGTTTGCCGGTGGCATCGGCAGAGCTGACTTACCAGAGGGAAACATGAATCTACTTATAGATGGCATAAGAGAAAAAATGCTAAGCTTACCCCCTTCAGCAAGGGTCTTTCCAGGGCATGGCGCAGCCACAAGCATTGAAGAGGAGAGTGCTACCAACCCATTTCTCTGATCATCATTGACCCCTTGTGTCTCACCCGAGAGAAATAAAGCATATTTTCCTCTAGGACATCTTGCGTTACGCAAAAAAAAGTGCCATTCTTGTTTCTAGACGTTATTACATTGATTGATGTGATTAGTTCACTAGCAATGACTACAAAGACTCATCCCCTCATTTAATGCCGCACCGTCTCTCGCAATAAACTACAGCCACACGGCGCTACTATAATGGCAACAATCACAGCAATTCATCCCTTCAGAACCCACTAAACAAACAATTAAAAAAATGGACGAAACATTCACAGACACAAACTTCATGGCTGACGGACCCGCCAGCGATGCATTCAAATCCCAATCAGCTGCTAACGATCTCCGATCAGCAGTCGCAGACCCAAGCAGCAAAGCCAAACAAATCGCCCAAGAAGCTGGAGCCAAAGCACAACATTTCAAGCAAGCAGCTACTGAAAAAGCTCAGCAATTTCGCGAGTTTGCTGGTTCCAAAGCAAATGACTTGAAAGAGACAGCTGGTGTGAAAGCGCAACAAATCAAACAAGTTGCCAGTGAGCAAGTCGAGCAAGGCCGCGTAAAGGCGAAAGAAGCTCATGCCGATGCTGAACAATACGTTCGCGATCACCCAACCAAATCCGTACTTACCGCATTAGGTATCGGCGTCATCATTGGCCTCGTTATTCGCCGCTGATCTGCACATCTGTGAACCACTTGTGCTTGGCATGATGCTCTGAGCGAGCAGGCAAATCATTTTGCCTGCGCATGGCGGCTGGCTACCTCACTGATACGCTATTCCTGCATATGCTTATGTATTTTAGACTATATCTGACCAACTACCACATGCCCTCTGGAGGGGAACGATGGCACAAACATTAGCTTTTTGCATCTCTAGACAATATGGACCCTGCCCCAGCAACTGACGATTCCGTATCAGATCAACCTCATGCCCCAGGAACGGTATCACATACCCTGTCTGGATTTATAGCTGCGCGCCTTGAGCTTGTTTCAATCGAGGCCAAAGAGGCTGCGTCCTACACAGGCAAAAAAGTCGTTCACGGCATAGCATTAGCCCTCTCAGCCTTTTTTTTGTGGAGTCTACTGCTCGCAGCTACAACTGGCATACTCGCACCCATCGCAGATCAATGGCTTCAAGACAAGATAGGATGGCTTCCGGGCTGGGCTGCAGTTGCTCTAGCTCTAGCAATCATGCACGGGATTATTGCTATCGCCTGTTACCTCAAGCTTACACAGCAACCCACGACGCCTTTATTTGAACTCTCTCGCAAAGAAATTGAAAACGACAAGCTATGGCTCGCAAAAAACAAATAACTGAAGCAGCGGCTCGCAAACAAGAATTGGTGGCTCAGTTAGCATCGAACCGCCAATCTATTAGTCAAAGCAAGCAAGCGTTCACCAGCAAGCTAAAGCCGAAAAACTTGGTTCGAACTATTTTCACGCGCAAGCCTAAAGCAATCTTTGCGGGCTCGGTTCTCGCTAGCCTCATGACGACCCTGCTTATCAAGCGCCCGAAAAAATCTCAGAAAGTCGCGGCGCCCAAAACCAGCAAACAAATCCTCCTCACCTGGGGGCTATCGCTCATGAAGCCTCTAGCAAAAGCTTGGCTCATCAATTTGGCCAAGCAACTTGCCGCTCAGAGAATGAACCGCTCCATGGGTAACCCACCATCAAACAATAATGGTGTTGCCAGTCAACAAACCCTTATTCAGCGATAGCTTGCACAGCAATCGCACTCAATAAGAGCCCAGCTAAAGCGCCAGACTGACGCTACTCGATTCTGGCACCAAATTGTGCTGGCTTTGACCTTTACTCGTCACGGTAGTTTCGACCAGTATCCACCTAATGAGCTATTTCGGTAATTGCATTCACTCTCTATCTTGCTTGGCCATTACGGCACTCCTAGCATTACCAAGCTCAGGTCAAAACATTTCTGATAGGGCTAACTTAGCTAACGAAGACGACCTGCTCGGGGCCAATTTTGCAGAAATGCCAGAGACGCCAAAAAGCCTGCGTGTCGACCATGATGGTAGCATTCAATATAATGCGAAGGAACAAACCATTCTCTACAAAGGCGATGTGGTCGTCACTGGTGATAACGGCATCACTCTGAAAGCTGGGCATGCACTGGTAAACAATCGCAAGGAGACGGCGGTCTTAAAAGGCCAAGTTGCCGTTCGCCAAAAATCTACCACTTTAAGCAACGGTAGAATTATCCCAGGCATCCAACTCTTTGCCGAAAAAGTGCTGCTCAACGCAGCGACGAAAACAATCATCCTCTCTAAAAACGTCACCATCTATCAAGGATCCTCAATACATCGGGGTGACCGCGCTACTTATCATTATGCTACTGGTCAATTAAATGCCGAGGACCTTGCTAGCGGGCATGACTTTATTTTGATGGAGTCCAACCGTTTTCGGGTGGTTGACCATCACGGACAGAAGATTTTTATTGGTGATAATGCTGGGATCACAACCCATGACGCAGCAGAACCCAATTATTGGATCCGCTCAGATAGGACATCTATTTATCCTGGTGACCGTGTTATTTTCAAGAACCTGCGTTTTTATGCAGGTGATGTTCCCATATTCTGGCTTCCCTATTTATCGCAGCCACTCAATGCCGATCTCGGATATTATTTTGTCCCTGGAGCTCGCTCAAACTGGGGGTTTTACTTACTCAATCGTTATGGCGTGATGCTCGGCGGTGAAACAGACGAACTCACAGGCAGACACGAAGGAGCATGGTTACTTTCTCAATGGCATGCCGACCTCATGACACAACGTGGTGTTGGTCTCGGTTTAGACCTCATAGACACCCGCCTTGGAAATCGTGAAAACCTGAGTGGACTCAAGCTCTACTACCTAGAAGACTCAGATCCAACAATCAGACGCACGTCAGAAAATCGGGACTCTCTTGATGCAAGCCGCTGGAAACTAGAGCTCAAGCATCGCATTAATTTGGCCAGCAAAGGTAATGACAAGACCTATCTAAATTTTGATATTACCGCCCTGAGTGATCGCTTCTTTCTTGAGGATTTTGAGCAGGAAACTTTTAAGATAAATCCAAACCCAAACAATGTAGCTGGCCTTTTTCACAGAAACCCACAATTCCTAGCAGGCCTCTACAGCCGTATCCGGCTCAATGATTTCTACGAACAAGACACAAGGCTGCCCGAGCTCTTTTTTGATCAGGTAAAACGACCTATCTTAGGATCCCCGATTCTACACGAGGGGACGACCAGTTTTGGAATCTACGATGAGCGTCTGGCTGACTTTCAAACGAGTAGCCTGCGAGCTGAAGCTGACGCACTCCTTCTTGGCGATCCTCGACTAGCCGAAATCAATGAGCTCTTGGATGATCGTGGCTATAATCGCTTTCATACTTGGCATGAGTTCAGCTTACCCCTGAACACGGGAGGCAAAATAGCCATCACACCAAGAGTCGGGGCAGGCTATACGAGATATTCATCAATCGATAATGGCACTCAATCATTTGACAGGACCCATTTCTCCGCCGGCATTGACACTTCCGTTAAGTTTTCTAAGGTTTACCCCAATATCGTCAACAAAACATGGGGCCTTGATCGTGTTCTCCACGTTTTCCAACCCTACGCAAACCTCTCCCAGTTATCGAGTGACTCACTCGACAGCTCACTAAGAGGAATCGAAGTAGTCACTCCGACTACGCGACCATACCCCCGTGAGGTCGGCCGATTTACTGCCATTGATGATCTTAAAGATTGGTCTATTTTGAGATTAGGAGCACGCAATCGGCTGATCACCAAGCGAGATGGAGGCTCTCATGAGTGGCTAGTGATGGATACCTATATGGACGTTTTCATGAACGACCCTGAATTTGACCGCGATCTATCCAACCTCTATAATGAGATCATTTGGCAGCCACTTCCCTGGATGAGACTCAATCTTGAGACTCAGTTCCCCATTGCCGCAGGAGGCTCTGAGTTTCGTGAGTGGGCTAGCAACATCACGTTTATGCCCAGTGACGCTGTTGAGCTTGCCTTCGGCTACCGCCAACTTAACAACCACCCCATTCTCACCGACTCGAATCGTATCGACTTTAGAGCCTATGCCAGAATCAGCGACTCCTGGGGCCTCGGTTTTTACCAGCGGTGGGAGCTCGATGACAGCACCGCAGAAGTACAACAATACAATATCTATCGTGATTTTGACAGCTGGGTTGCTTCAGTCGGGCTGCACATCAGAGACAATCGTGATGCGCCCGAAGAATACGGCATCATGCTGAATTTTACGCTCAAAGAATTCCCATCGGTTCGCCTGCCTCTGTCAGTTGACAATGAATAAGCCAGTTGAATCATAGGGCATCTACAAATCATCAATTTACTATCCAAGTATAATCACAAAACACACTTAGAGATCATGACATCTCAAGAACTTACATCCAGCCTGCAGTGGCGCT
>JAQXBQ010000261.1 GCA_029252325.1 Akkermansiaceae bacterium
AAGCCGCCAAGACCTTGCCACAGAGGGTTGTTTTCTTGATCAGGGCGAACCGCGCCATTCTGATCAAGCATCAGCTGATGCTCAGCCAATACTACCTTTTTCTTGAGCAACTCACCGCCTTGCACAAACGTAACCTCCACCTCGTCACCGGGCCTCTTAGCCCTGACTGCATCACGGAGCGCATCAAAGTCTCCAATCTTTTGGCCATCAAATTCAACCAAAACATCATGTTGTTTTATGCCAATCTTGCTGCCAGGAGCTCCATCTAGAACATGGTGAATGGTAAGCCCTACTCCCTGCTCAAGGCCTAAATGCTTGGCGAGAGTCTCTGAAACAGGAGCGCCACCGAGGCCAATCCAAGCTACGCTCGTTGCTTGCTGTTTGTCTGCCAATTGTTTGCCTGCTTGGTGGTTGTCACCTACGTGGAGATTACCATCATCCACACCGGCGCCTGGATTCTCGATGGCTTGAACGGATAAGGACAGCGCGACTGACAATAGCCCTACTAGGACCTTAGACTTACCATGAAGATAATAATTACCATTCATTACTTTGCTTGAAATTGCGAATCGCATGACCGGATAAATACTTTTGATGCTGCTTGAACCATTCTCTATACAGAACGATACAGTGCGCTGAAATTGTCTATCTTTCATTAATGAACTTTGATCGGGATAACGTAGCCATCTTTTCTTGGGCGACTTAAAATTACATCTCTACCGCATGGACTTTTCACCTTCACCTCATCCATATATTCTACTTCCACGAATCGGTATGGGTTTTCAGCTTTATCGTAAATGATCTTCTCTTTACTGCTCATTACTTTGCTGGTCAAAACCTCTGCCGTGGGTGTGCCACCTGATGCGTCACCCAGCCCGATAGACGGAGCGGAGATGCCGCTAATATTAGAAGATTGGTTGGCGAAACTCGATGAACTTGGAGTCGCTAGACTATTTTGAGCCACTAGCTCAGGCACACCATTGGAGCCAAAGTCTGAGACCACCAAAGCAGCAACACCGGCAAGCAATGCGACTGCGGCTGCTGCGCTGAGGAAGCCAATGCCAAACAAGCCCGGCTTTGATGATTGCCGCCGAGCATAATCATCGAAACCAATGACATTTTGCTCAATTGGATCGTCACTCCATTGATCCATCGCATCTGCCATACGATCAAGCATGTCAGACGGCATGGAAACAGGAGCTATATCTTTAAGGTGCACCTCCAACGCCTGGAGTTCATGGCTATGAGTCTCGTGGTAGCTTTCCATGTATTCATCGCTTGCCACATGAGCAATCATTGATTCCTCCCACTTCATGTGTAGCTCCGAACATACTGCTGTCGGAACTAATTCAACCAACCGCTGTTCGAGCTCGAGAAGCTCTTGCGGTAGTTCATGATCTTGTTGATTTGGCATAGAATGAATGGATAAAATCTGTCTGGAAATAAGTGGTTATGACGGGTAAGCCACTAGATGTCGTTACTCGCCCGATTTGTCTCAAGAGCCTTTCTGAGACGTTCGAGACCATAGCGATAACGAGATGCAACTGTATTGAGTGAAACGCCCAGCATTTCCCCAATCTGTGCAAAAGTGTGATTACCCCATACTTTCATGATAATCACTTCTGAGAATTTTGCAGGTAGTTTTTTCAACTCTTCTTCGAGCAAAGCTTTTGCTTCGCCATTAGAACCATCACCATGAAACCATGGATCGGCCAATCCCCCTGTCTCAGTGTATCTATCTGCTTCTGACTTATTTTCTCGTTTGACTCGCCGATCATTTTTACGGCCGAGGTCAATAGCTAGTCGGCGAATTGTGATGTAAAGAAAAGGTCTCCAGCACTCTGGCCCGCCTTCAAAACTACCCTCTTGCACTTTCTTAGCTAGTTTAATGAGCGCATCTTGAAGCACATCTTCAGCATCTTGGGCGTTACGCGTTTGCTGACGTGCAAAAAGTAACATTCTCGAGCCATTCTCCGTCAACCATTTACCCCAATCGGGCGTTGATACAGGTCGGGAAGCCGGTGGACACACGGAATCTGTGCTAGCTACATTATCAACTTTGTGACTGGCGCTAGACTGATCTCTAGGCCCTGCGCTGGCAAAGAAATGCGGAGTGATGTTTACTTGAGTGCTGCTCACGGAATTGCTCTTTTCATCTCCCATAACGATACTCACAGCCTATATTGTTTAATAAATGCAGAAAAAATACACCTTCCGATCAACAAATTCCGCGTTAGGTGAGTTTTACATTTAGATATTCAGCCGTCAATGACTCAGATGCTGCGATTTTCTCTGGTCTGCCAGTAGCGACAACCAGCCCTCCGTGTCTTCCGCCGCCTGGACCAAGATCAACAACCCAATCAGAGACCGATATGACATCAAGGTTGTGCTCCACGACTAAAACCGAATTGCCATTATCTCTTAGTCTGAAAAGCACATCCAGTAATACTTGCACATCATTATAATGCAGGCCTGTTGTCGGCTCATCCAGCAAGTATAAGCAATGCCCCGTATTGGGCCGCGATAACTCATGCGCCAATTTAACCCTTTGCGCCTCACCACCTGAGAGCGTGTTAGCAGACTGGCCTAAATGTACATATCCCAGCCCTACATCACATAAAGCGTTAAGTATCCGTGCTAATTTGGGGACATTCTGAAAAAAAACGGCTGCATCCTCAGCTGTCATATTAAGTACTTCGGCTATATTACACCCCTTGTACGACACCTCTAGGGTCTCTCTGTTGTATCGACTTCCATTACAGGAGTCACAGGTAATATAAGCATCATTGAGGAAATGCATATCAAGACGGATAGCTCCATCTCCTTGGCACTTTTCACAGCGGCCGCCCTGCATATTAAAGCTGAACCGCCCAACACCATAGCCACGCTGTCTAGCTAGAGGCAGCTTTGCAAATAGAGCGCGGATCAAGTCCAAGGCCCCAGTGTAAGTGGCAGGATTCGAGCGTGGACTTCGACCTAATGGCTTTTGGTCAACAACGATCATCTTATCCAAGTGCTCAATGCCCTCAACACCATCATGAGAACCTGGGGTAGCTGAAGCATGATTAAAATGGCGTGCGAGCACTCGTCTCAAAATTCGGTCAATCAAAGTAGATTTGCCGCTACCGCTGGGCCCCGTAATACTGACCATCATGCCCAAGGGGATCGTCACATCAATACCTTGCAGATTATTCTCTCGAGCATTTAAGATGCTTAGCTCGCCAACTTTCTTAGCTGACTTTCTGACGATGTTTTTCTCTGAGTGAGCTGAAAGCCATTTGCCCGTGATTGAATCTTCATTAGCGATGACATCTTTGGGCGAACCCACGGCAAGTAATTGGCCACCATGAATACCAGCTCCGGGGCCGATATCAATCAGCCAATCAGCTACTCGAATCATCTCCTCATCATGTTCAACGACCACTACCGTATTCCCTAGGTCACGCAATCGAATTAAAGCTGCGATGAGTCGTGCATTGTCTGCACTGTGTAGACCTATACTTGGCTCATCCAAAACATAAATCACTCCGGATAATCCAGCCCCTATTTGAGTGGCCAGCCGAATACGTTGTGACTCGCCACCAGAGAGTGTATTGCTTGCACGGCTGAGTGTTAAATATGACAAACCGACATCATCAAGAAAGCGCAATCGCCGGGTAATTTCATCGACCACACCAACCAATGCTTCACCACGATCGGCAGGAAGAGAAAGCCTCAACAACCAACTTAGGGCCGACTCCACAGACAAAGCACAATATTTATCGATACTGAGCATTGAGCCATCCTCAATCTCAAGTTTCACACCGAGAATTTCTGGCTTTAGACGTCTTCCTTCACATCGCCCACATGGGCTTGCCTTCATGAGACGTCCCATGCTACGTCGCACGGCATTGCTTTTACTTTCCACAGAAAACCTCTCCACTGTTGCACACAAGCCCTCAAAGCCGCTCTCTTTATGTCCGTGAAAAACCACCTCTTTAAAATCATCTGGGAGGTCTCCAAAAGCTCCATCAATATTAACTTCCATAGCAGTAGCAAGCTTTACCAAGAGCTTATCCTGCATGGTTTTTTTACGCTTATTACTTTTCCACATCACGATAGCCCCCTCGGCAATCGATTTTGTGGCATCGGGGACTAAGAGCTCAGGGTCACAGGATAATTCCGTACCTAAACCATGACATAATCGACACGCCCCATGGCTGGAGTTGAATGAGAAATGCTTGGGCGTCAATGCCGGCAAAACAAAACCAGTTTCTGGATTGCGGAAACTAGTTGAATACGAGACCTCAGAAAAATCTTCATCCTCTGGCTTTTTCACCAAACAGCTGAGCTGGCTGCCACAAATACGAAGAGACGTTTCTATTGAGTCTGCCAATCTGCTCTCAACTCCTTTTCTGACCACTAAGCGGTCCACCACCACCTCTATATTCTTGAGCTTTGCTGGCCAAGCCGAAACGACCTCATCTAACTCATAGAGCTCATCGTTGACACGCAAACGAACAAATCCCTGACGTTGCAAATTCTCAACCAAGCTCGTTACATCTGCAGCCTCTTGAAGCGGAATCGGGGCAAGCAATACGATCTTAGTCCCCTCAGTAAAAGCAGCCAAACATCCGATGATGTCTTGGGCCGTCATTTTCACTAATTTTTCGCCTGTAGTAGGGTCGTGTGGAATACCAGCACTCGCATAGAGTATACGGAGGTAATCATAAATTTCAGTGGCTGTCGCGATGGTTGAGCGAGGATTCACTCCCCCGCTACGTTGCTCAATAGCTATTGACGGGCTAAGACCTTCAATAGAGTCAACATCGGGCTTATCAAGTTGATGGAGAAACTGCCGTGCGTAGGCGCTCAAGCTTTCTACATATCGCCTCTGGCCTTCTGCATAAAGGGTATGAAATGCGAGTGAAGATTTACCACTTCCGCTCGGACCTGTGATCACCACCAAATTGCCACGCGGAATCTTAACGTCTATATTACGTAAATTGTGCTGCCTTGCACCTTTGATAACGATGTTGTCCACGCCATCGTTTAGCCCACCTAGCAGCAGAAATCCACCGAACATTGAGATTACTTGTATTTTAATCTCTCGTTACCTAAGCTCTAGCTCGTTCGAGAAGCCCCCCTGTTTTTTGATCTGCCTCATTTTTTCATGAAACTTCAGCTTTCCCTATCTTGTATGACAGCACTTGGGCTCTCCTTGCTGTGCTCATCGTGCATTCGCGGACTACGCGTGGAAATGAGGCAACCAGTCGATCGGCTCGCAGCCGTTGGCAGTAATGCCTTTGAGGAAGCCTCATCCAAAGCGGTCAAGGCTCCATGGACCGATGGCAATCACGTTAAAATACTCGTCAATGGCGATGAGATTTTCCCCTCGATGCTTGGCGATATCAAATCTGCCCAGAAGAGTATCACCTTCGAGACCTACCTTTTTATCAAGGGCGAGATGGCAAGCCAGTTTGTCAGTGCTTTTTGTGAGCGCGCCCGCGCTGGGGTGAAAGTTCATGTCATACTCGATTCTGTGGGTGCTTTGAACATGGGAGACTCAAATTACCAGCAAATGGTCAAGGCGGGTGTAGACGTCAGACTCTATCACCCGCTCAATCTCAGAAACCTTCTGCGCTTCAATGTCCGTGACCATCGAAAAATCATGGTAGTTGATGGGAGGATAGGCTACACAGGAGGGTGTGGCGTGGCTGATTTTTGGATGGGCGACGCACAAAGCCCAGCGCACTGGCGAGAGACGCATTACCGATTGACGGGCCCTGTGGTTGCACAGCTACAGAGGAACTTTAATCAAAACTGGGTCAAATGCGGTGGCGAAAAGCTTTCAGGCAATCACTTCTACCCCGATTTAAAAAGAACAGGAACAATGAAAGCTCAGGCATACAATGCCTCTCCAATCGAGAAGAACTACGCCATCCCATACATTTACCGCCAAGCGATAGCTTCCGCTCGAAAAAACATTATCATCAAGAACTCCTACATCTTCTTCGACCGAGCAATGATGAAAGCCGTCATCGATGCTCGAAAGCGTGGGGTCCATGTAGAAATCATCTTCGCATGGGAGCACACCGACGCCTGGCCACTAAGACACCTTTCTATTTACCAATACCACAAACTACTCAAAGCCGGTGTTCACATCTACGAATATCGGCCATCGATGATTCACTGCAAGGTCATGGTTATCGATGATCTATTATGCATTATCGGCTCAGCAAATATCGACCCTCGCTCTCTCTATATTAATGATGAATCTAATGTGAACATCCTCGACCATAATTTTGCCAAGAAACAGCTCGATATCATTACCAAGGACAAGCTCAGCTCGCAGCGCGTTTTAAAACCTCCGTTTTTCTGGAATCCCGTGACAATTCCATCTCGTGCTGCTGTGACCGTAATATCTCCACAGCTCTGAGCAAACCCTCTCGCCATAAGCCGCGTCGTGACTTCTTGACAAAGTTCACCGCACCACTATTCTCCCCCCGCCTACCCCTCCAGGTAGGTTTCATTATTATGGCAGCAGGGCTGTGAAATTTTTACTTCCCACC
>JAQXBQ010000273.1 GCA_029252325.1 Akkermansiaceae bacterium
AACAGGCCACCCATGAGTCGCTCGCTACCGTCTATGGTGTGATCAGCTATCTCGATCACGAAGTCGGGCGCATCCTCAGAAAAGTCAAAGAGCTCAATCTGTGGAATAACAGCATTATCGTGTTTACCTGTGCCGACCACGGTCACCGGCTCGGCGAGTCCGCAAGTGGCTGGCCCGGCACACGCTGGGGCAAGTGGTGGCCAGGTGAAGTCGATTCCCATGTGCCACTGCTAATGAGAATCCCCGGCAGCAAAAGCATGGGTGCGGAAACCCCGGGTATAGTCGAGGGAGTTGATCTCTATCCCACCTTTCTTGAGCTATGTAAGCTTCCGCTGCCACCCCAAAAACTCGAAGGCCACAGCTTCGCCGAACTCTTTGAGACCCCAGATCGCCTCTGGAAAGATGTCGCCTACACTGGCTTTCCCCGTGAAGCCAATGCCCATAGTGTGGTCACCCAAACTCACCGCCTGATCAAAACCGACCAGGAGACCATGTTCTTCGACTTACGCACCGACCCCAAGGGGCAGAACAATATTGCCGGGACAGATCCGGAGACGGAGAAGAAACTCACAGCTCTGTTAGATCGCGGCTATGACCCCAACTGGAAGCCTGACCCAGCGAGATAGATACAATCTATTCTCACTGAAAGAGTCTATCGCTCGTTGACGTTGTATGAAAACAGCCTCGGTAGACTTATCCTAAAAAATATCTCTGGCAGCCATGAATTTTGGCAGCTAGCTTGAGGCTTTCCCATTGATCCAGTCACCATGAACCGCCTTAGCATCACTCTCTTCGTTCTCACTTCACTATTCTCTGTTCACCATTCTGCGGCCGAGCAGCAGCGGACGACCAAAGGAAGTGCAAGCTCTAGCCAGCGGGCGACCGAAGGAAGCTCTTCAATACAAGCCCCGAACATCATCTTCATTCTCGCTGACGACTGGGGTCTGGGAGACGTGAAGACCTACGGGGGTGATCGTTGTATGATCGACACGCCGCACATGGATCGCCTGGCCGAGACCGGCATGAAGTTCACCGATGCGCACAGCTCTTCCGCAGTGTGCACTCCCACACGTTACAGCGTACTCACCGGGCGTTACAACTGGCGCAGCCGGCTCAAACAAATCGTGTTGTGGGGGTTTGCCCCCCCTCTCATTGAACCCGGGCGAGAGACCGTTGCCTCCATGCTGCAAAAAAACGGCTACACCACCTGCATGCTCGGTAAATGGCATCTGGGCATGGACATGCCCACGACGGACGAGAAGGCGCCAACGAAGACCGGTGATAATGTTGACTGGAAAGCAAAGATTGCCAACGGCCCAAACAGCATCGGCTTTGATTATTTCTACGGCATCTCTGCGTCCTTGGATATGCCACCTTACATTTGGATCGAGAATGAGCGCTTTGTCGGTGAATGTACCACCACCAAGGCATTCCATCGGAAAGGGCCTGCCCACGCCGATTTTGAAGCCGTCGATGTGTTACCCATACTCACTGAGAAGGCCGTGGCTTATATCAAACAAGAAGCACAGGGAGAAAAGCCTTTCTTCCTCTACATGC
>JAQXBQ010000276.1 GCA_029252325.1 Akkermansiaceae bacterium
CCCTTCGGCATCGCTCAGATTGGAAAAGCTTTTCGTAATGAGATCAATCCACGTAACTTCACTTTCCGCTCACGCGAATTTGAGCAAATGGAGATTGAATACTTCTGCCACCCAGATGACGGCATGAAACTCACCGACGAATGGCTTGAGAAGCGACTCGAATTTTATGAGGAAATTGGGGTTCCCCGCAAAAAGCTACATATCCTCGATGTTCCAGATGGTGAGCGCGCTCACTACTCCAAGAAAACCTACGATATCGAATACGAGTTCCCCTTTGGAATCCAAGAACTCGAGGGTGTTGCCTACCGCACCGATTACGACATCAGCAAGCACCAAGAGCACTCCGGAAAAACACTCGAGTATTTCAACCCCGAGACCAAAGAAAAATTTATTCCCCACGTCGTTGAGCCCTCCGCAGGTTGTGACCGCACAGCACTAGCCATTCTTTGTGAAGCTTACGACGAAGAAGACCTTACGAAAGAAGGAGGCAAGACAGACATCCGCAAGGTCATGCGTTTAAAGCCATGCATCGCACCCATCAAGGTGGCGGTATTGCCGCTGCTCAAAAACAAACCTGAGCTGGTGGCGAAGGCACAAGAAGTCAAAAAGCTTCTGCAACCACACATGAACGTATTTTATGATGAAGCTGCAGCCATTGGCCGTCGCTACCGACGCCAAGATGAAGTCGGCACCCCGTTTTGTATTGCCATTGACTTCCAAACTCTCGGTGAAGATGGCGAAAACGGCGAAGACCTTACCGATACCGTCACTATACGTCACCGTGACAGCATGGCACAAGAGCGGCTACCTATTAGCAAGCTCCTCCCGTGGTTGCTCGAGCGCATCATTTAGCTCGTCCAATTAAAAAAGCGACGATTATCAACGGGCCGCCACAGGCTCTCAACAGACATGAAACATCAGGTCATCGCCGCTGGAAAACCTGCTTTAGCTTACGCAAAAACAGGTGTTGCCGAGTATCTGAAACGGCTTTCTCGTTATGGCACGTATGAGCTCAACCACATCAAGGATGGCAGTAGTGAAGATGTATCTGATCGTCTACATTCATCCAGTAAGGGAACCTTACGAATCGTACTCGATGAGCGTGGTGAGCATTTAACTACCGCTGCCCTGACATCTCGCTTCCAAGAGTGGGAAATGCGCGGAGTCAAACGGGCCAGCTACCTAATAGGAGCTTCCGACGGGCATACCGAGACATTGCGCGGTGAAGCAGATATGATCTGGGCACTGTCTCCACTGACCATGCAACACGAACTTGCGCTACTTGTTTTGCTAGAGCAGCTATACCGTGTTGCCACTATCCAGCGCGGCGAACCCTACCATCGTTAAATTAACAAATAGCTCTAGCGCTGGTCCAAGATACTCAACGCTCCGGCACCCTCAGGACCAGTAGGTCGATTCCATGGCATATAGCTCTCATCCGATTCAGGTCCGACAGGTCTTCTCGCTGACTCCGTATTTTCTGCACATGAAAATAAAGGAAGAAATGCTGCCAATGATAATACGTAAATGATCTTGCTCATGTTTTTGATATTAAACCTTCATAATCTCGTATCAAGCGATATTTATCAAACGAGCACGATCTTCGACTGCACAGAATAATCAGCTTCCTCAAACTTCTACTTCATCATTCGATCATGTCTTTAGCATCACGCTTCCCCTTCCCTCCCAACGACCCTGAGGATGCAGGCTCACGCTACAACTCAAGATTGTATGAACGATTTGAAGGCTTGCTTCCTATCGTCACATACTCAGTTATCCTATGGTGCACGGTTGTATACTTTTTGGTCAATAAAGACGGAGCAGGTAGTGTCGCCAGCAATAAACTGACTCATTTCTTAGGTTTCACAACTTACCAAGACCTGTGCAATGGCCGCTGGTGGGGCCCCATCGCCTCCGCTTGTGTGCATATTGACTTGTGGCACATCGTCTTCAACATGCTCTGGCTAGTAAGACTAGGCCCACTAATGGAGCGCGGCTTAGGCAGTTTCAAAACAGTCATTTTCTTTATCTCGGCGGCATTTGTCAGCTCTACCGTACAGCTTTCATTTGCGGGACCTGGCATTGGATTTTCAGGAGTCGTATATGCCTTGGGTGGTTTTATGTGGGCTGCTTGGCCACGTTTTACCGGCTTCCTTGAAGGATTCAACGGCACCAGCCTGCGTTGGCTACTGATTTGGCAGGCCTTCTGCTTGGTATTATCTTGGGGTGGCATGATGCCAATCGCTAACACAGCTCATATTTCAGGCATGCTGTTTGGTTTTCTGGTAGGACTTTGGGCATGCCATGGGACAAAGCGAGGCTGGTATTGGCTGTGCGCGAGCACACTCATGTTGTTGGCCAGTATCGCCTTTTGCGCCCTGGCGGCATTCTCCAACTAAATGAACATGCTCTCACTCTATTTTGACCATCTGCTTGAGTGAAGTTGAGAGAAGAAAGCACTCAATCTTGCTCTCCGGAACACCTGTAATCCGATGCATAGCTGCACGATACGTATACAGCTGTGATGCATACTTGAGCTTCAGTGACTCTGCCGTTTCCTTTTCGTCTGTTTTATAATCAATGATCGATATCGAGCTTGGCATACCCTCATCCATCATAATGACAGCACGATCAATCACACCACTTATCCAGCGATCATTTTCCTGAGTCTCGATAGGCTGCTCCCTCAATAACTGACATTGACTCGCAGGACGCTCGAAGTGCCGGCGAATTTCTGATACCTGCAAACAATCAACAACGAGCTGCGCATGCTTTCTCGCTGACATCTCGGGTAGCTCATCAAGCCAAGTAATGCATTCGAATTGTCTGTGAACTTGATCGCCAAAATGAACTCCCTTACTTGCGCGAAGTAGATCGCCAGCGCGATATTCCTTGGCCTCACTGGCTAACTTTCGAGACATCCGAGCAGTTGGCACACGAAGCTCAGGGAATACCGTAGGCTGCGCAACTTCATCAACCCGTCCAGCCTCATCATATTTCAGCCATTCGCCAGACTGGTAGATTACATTACACGTCTCTTGATTGATTTCTAGTTGGTGCTCTTGATACCCCGCCGTTGCCTCTCTGATCCAGTCGTTGTATTTCGCCTGCGCCTCCCACTTCGTTTTCACTGGATCAAGGATACAATAAGTCGCTTTCTTAGCCCGCGTCAGAGCAACATAAAGATTACAAAACCTCTCGTAACATTGATCCTCAGCCCAAGTATCAACCATCTCAGCAAGCCCTTTGTCTGCTTGGCAAATTTCCTTATTAGGTTTTTTAATCACATACTCAATAGCACCCAGCCCACCTTTGCGCTCTAACGCATCTACCTGAGCATTACTTGTGAATGGTTTTGCATGTCCCAGCTCAGGAAGGATTACCATATCAAAGCCCAGCCCTTTGCATTTGTGAATTGTCATCACTTGAATCATGCCCTCATGACTTGTCTCTTTAATCGATCTGGCCTCAAGCAACTGCACCCATTCATTCAAGTCCCCTCCACTGCTCGAAAAATCTGCCGCCGCACCCTGGATCTCATCAAGGCGAGAATTCCCGTAGTCGGAAATCGACTGGCACTGCCGTAACCTAGTTATGATCTCACTGACTACATTCTGGACTCCGACCTGAGCTAATTCATTGGTAAGCCACTGCCATTGTTGCTGCCGATCAATACTATCACAGATATCGCTCAAGATAGAACCTAGCGGGCTGCTGCATACATGGGTGTAGCCAAATATATGTTGCGGATTCCTCAGCCAGCGGAACAGATCAAGCATGACAGATCCAATCGGCCCATCTGCAAGATACGTCTCGGATTCAGAGGCTACAGGCAAGTAATGTGGGTCTTTGCGCAGGTAGTGAACAATTTCTGTGACTTGCGAATTTTTACTCACCAAGATAGCGCAGCTCATACCACGCTCAAGGGGCTTAACCTTCTCTATCAAAGCTGCCATGCAACGATAGCGTGCCTCTTTTTGCTCCTTAGGAGATGTCGCAGACAAGTCCACACCCGTCTCCACCACCATCGCATGACCTTCGCCATCGGCATGGGGAGCATGCTCATGGTATTGCCAACGTTTAATGGCTGCAGGCGGAAAAATCGCCTGCCACTTGGCGTCTGAAAGGTCACAGACCGAATTAACCAGATCAAGCACAGGCTGAGTCGATCGATAAGAGAGATCCATATCCCATTCTGCAAGACGATCCCCATAATAATTTTTAAGCTCGTTAAACAGCCGCGGTTCCCCACCCCGCCATCCGTATATACTTTGTTTGCCATCCCCCACAATAAAGACCGAGCGCCGCCCTTCGGCATCTTGCATGATCTCGTCAATCAAGTTTTGAACTGCCTGCCACTGCGGTCGTGAAGTATCTTGAAACTCATCAAGCAGCCAGTGGTCGTAACGCGCATCGAGACGAAAATCGATAAGATTCCGGTCATCATCATTCCATATCTGCATCGCTCCCTCACCAGCTAGCAACATAGTGAGATCTGAAAAGCAAAGTTTACCTCGGTTACGTACATGGTCGCGATAACGTTCTTCATAGGCTGAAACCAAAGCGTAAAGCCCTTGTGTACGTTTCATCCTTATTTCGATTTCGGATCGAATATAACTACCGAGGAGGCTTGTCATTACGGCACCTATCTCAGGAGATATATCATACTTATTCTTCTCCTCAACTTTACCACCCTGTTGGTATTGATCCCACAAAGGAAGCGCACGATTTAACTGTGTATTGTGTGTAAAAGGCACACCCGGCTGATTTTGCTCCAGCAAATCACACACCTTGAGCCAGCCTTTCATATAAGTGGCGTGAGGAGTGTAAGGCTTCCCCATCAAGCGTCTCAGCTCCTGAGCATATTCTTGTCTGTTGCCCGCCGCATATGGGCAGCCATCTGGCCAGAGCCCTTCCTCACTTCCCCAGCAATGAGCATCGGGATTTGCCAACCAGCGATTCTGGTGCATTTGGATAAAATCCTCCAGAGGTTTACATAAACGGTTTTCTTGTTCTCCCCATGTGGCCTGCTTGAATGACTGAATAAAAACGTCTCGCGCTTGTTTTCCAGTTTTTCGATGAGAGAAAATAACCTTCATCACTGCCATGCGCTCGGCAGATATGGCCGCATCTTCCATCAATTCGAAACCACTCAGACCCAGTTCGAGGTAAAAATTACGCACAATACGTACGAAATAACTATCGAGTGTGGAAAGGGCTAAGCGATCTAACACAGCAATAAGGTCAGCCAGTTTTTGCTGGAAAAATTGAGCGCTCATCTCTGGCAACTCAGCGCCATTCCCTTTGATAAGTGCAGGGATGACACCCTTACCTAAAATCACCTTTTCCAACTCCGCCGCTAGCTCGCAAGCTTTGTCCTCGCTTGAGGCTCCCTCGGCCAGCCTTGTCATAATGCGACCAGTGAATTCACCTGCTGCCTTGCGGGTAAATGTAAGCGCTATCATTTTTTCTGGCTTCTCTCCAAGAACCAACAATGCAAGAAAGCGATTAGCCAGCTGAAAGGTCTTACCACTTCCGGCAGACGCCCGAATCATTGTGCTTTGAATTATCGCTGCCATCTACGGTATTCAACTGCCCTCGTGCCATCCTGACAAGTTTACAGTTCCACCAAAGACCAATTAGGGCTAGTGATAACTATGCTCGCAGCATTCGAACTCTACGGCATTGGTCACACGGGGGCATTAATATGCCTGGCGGCAATAAGCATATTAATTATTTTACGCTGCCGCAAAGACGTTGACTCTGGGCACGCCAAGTCGGCTCTGTCACTGCTTGCCTTCTGCTGTTTCGCCGCATACCCCATCAATCAAGCCGCTTGGGAATCAGCTGGAGGAGCGATGACCCTTGATGCAGTTATACCCCTCCACCTCTGCGATATCGCTGCTTTCCTATGTGGCTTCGCCTTAATCACTAGGCACCCACTTTTATGTGAGCTTTCCTATTTCTGGGGGCTTGCTGGCACGCTCCAAGGCTTACTCACTCCTAATCTGCCATACGACTTTCCACACCCCGTCTTTATTGCTTTTTTCCTCCAACACGGGGTTGTAGTAGTCACCGCGCTACTTCTGCCACTGGGGCTTGGTTGGCGACCACGCCAAGGAGCTTGGCAACGAGCTTTCGCATGGCTGCTCTGCTATGCAACGATCGCATTCTTAATAAATATGGCTCTAAAGACGAACTTTGGCTTCCTAATGCACAAGCCCAACGAAGCCAGCCTCATCGATTTCATGCCTTCCTGGCCCTTCTATATCTTCATCATGATCTGCATTGGTGGCTTAATGTTCTATCTGCTCGGGCTCCCGTTCAGAAAATCATGCCAGAAATAGGTCGTGCGTTTCACCTCAATTTCGACTTATCTATGGATAGGCACTTTGCCGATCACTTCACCACCAATTCTATGCCCAACGATTCCCAAGACGCTCCTAAAAAAAGAAAACGTGTCAACGTGCGCCGGCCAGACGTAATGGCGCTCGTTCAAGCACAGGTTGAGCAACACTACAGGTCCTCGATCGTCGAAAAGATCAAATCGCACAGTGGAGAAATTACCGTAGGTAACACGACCATTCGTTTAGCCAAGCAATTTGGCTTCTGCTACGGTGTCGAGCGTGCAATCGACTTAGCCTACGCCACTCACAAAGTATTCCCCGATCAGCGTATTTTTCTGATTGGCGAAATCATTCACAACCCGGAGGTAAATAAACAACTCAGTGATATGGGCATCATCTCGCTTCCGTGGAAGCAAATGACCCAAGAATATGATGATCTCACAGACGAAGATGTCGTTATCGTGCCCGCTTTCGGCGCCCCCACCTCATTCATGGACAGGCTGGCCGGCATCGGTTGTCATGTAGTAGATACAACCTGTGGTGACGTCATGAAAGTTTGGCGGCGCGTTCGCGATTATGCAAAAAACGAGGTGACCTCAATCATCCATGGCAAAGCAGGCCACGAAGAAACCAGAGCCACAGCGTCAAGAGCACTAGGCAAAGACAAAAATGGGCAATACCTAATTATTCTCACACTTGCTGATGCTGAATATGTTTGTGGCTATATGAGCGGTGAGAGCACCAAAGAGGCATTCATGGAAAAATTTGCCAATGCTCACTCGAAGGGATTCGATCCTGATCTACACCTGACCCGCGTTGGGGTAGCCAATCAGACAACGATGCTTCAAAGCGAAACCGAAGCTCTTCAAGAAAAATTCAAAGAGGCTATACTCGATCGTGATGGTAATACTGAGAACTATCACGTCTTTGACACTATTTGCGGCGCTACCCAAGAGCGACAAAATGCATTGTTTAACATGCTCGAAAAAGTCGATCAAAAGCCGATGGACGTATTACTGGTTGTGGGTGGATACAACAGCTCAAACACCACTCACCTTGCCGAAATCGGAGAGAAAAACCTGCCTACATTTTTCATCAGAAATGCAAAGTGCATTAAGTCACTAGAAACGGTTATTCATTACGATATCGAACACCACAAGGAGGTAGAAAGCAGCTACCGAGATATCTTATCCAATGATAAGCCAGTAGTTATCGGGGTCACCGCTGGGGCTTCATGCCCAAACAACCTCATTGAATCTACGATCATCAGAATCATGGAGCTCAGGGGTATCGACAAAGCCAGTCTCGATGCCATTCACTAGCTTGGCTATTGAGCTTTTTTCTTAACCAGCTCAATGTGCTGGCGAACTCGTTGGGCTTCTTCGACCTGACCTAGATTAATCAGCGACTGCTGAAGGCCCACTAGCGAGACCATATTGTGGGGGTATCTCTCTAGCCCCTGGTAGTAAGCTTCGTATGCATTAGCATGACGACCAGTACTGTGATAATGATCACCTATTCGATTTTCCATCGCTGACAGCACTAAAGGAGGCATCATTAACGATGGCACTCCTTGCTTATCTCTGGCTGACATAAAATGATTAAGTGCCGTTGACCTCGTGCCTTCATCACCTGCAGCGGCGATAAGTCCAGCAAGCTCCATATCATAAATCGCCAAGCTACTACCGGCATTGAAGTAATGGGTAAAATCAGCAGACATCATGGCTCCATTGACCACACGGGCTAACTTCTTGATCAAGCCTCTCAATGTTATGACCCTCATTTCCTTTGCTGCCTCAACCTTTTGATCACCAATCGCCATGCGGCTACCTATATATGCAGCAAGAGCTTCGACATAAACACCTGCCAGAGTGGGAAACACAGGATGATTCACCAAATCAATCATCTCTTCCTTCGGAGGTAAGGAGTTCAGCGCCCGAGCCAAGTCAGCATCATTATCAGCAGCGATGTAGAGTCGGGCTGGCAAGTGATACGCCCGCCATAAAACAATTTGATTGCCTGCCGACCTAGGCCGCGAAATGTCTAGCTTCAATGACCGCAAGCTCATAGCAACCTTCATTGCCCCAGCAAAATCATCTCTCTGAAAAAGCGTATTCGCCAGATAGCATTGCGACTTCACATATCCCTCGCAATCATTAAGATCCACCTTTTGATCATGCATCCATTCTTCATACAATTGCGCTGCACGTCTAAAAGCACGTTCAGCTAACAAATAATTACCTGCCCGCCACTCGAAATGCCCCAAGGCGTGCTGCCATGTCGGAACACTTGGACAATTCTTAACAAGGTAACGTGCATGCGGGAGAATTTCTTGTTTGATGTCAACCACACTAAAAGGGGCTTCAGCATTGATCATCAGCCAGAAACCCATGACCATCCAATTATCAGGATATTTTTCCATCAACAGCTGGGCTTGCCGCAATGCCTCAAGTCTCTCTTGTGATGGCTCATTCGCCACATTATAGCCCCCACGGTTGAGAAACAAGGCTATCAGCTTGGCTTGTATACACAGGGGGTCATCCTTAGCTAGCTGCAGAAACATAGCTGCCGCACTTTCAGGGTTTTGCGACACGAGCGCCGCAATAGCCTCAGAAAAACCTCTTTCTGAAGCCGAAAAACGCGCGGGCTTGCCCTGCTTTATCTGAGTCTTATCAGCATCGCATAAATCCAGCATCTTCAAGACCGCTGCTCTGCGACAATCTGCATATTCATTAAATGGCTGCACCAAGGCCAAAGACACCCCTGCATAAGCCATCAAGCAGTCTGGATCTGCTGCAAGCGCTGCTGCAAAATGACGGTAAGCTTCAAAATTCCACTGAGCATGCACTAAGGCAAAACCTTGCTTTACATGTTTTTGCGCCTCAGCTGTCGCTGCCGTGATTGGCATCTGCACGCCGTTCATCGACTTCATCATTCGCGGCGGTCCCAACTTCGATACACGCGAATGAACCGCACTGCCTATGGCAAGAGGCACCGCAGCTTGTTTCATCTCAGGACTAACACCTTCAGAGGCAGGCACACAAAAACCCTCACCCATGAGAACGATCATCAAAAATGTTACAGTCATTTTAGCACAGGTGCCAAACATATCTGATTATTGACGAGAAAACAAAACTTCACCAGTTGAAAAAAGCAAGAATACCAATAAGGCCTATCTTTGCTCATATGTCGTTACTGACATTTTTATTGTCAT
>JAQXBQ010000282.1 GCA_029252325.1 Akkermansiaceae bacterium
AATTTGATTTCCTTTATCTTTGCGCCCATCTGGCCCAATTTTCTCTTGCTTGTTGTATCGATAAAATGAGGAAATTTGGATTTCCCATACACCATGACCAAGCTTTGATAATGGATTAAGCCCAAGAATGTGAGGCTCGTCCCTGATGTCATTTTTTAGATCGATTTGCCAAGTCGTAATGAGCTTGTAGACGCCATCATCATAATTCGAAACCTGCTCGGAATGACCTATATGCTTCTTTAACCAATTAATAAATACGCTTTCTTTTTCGCCAACAAATGCATGAACTGGCGACAAAGTAAGTGCCAACAAAGTTAAAGAGTAGATGCAGGCAGGAATGTAAAAGACAGTTTTCATGAACAACTAATGTAGATATAACTTGAATAATGCCAGCTTGTCAGTAAGTTGTTTATTTAATATTTAGATTATTTAATTTACTCGATTACGACAACAACTAGCGCCGCTTTTTGTGCGCTAGGCAAGCGATGGCTCCGATGGCAAGTAAGGCTGCGCTGGAGGGTTCAGGAACGGCAACATTGGTGATTGAGGCGATACGAAAACCATTGAGGTTGGATACAGTGACAGGGTTGGTGCTGCTGCGATGGGAAGATTTGATCCCATTGGAGTTAACGTTCCAGGCGCCACCGCGCTTAACTCGACTCTCACTCAGATTGTCAAGCGTCCCATCAAAAGCGTCTTCGTTCCATTCCCAGACGTTGCCACCCATGTCATAGGTTCCGTTATTCTCGATAGTGCCTGTGCCAACATTCCATGGTGAGCTGTTAGCACTATCGTAGTTGGCATCACTTCCCGCTGTTGGGAGGGTATCACCCGTTGCATAGAGCGTGTATCCACTTCCATCTGATTTTAGGTAAGCAGCCTTATACCACTCGTTTTCGTTGGGTAAAACGTAGATAGTCCCGTAGGTGCTGAGTGCTGTGGCTCGGTCGATCCCAGTGAGGGTAGTGGCATCACTAAAGCTGTAAGCCCCTATCAGGGCATCACCACTGGTCAGCCAGTTGGCAAATTTGGCAGCTTCATACCAGCTTGTGTTTGCGGTAGGCTGGTTGCCAGACCAAGTGCCGGCATTGCCTATATTGCTGTCGGCACTCAGTACGGTGGACCACTGCGCAGCCGTCACCTCATATTTGCCGATAGAATAGTTGTAGGCAACCGATCCTGGATTGTTTCCATTGACGGAGTTGGCTGTGTCGCCAGTGTTATCGAGATTGCCTATATTAACGAATTCGATGTCTACACTGGTGCTGTCGTGAATGATTGTGGTTGCGTACGTACTCGCGGATGACGCAGCAACAATAACGCTCGTCAAAGTCAGTATGAAGGGGTGTCGCATTGAGAATGGTAAGGGGTAAAGATTTGAATTACACAGTCAGAAATAGCAGGCAGTCAGCGCCTTCATCAATGCTTTTTAACTACCGATGTTTTAACCTTTTGGTAATGCTAACTGATAAAGGGTAATAGCATTTAGCCTGACTTTGCTGATCAGTTTCAGCTTGCAAAGAGTGCTGAATATATGACTTCAGCACGCTTGCTGTCTGGAAGATGAAAAAAAACCGCAATCCCATATATTATATGAGTTTGCGGGCTTTTAGAGTGGCACTCCCGACAGGACTTGAACCTGTGACCT
>JAQXBQ010000285.1 GCA_029252325.1 Akkermansiaceae bacterium
CTTGTAGATCTAGAATCTTCGCCATACATACTTCAAGCAGCTTAATTGTTGGCCGTTCATTCACTCTTCGCTGAGTGCCTAGATTTTTATCCAATAGCATAACTTGCATATTACGCGGAATTATATATAGCGAATGACTGACACTATATATTGGCATTATTGAATGCCTTCACATTCTCCACACAAACCGACTACCCATAATATGAAGAATAAACTAATAACAATATCTGCCACTGCAATCACCATTGCCTCATCAGCCCTAGCAGGCCCTATGAGCGTCGAACTAGAACCAGCGGCGGCAGCCCCCACTAAAAATGCATTTGAGAATGCCCGACGGCCTATCTCTAACCCGACCCTCTTTGACCTGGCTGTGCCCCGCACCGCTCTGCACGCCATTTACATGCATCATAAGTTTCCGTCTAAAATTAATACAACAGCGGGAAAACTCGACATGGGTGGCGACCTCAACCTTTACGCACTCGGCTTCGAGTATGCAATCAACGAGAGGTTTTCAATTATTGGACTCAAGGACGGTTACGTTGATTTCAATCCTGACAACACCTTCACCGCTGAAGAAGGATTCGCCAACATTGCCGCTGGTGTGAAGTATGCATTCATCTACTCACCCGAAAGCCAATACGCCATGTCAGGTTCAGCTATTTTAGAGCTGCCCTTGGGTGACGAAGAAATTTTCCAAGGCGAGGGTGACGGATCCATTAATCTATCGCTACAGAGTCTAAAACTTGTTGATCAATGGCAGTTCTCGAGTTCCTTCGGATGTCAGATCCCCTTCGACAGTTCCTTTTCCACCAACGCCTGGGTCAGTGCCCACGTCAGTTATGAGCTAAATCGATGGTTTATTCCACTTCTTGAGGTTAACTACTTCCGCGTTTTAGACAATGGTGATGGCGCATCTCGCTATCCAGATCAAGCAGGCGGTGCTGTTGCTGAGGTTGCTGAGTTCGAAGGGGCAGACCTACTCAATTGGGGTGCGGCCAATAGTGATGGTGCTGACTACGCAACTTTGGCCCTTGGTTTCCGTAGCCGTCTTACCGGCCAGCTTGATTTGGGCGTAGCCTACGAATTACCACTCACTAATGAGGAGGATAACATCACCGAGAGCCGCTTAACCATCGATCTCTTCTATACTTTCTAAATCTTAGAGTTGTCGTTCAAAACACATCTAAACAAAAAGGAGTATCTCAACATGAGATACTCCTTTTTATGTAAGTTGTTGGCTAGGCTGGGCTCTGAGTGAGCAACCACTGCCTGCATAGGCATTTGATACAGCAAATTATTCTGCAGCCATAAGCTCAGCGAGCTTAGCGCGTGATACAGGCTCTTTAATATCCTGCCACTGGGCTCGGTATTTGGCGGCATCTTCGACGGTAACTGCCGCAGCAGTGTTACCAAACGATTGGCGCACGTAGGTCATTACATCAGCCAGTTTTTGGTCATCTGGATATGCCAGCTCAAGAGATGCCATCATTCCTAAATAATCGTTACCTTCCTTTTTAATTCCTTTGAGAATTACCAGCGCCAACACCGAGGCATCGCCATTGACAATTTTCGATGCCACGAGTGAGGGTGCCATTTTCTTATCGCCCAATGGAAGACCTTGGCCGTCTGCACTATGACAAGCGCTACATGTCATGTATGCCATTTTTCCCGCAGCATCATCTGCTTGGGCAGTCATGGTGAGGAGGCTAGCAATTGAGGGAACGAGCAGTAATTTAAGCTTCATGGTTTTTGAGTATTTTAGTTGTGTGTGATTCTATTGATTAAACAGCAATCAACGTGCGACACGCGCAAATATTGCACAGGGATCATTGAAATCCAGTCCAATTCAACTAATTTTTGTCGGCTAAACCAGTCGCAAAGAGCTATTATTTGGAAATCATGGGCCTAAACATTAAATTTCAGCCATCTACGACAATCAAGCGTTGATGTTTAGGCACTATTTCGCATAGGTTTTCCCAGGATCTTGATATGATCCTGTTACAACCATGCCCATTTCAGATTATATTGTCACCATTGGACTCGAGGTTCATTGCCAAATAAATTCAAACAGCAAGATGTTTTGCGGCTGCGCAACGAGTTTCGGCGATGAGCCCAACAGCAACATATGCCCAGTTTGCCTTGGCTTACCCGGAGCCCTGCCTGTTCTGAATCGACACGCGATTGAGCAAACAATCTTAGCAGGTATGATGTTGGGTTGCAGCACACCAGAAATATCAAAGTGGGACCGCAAAAATTACTTTTATCCTGATATGCCTAAAAACTTTCAGCTCACTCAGTTTGACCTACCTCTTTGCATTGGTGGTGGAGTGCTACTCTACGATTTAGCCTACCCCAAGGAAGTACAAAACAATATCCCCACGCCCGGAAAGGTTGTGAAGCTCACCCGGATCCACCTCGAAGAGGATGTCGCAAAATCAACCCACCACAGCAACAATTCGACCATTGATTTTAACCGTGCGGGCACTCCACTGATGGAAATTGTCTCGGACCCAGACATAGAGACTCCCGAGCAAGCATACGCTTACCTGAAGTCACTTCAACAAATCTTAATATATGGAGGCATTTCAGATGCCGATATGGAAAAGGGTCAGATGCGCTGTGATGTGAATGTGTCGCTGCGCCCACACGGGCAAGACGAGCTCGGCGAAAAAGTTGAACTTAAAAACCTCAATTCTATCTCAGCTGTTCGAAATTCTCTCTATTACGAAATCGAGCGACAAGCAGAGGAACTCGATGCGGGCATTGCGCAAATTCAATCAACGCGCCGATGGGATTCCGATATCGAAGAAACTCAAATGATGCGCACCAAGGAAGACGCTCATGACTACCGCTATTTCCCTGAGCCCGACCTTTTGCCTATCAAAACTGCTAGGCTAGTTGAAAAAATGCGCCCCCATGTACCAGAATTACCACATCACAAGCGCGAACGGTTTGAACAAGATTTCGGTCTGAGCCCCTATGATGCAGGTGTCCTCACCAGCGATCAGCAACTTGCTGACTATTTTGAGGCTGCTGCAAAAGACCCCAAACTAGGAAAAAAAATAGCTAACTGGATTACCAACGGCGTTCTTGCTAAACTCAATGAAAATAATACTAGTATTACTCATTGCCCTCTTCCAGCCCAACACATCCTCGGACTAGTCAAGCTCGTCGATGCAGGAACGATCTCAAACAACCAGGCCAGAGAGGTATTTGCCGAATTATGGGAAAACCCAGACATTCAGCCTGCGGAACAAGCCAAAGCAATGGGTTTCGAACCTGCCGACACCGGTGCTATCGAATCTATTATTGACGAAGTCATAACGGCCAACCCCGACAAGGTGTCTGAAATTCAAGCAGGCAACGAAAAACTTCTTAACTTCCTGACAGGACAAGTCATGAAAGCCTCCAAAGGCAAAGCAAACCCGAAGATGGTAACGGACAGCCTAAAAAACAAACTTCTATGAGGCATCTTTATCTCCTTGGATGGCTCCTTCTCTCTTCAACTATTCACGCTGGTGTCTACGGCGATCTCGAATTTGGGGATAGTCGTGAATTAGTTACAAAAAAACTCCAGCAAAGCCCTCTTGTAGAGCAAGCCATCGATGAGACCTACAAGGCAAGAACTGGTCTCAATGGCATCTATAAATGCAAATCCAAGATTGCTGGCTTAGCATGTTGGCTATATTTCAACTGGGACGCACAAGGTGGATTGAACGAAATCACACTAAGATCAGAAAGCCTCGATTCAAATCTCTATGAAACAGAGCTCAAAAATGCCTGGATTGAATCTAGTGCGCTGTTCTCACGAGTATACCAAGAGCCTAGACAACAAGCCCCTTACCCTTTGCTGAGCTCATTCAAAGAGCATCAGATGATGATATCGCATGTTTGGGAAAACAGTGATAAGACAAACATTCTCATCGGCACAGGAATGGTTA
>JAQXBQ010000056.1 GCA_029252325.1 Akkermansiaceae bacterium
TCTGTCATCAATACTACAAATAATGGGTATTAGTGCTCAAAAACCAACAGAGGCTAAATCACCCTCTACATTTAGATGTATCAAAAGATGCTAATTATCGTCATGAATGCCTGTCATGATCCTTGACTCATGGCCTTCAGAGCACTAGCTTGCCGCCTTCAATCCCCAATAAATGCAATTGTAAGTTGAGCAACGCCTCACACAACCAGACACCACATCCAAATAGACTCACTATTTTAAAAACTAGTTTTCCATCATGAATATCACCGTCGACAAACAGCCAGAATGCACAGCAACACTCAGTGCTGTGATCCCTGCCGAAAAAGTTCAAAGCGAACGTAAAAGTATTGTTACTGCATTTGGCTCACAGGCCAAAATCCCAGGTTTTCGCCCAGGCAAGACCCCTACATCAGTCATCGAAAAGCGATTTGCCAATGACATCAAGCAAGAGCTCGAATCACGTCTAATCAGTGCGGCTTGCAGCGAGGCAATGAAACAAGATGAGGACCTTAAAGTTCTCAATTTCAAAAACCCAGAAACTCTCGACCATGCAGATGATGGCACTTTCAGCTTTGTGATGCCCATGATTCTTGCTCCTAGTTTCGATCTGCCAGACTACAAAGGCATTGAAATCAAAATACCATCCACCGATGCCTCAGACGAAGAGGTGCAACGCGAGATTGACGGCGTAGCTGAACGTTATGCGGAATACAACGACATCGATGATCGCGCAGTCAAAGCCGACGACATTGCCGTGATCGATTTCTCATCCACTCTTGATGGCGAGCCACTAGAGCAGGCGCTAGGTGAGTCTGCTGGAATTCTCAGCGGCAAAGAAGATTACTGGATTCAAATCAAAGAAGAAGCATTCCTGCCTGGATTCACCAAGCAACTTGAAGGTTCATCTTGCGGAGACAAGCTTGAGGTGAAAAGCACAGTCGGCGATGACTTCCCTGTAGACAAACTACACGGCAAAGAAATTATTTTTGATGTCACCATCAAAGGCATCAAGGAACAAACACTCCCTGAAGTAAACGATGCCTTTGTCGCTGAGACGCTACAATTCGGTGAAGACAAAACCTTGGATGACCTCAAAGAGCTGATTTCGGAACAGATATCACAACAGAAGAAGCAACAAGCGGAGGAAGCCAAGGTGAATCAAATCGTAGAAAACCTACTTGCTAAAGTGGATTTTGAACTTCCTGAGGAAATGGTCGCCGCCGAAGCTCAAGGCAGCGCGGACGACATGGTTGCTCGTGGTGCCCAAGCTGGCATGAGCGACGATGACATCGCAACTCAACAAGCTGAAATCATTGCTGCTGCACAGGTTCAAGCACGCAACAACTTGAAAACAAACTTCATCCTACAAGAAGTAGCCCAAGCGGAAAATATTGAAGTCAATGATGCAGAGGTTTTGCAGCGTATCAACGCAATGGCCAAGCAACAGAAAAAGCCCGCAAAAACACTCATCAAGGAGATGCAACGCTCTGGCCGTATTTCCAGCCTGAAAAGCTCCATCTTGATTGGCAAGGCCATTGACTTCCTTATCGAAAACGCAAAAGTCGAGGACGCCGAGGTTGAAGCTGAAGTCGCTGATGCCTAACCTAAATGCCAACCCAGCATGACTGAATCATTCAATTTTACATCTGATCTCACTATGGAATCTACACCCACAAACAACTATTATATCCCGACAGTTATCGAATCTGATGGGCGCGGTGAGCGTGCCTTCGACATCTACTCCCGCCTGCTGAAGGATCGCATTATTTTCATCGGCACAGGCATCGACGATGGCGTAGCAAATTCCGTAATCGCCCAGATGTTGTTTTTGCAGATGCAGGATCCTAAGAAGGACATTCATATCTACATCAACTCACCAGGCGGCTCCGTCACTGCTGGTCTTGCTATCTACGACACGATGCAATTTCTCACCTGTGATGTGAACACCTATTGCATTGGAATTGCTGCATCTATGGGGGCCGTTCTGCTGACGGCTGGCACAGAGGGTAAGCGTTTCTGTCTTCCCAATTCACATGTCATGATCCACCAGGTTTCCGGTGGAGCTCAAGGCACTGCCGCAGACGTCGAAAGAACCATTGGCTTCATGTTCAACTTGAAGAAAAAGCTCAACGACATCTTATCCAAGCATACTGGCAAAACCGTCAAGCAGGTTGAGAAGGATGCCGACCGTGATAATTACATGTCGGCTGAGGAATCAGCCAAATACGGCCTTGTTGATAAGGTCCTGGAAAGCCGCAAAGAGCTGCCCGCAGCAGATAACGCGGATGACGCAAAAAAATAAGACATTCGATCTAATTTAGGTTAATATAAAGGCGTGCCATGGGTGTTACATACCATGCGCGCCTTTTTATTTTGGCTCGACTAAGCGAGCATAAAACCTCCTGACTACTCACCACCATAAGCAACCATGGCCCGATCATCTAATATTACAATGTGCTCCTTCTGCGGCAAAAGTCACTCAGAAGTTAAAAAACTGATTGCTGGCCCTGCTGTCTACATATGTGACGAATGCATTGATGTGTGCTCATCGATCTTGGAAAAAGAACTAGGTGAAACCAAAGGTAAGGTTGCTGAGACCCACATCAATACAGGTGACGTGCCTACGCCAGAAAAGCTTTCTGCAAAGCTCAATGAATTCGTGATCGGGCAGGAGCGCGCCAAGAAAGTTCTCTCTGTTGCTGTTTACAACCACTACATGCGCCTAAGGCAAAACAACGTCAATTTATCTGCTGATTTTGCAGACGTAGACATTGAGAAATCCAACATCCTGATGCTTGGACCTACTGGTTCAGGTAAGACCCTTTTGGCTCGTACTCTTGCAAACGTCTTGGATGTGCCCTTTACCATTGTAGATGCGACCACACTCACTGAAGCCGGTTACGTGGGAGATGATGTTGAAAATATTATTCTTAGGCTACTGCAAGCAGCCGATTTTGATGTCGAACGAGCTGAGCGAGGTATCATTTACGTTGATGAGATTGATAAGATTGGGCGGACCACTCAGAATGTTTCCATCACACGTGATGTTTCAGGCGAAGGAGTTCAGCAAGCTCTGCTGAAGATTTTAGAAGGCACGATATGTAACGTTCCCCCTCAAGGTGGTCGCAAACACCCACAACAAGAGTATATTCAGGTCAATACCGAGCGTATCTTGTTTGTTTGTGGTGGAGCTTTTGTCGGTATTACTGACATCATCAGCCGTCGACTTGGAAAACACGTTTTGGGATTCCATGAAGGAGAAGAATCTGAAGACGAGAAAAACCCAGAAGCTGTGGATCTATTTGATAAAGCTGAACCAGAGGATTTACTTCACTTTGGCTTGATACCTGAATTTATAGGGCGCCTCCCTATCATCTCCTCGCTACGTGAGCTCACCACCGACGAGCTGATCGAGGTGCTGACCCAGCCCAAAAATGCGCTTATCAAGCAATACTCAAAGTTACTCGCAATGAGCGGGGTGAAGTTGAAGGTCACCAAGGATGGCCTTACCGCTCTCGCCGAGGAAGCCATACGTCGAGGCACTGGTGCCCGCGCTTTGCGAGCCATCTTCGAAAAAATCATGCTCAACGTCATGTATGAAATTCCAGGCAGAGATGACATTATCTCGGTGACTATCAACCGTGCAGTTGTTGAAGGAAAGAAACCCCCTATTCTGAGGAAAAAGCGTGCTGATGCAGCTTAAGTATCCCAAAAAATTAGCAGACATCCTGCTTGCAT
This sequence comes from Akkermansiaceae bacterium, assembly GCA_029252325.1. Classification (GTDB taxonomy): domain Bacteria; phylum Verrucomicrobiota; class Verrucomicrobiia; order Verrucomicrobiales; family Akkermansiaceae; genus Oceaniferula. Next base: position 3,739 of record JAQXBQ010000056.1, read on the forward strand.
CTGCACACTGATTGTTTATGGGTTTGGCATGAGTTCAAATAATTCAATCAATCACCTCGACCAGCTTAAGCAGTATACAACAGTCGTTGCAGACACCGGAGATTTCGCATCCATAGAGGAATACAAGCCCCAGGACGCAACCACCAACCCTTCTCTCATATTACAAGCTGCAGCCAAACCAGAATATAAGCATCTGGTAGAACAGGCAATCAGCGAGCATTCGGGCTCAGAGCTCACTGGCGAGGCCTTGGTCGAAAGCATCATCGATCGCATCCTCATTCTATTTGGGTTGGCTATTCTTGAAATTGTGCCTGGCCGTGTGTCTACTGAAGTAGATGCCCGCCTTTCCTTTGACACTGAGGGAACCGTCGCAAAAGGACTTCACCTCATCGCTCTTTACGAAGCTGAGGGTATCAGCAGAGATCGCATTCTCATCAAGATAGCCTCAACCTGGGAAGGTATTCGGGCCGCTGAACAACTAGAGAAGGAAGGAATCCACTGCAACCTGACTCTTCTCTTCGCATTCGCACAGGCCGTAGCATGTGCTGAAGCTGGCGTGCAGCTTATCTCCCCCTTCGTTGGTCGGATATACGATTGGTATAAAAAAGATACTGGTATCGACTATCAAGGCGCTGAGGACCCAGGTGTGTTGTCAGTTCAGAAAATTTATAATTACTACAAGAAGTTTGGCTACAAAACAGAGGTTATGGGTGCGTCTTTCCGTAATTCGGGTCAAATCACTGAGCTTGCTGGCAGTGACTTGCTTACAATCAGCCCAGGCCTCTTAGAAGAGCTCCAAAACACACCCGGAGAGCTCACACAAAAGCTTACCGAGGCCAATGCTCAAGCTTCAGACGCAGAGAAAATCCACCTCGACGAGAAGTCCTTCCGATTCATGTATAACGAGGACGCTATGGCAACAGAGAAAACAGCCGAAGGAATTCGCAACTTCTCAGCAGACATTGTAAAACTTGAAAACTTGATCAAAGCAATGCTCTAGAAGGCATTCTTTTTGACGAAAAAGCCCGTTTTAATTGTTTAAGATGGGTTAAATAACACATATTTGCTCTTTTTGGGGCTGTTTTTGTTTTACAAAACAAGTTCAGGGGACTACTTTGCGTGCGAAATAACCATTTTCGCATGAGCAATAAACAATTAGACGGTGCCCAAGCACTCATTAAGACCCTCGACGACCTCGGGATTGAATACATATTCGGATACTCGGGTGGAGCCGCCATACCCATATTTGACGCACTCGTCACGGTAAAGACAAACATCAAGTTCGTCCTCGCCCGTCACGAGCAGGGCTGCTGCCACATGGCTGATGGTTATGCCCGCGCTACAGGTAAGCCTGCAGTCGTATTGGTTACATCCGGTCCTGGAGCTGGAAATACCATCACGGGCATTATGACAGCCCAAATGGACTCTGTGCCCATGATCATCATCTGTGGCCAACAGGTTACATGGATGCTTGGTAAAGACGCATTCCAAGAGGCTGATATTTTTGGCATCACCATTCCCGTTGTAAAACACAACTACCTAGTCAAAGAGACCGATTCTATTCCACGCGTTATTCGTGAGGCCCACCATATCTCTACAACCGGACGCCCAGGACCTGTTCTAGTTGATGTTCCTAAAGACATCAGCTCAGGTCTATTTACTGGTGACATGGACCCTGAGCTTGATCTTCCCGGCTATAAGCCAGAAACCTCATACCATGTCGACGCTGACAAGATCGACGAGGCCTTGCAGTTAATTCACAAAGCTGAGCGCCCTTTAATCCTTGCTGGCCACGGAGCCATGATTTCTGGCGCTGACGCAGAGCTGAAAGAACTCGCCGAAACATTGCATTGCCCAGTTACTTCTACCCTACTCGGCAAAGGTGTCTTCCCTGAAGAACACGAACTATCTCTAGGGATGCTAGGCATGCACGGCACCGCTTACGCGAACAAAGCTATCTGCGCCTGTGACTTGCTCATCAATATTGGTTCTCGCTTTGATGACCGGATTATTGGGCAGGCCGACAAATTCTGCAAAGACGCTAATATTATCCACATCGATATTGATCCATCAGAAATGAACAAGATGGTTCGCCCGGACATAGAGATCGTTGGTGACGCAAAAACAAGCCTTGTTGAAATCAACAAGCGCATCTCTTGCCTTGATACAGATCCGTGGCTAAATACCATCGAAGGCTGGAAGAAAAAGTATCCCCTTTCCTATCGTAAACAAGGCGGGTTAAGAATGCAGCAAGTCATCGATGAGCTATATCAGGTTGCAGGTGGTGATGCGATTGTCTCCACTGATGTTGGCCAGCATCAAATGTGGGCAGCACAGTTTTACAAAACAAACGCCTCGTGGAAGTGGCTATCATCTGGCGGTGCCGGCACCATGGGCTTTGGTTTCCCTGCAGCCATTGGCGCAGCATTTGCTTGTCCTGATGAGACTGTCATCTCAATCTCAGGTGATGGCGGGTTTCAGATGACCCTCTTCGAACTGGCTACTGCAGCCCTCCATAAACTTCCCGTAAAAATCGTTGTTCTCAACAACCATTACCTCGGCATGGTTCGCCAATGGCAGGAGCTCTTCTTCGAAGATCGCAAATCAGGCGTTGATCTTGAGGGTAATCCTGACTTCTGCAAGTTAGCAGCAGCCTACGGTATTCCATCATTCAACATCAAGCGCCCAGCCGATGTCAGACGCCAGCTCGAAAAGGCCTTTGAGATCACAGATGGCCCAGTGCTCATTCATGCAGAGTGCATCAAATATGACAACGTATTCCCCATGATCCCAGCCGGAGCAGCACTCGAGGACATGCTCACAGAGCCGCCCAAGGGCAAGCTAGCCAAGCCAACAGGGTCTACCTAGATCAACTGAAGTCTGAGCAAAAAGCATATCTACTTATCCAACTAAAACATCTATTCCCATGTCTATTGTAACAACTGACACACCACCTGAAAACCCGTCCAGCATACCAGTAGCCCCACCAGTGCACACCCTATCTGTCTTCGTAAACAACAAAGCGGGTGTGCTCATGCGTATTTGTCAGGCATTTGCACGCAGAGGATACAACATTGATTCCCTCGTCGTCTCAAAAGGGCGCGACGTTCATTTCTCCCGCATGACCATCGGCATCAGCGGTGATCCGGATGGCCTTGCTCAAATCATTCTGCAAGTCACCAAGTTGATCGATGTGATCCACTGTGTCGAGCACACCAGCGATGACTCAGTAAACAAAGAGCTGCTATTAGTGAAGTTCCTCGTAGACAAAAAAGACCGCACTGAGGCACTTCAAATCATTGATCACTACGGCGGCAAGACAGTCGACCTGACACCAACATCAATGATCGCTATGCTCAATGGAGATACAACCAAGATTGATGCCGCCCTGACCATGTTCTCCCAGTTCGAGGTCATCGAGACTGTGCGCACTGGCAAGGTCGTCATGGCTCGTGGTGAGCTAGCCACCTAATAGCAGGAACCGCTGTTACTGTAATTCTTAACCAACAAAAAAAGAGGCGCCTCATATGGGGCGCCTCTTTGTTTTTGAATAATTAGACCTTACATGGCTCACCTTCTAAACAGCCAATCAACAGCCAAATTCAGCAAGGATCAGTTTAATGGTGTAAACTTGATTCCTTTCAGGGCTGCTGATTGAGCATCACCCTCGATACAAGATGCACCGACCTTGTAGCGACCAGGCTTAGGGAAATTTATCCACCCGATTTTGTAATCATGAAATACACTGGAAGCATTTTGCTGATTTTGAATAGCCTCACCACCTTGAATCGCCACCTTCCATACGAGACGTCCTTTGCCTGTGTAATTAAGTGCTACTTTGTAGTCACCTGGTATCAGCACATCTACTTCCCATGTCGCCGCACCACCAGGTTGCCAATTCACAACCTGATTGACATGCTTCCACTCACCAAACTTTTCCATCCATCGGTTACGCTTAAGTTGTGCGCCACTAACATCTGAAAATTCAGCGAGGATTTCTGTGCTGACCACTGGATCGATAGCAAAACAAGGGTCCACATCTGGCTCACCTTCCAGCTCCACCTCAATGACAGAAACTAACTTATCTGGTGCTGCCACGGGCAATGAAAAGACAGACCATCCAGAAGCTTTTTTATGTTCGATCTCAACGGATGACTCCTTACCAGTGAGCAACTTCGCAGACTTGATCTTATTCTTGAGACCAGGGAGATGCAACTCGCCACCTCTGGGCCATTCAAACACAGCTAGATGCAGCTTGTTACCCCTTGTGGTGACATCACCCCATGGCAAGCCATGATGCCATGGAGAAGGTCCAGCACCGTAGACAACCTGAGGGTAACGACGAATCCACTCGCCAGATCCACGAAGAGCATCTGCAGCGCGTTGTGGCACTGATCCATCACCACGAGGTCCGATATTAAGCATATAAGTGCCCCCACGGCCCACACATGAGACCAGCAATCCAAGGACCTGCTTGGGCGTTTTCCAATTCTCGTCATACCAGGCATATGCCCATGAATCATTAGTGGTATCCACGGACTCCCAGAGCCCCTCCACGTTGTGATGAGGCACTTCCATGTCGCCAAGAGACTGGTAGTCCCCCAGCCCGTGACCTGCACGTCCAGAGACGAGCGCGTTGGGCTGATTCTTGCGAACAACTTCGATAAGTTCCTCAACATATTTTTTGGGCATGTCCCCAGGTGTATCGAACCAAACGATTTCAATCTGGCCATACTCGCTGGTGATTTCCTTCACCTGAGGCAGGCACTTCTTCTGAAAATAGTCATCAAAGCTGGCTGGAATTCCATCGGCACCTTTCTTAGGGCCCCTACCTCCTCCGGGGAAGGTCCAGTCCTGATTGTGTGAGTAGTAAAATCCGAACCCAATACCTACTTCCTTGCACGCCTTGGCGAGGTCCTTCATTGGATCACGCCCAAAAGGAGTTGCATCCACAATATTGAATTTATCCGCCTTAGAGTGATACATGGCAAAGCCATCATGGTGCTTGCTGGTAATAATAATATACTTCATGCCCGCATCTTTAGCGAGCTGAGCAACCGCCATTGCGTCAAAATTCACGGGGTTGAAATCATTGGCAAGTTTCTTGTATTCTGGAATAGGGATACCAGCCATGTTTGAGTTCATAATCCACTCTCCAATACCGTAGTAGGTCTTGCCGTCCACCTTGTTGCCGAGCGTGGAATACAAACCCCAGTGAATAAACATCGCGTAATTGCCGTCATCGAAAAGCTGGCCTCGCTTGGCATCTGTGGCTCTGAGCTTAACGACCGAGTCACCCCAGAGGTCATCCATCTTTTCTCCCTTAGCAGGTTTTTTTACTGCCACCTTAGATGCTTCCTCTGCTAAGCAGGATAAGTTCAGAAGCGCAAAAGCGCCAATAACAGTAGCCAGTTTTAATGAGTGTTTCTTAAACATAGTATGTAGTGAGTAATCCGTGAGATTCTGCTAATTATGAAAGCTGTGTCAAGACGAGCTTACTTGCGATGACGCGAAAAACAGCTGTTGTCAGGTTTTGAAGGCAATGAGCTTTTCCACTTTGAAAGCTTTTGCTTGAGCTGAGCCACCACAGCAGCGTGAGTTAGCTTTAGATCATGCTCCTCATAAGGATCAGAGCTGATATCGTATAGCTCATGGTAGCTACCGCTTTTGTTGCTTACTAGCTTCCACTGCTGATCCACAATCACGTAGCTAACCCAGTGGTCTGGCTTCTTCTTATCCGCTGGCCATGCTGCATTAATCTTCCAGTACAGTGGCTTGTGTCGTTTGGTCTTTGCCTTGCCCATGAGCACGTCGACTTGGCTCAAACCATCCGGCTTATAGCCTTTTGGAAGATCAGCCCCAGCGATTTGACAAAAAGTGGGCAGTAAATCAACCGCAGAAATGAGTGAAGTTTCATCTATTGCACCAACAGCAACCTTGCTTGGCCATCGCACTAAAAACGGCACCCCGATGCCGCCTTCAAATAAGGAACCCTTGAAGCCCTTGCGTCCTCCAGTGACTCCCTTTGCCGCATTGAGTCCATATCCGGACCCTGTTGCTGTATCATGAAAAAGTCCTAACTTGCCCGGCTGACTTGCTCTTGCGGGACCATTGTCTGATGAGAAAATAACGAGAGTATTCTTTGCAATTCCCAGTTCATCAAGCTTGTCGAGCACTTGTCCAATCCTGTCATCAGCATGGGAGAGCACGGAAGCATAGATATTGTCCTCCTCTGGAAGATCCTTAAAACGCCACCGGTATTTTGGCACCGTATGAAATGGTGTATGAGGCTCGTGAATCCATAGATTTATGAAAAACGGTTTCCTCTCAGCATTGCTTTTTTCAATGAAGTCGACCGCATTTTGTGCATCTTCATGCACTGGCATCTGCTCGCCCGCACAGTTGAATGCTCCATAGGTATCATATCCGTATTCACTCGGTAAGGGTGAGTCTGGAATCATATTATTGGCGAGGTGCCACTTGCCGAAGTGAGCTGTTGCATAACCAGCTTTTTGCAGCATACGCGGCATTGAAGGGGCCTGTGGGCTGAGCCAGTCTGGCATGCCACGCCTGGCATTATCATCCGGCCAAGCAAAGTGCCCATCGATGCTATATCTTGCCGGGAATTGACCAGTCATCACTGCCGCCCGACTTGGAGAGCAGACACCACTGGCAACCGTGAAACGTTGAAAATCAGTCCCCTCCTTGGCGATGCGATCGATATTGGGCGTCTTAATATACGGGTGTCCATGACAACTGAGATCCCCCCATCCCCAATCATCAGAGAAGATGAAGAGGATATTCGGTTTCTGAGCAGCTGCTGCTGTAGCAGACAGAAAGATAGTAGCTGCGAAACAACTCAACAGCATTTTCGGCATCCACGTGCTTTCTCGTAATTCACTTAATTTCACTAAATTCATACCTGTGTATTACGGCACTAATGGCTGTATCTTACAATGACTGAGGAAATATAATGCCTGGTAAAAATCAGGGTCGATCAGCGCCCGTGTATGATTGTTATTTATCTTCAGCAAGATCGGCATCTGGCACAAACTGGGAAAAAAATTTCAGTCGAGGTTTATTTTTGTTCTCCCTCATTGAGGTTCTAATCAAAACCATCTCACGTGAATTCGGCTGGCAAAACAAACGCGTCCCAAAAATAATTTTACTCTCAGGATTTCTCATGATGCAGGGTACAAATCCACCTGACTCATCTACTTTTGTTGGGATGACTGCATCAGCATCTGGGTATATATCTTGGGTGTAATTTGCAAATTCGACGGATATTATTTGTTTCGTCAAATTAACGAACCGGAAGGTTTTTCTGCCAAAATCCTCCACTGAATCATCCAGAGCAAAGACGCGATACTTCTCTTCTTGTTCGTCTGGAGGAATGATTAAAAATAAAAGCTCTTTTGCACTCTTCGGCACCAACGTTTCTCCAACAAACTCATGAAGAGGAGCTTCACCCCCAGAGCCATTCTTCTTACGATACACCTGAAATGTATCCATCCTAGCTACTGAAATAGGGTTCGAACGTTTGCCACGCATGAACTCCATGGGCAGATACTCATCAGCCATACGAAAAAATAACTGTTCATTCGGAGTTTCATCCCAACAGATGTAAGTGCAATTAATTACTTTTGTTGGCTGGCTCGGTTCAGATTCTGCTAACAGAACTGTGTTCAGAGAGATCAGCAAACAAGGAAAGACACATAAATGGGTCAATATATGATAGATCATGAAGTTATAAGTTATGATTTAACGATTTGTATCATGATGGGAGTGTTTTTGAAAGACCGACTCAATGCAAATTATAAAACGAATTCAAGCGTTAAAGCCTGTTGTAATCCCCTATGGTTGACTCGGAGGCTCAGGGAGCTTCTGCGGCAGCAGTTGCGGCAGGAATCTCACACTGGGCAAGCCGCCCTCTTTCTTAGGTGGGCCGATGAACACAATTTCCCGGCCGCTTGCTTGAGCGAAGAGCCTCGTTTCAAATACCTTTTCACCACTTTCGTTGCCTATGAGAAATGGAACCATACCACCTTTTTTGCCGATTTTAGATTGCATGATGGTCATTTCCCGGGCGGGGATCTTCTTGACCGCACCGGCAAACTTCACCATCAAGTCTGCCGCGCTAAAGTTGGCAAATCGAAAACTCCCTGCTGGAAATCCCTCAAGGGAATCATCAAGAGCCATAATGCGGATCTTGAAGTCTTCTTCAATCTGGCTGGGAATCAAAAGAAAGAGAATCGGACTGATTCCAGGGAGTAGCTTGGCCTGCCCCACAAGCGTATAGACAGGCTCTTGCTCCTTACCACCATTTGCTTCTGGCTGAGTCATGGTGAATAGTCGAAACTCTTTGCTTTTCTCCAGCCAGTGGGGCAGCGACCGACTGCTTGTGTATGGAACGACCTCACGATAATCCTCACCGTCTTGGTAATAAATATTCTGAGGTAGTGGGCCCTCCCAGAGCATACAGCTAAACTGAACACCTTTTTTTTTCTTCTGCTGCTGGGCATGTGTGGCAGGGGCTAAACACGCCCACATCAAAACCAAACTAAACGTAAATCTCAACATTGGTATCATGATTAAAAAATTGCCAACCTGCCTGCCCAAATTACACCTCACCATCATCAAGCCAGCGGAAACTCTGTATTTCAAAACGGCGGCCATATTCTTTATTGTTACTATTAAGAATATCACCTTCATCCCATGGCTCATTATTGGTCGGGTCCGTATTGGGATCAACATACTCGGGCAAACGCTGCACAAGTGCCTCGCAGGTCGCCTTAGCGATAATATTACCATCGGCATCGGTGACCTCTCCATATCCACGTATACGGAAAGTGTCGGAGCGGGCCGTGAGGCGAGGAGCCAGGTTGCGGATTACATCGGCTTGCGTGACATCGCCAGGAATACCTCTTGCTGTGCATGTATTTTCTGTGGTCGCTGGCACCAACGGCCCGTGCTTAGCGTAGTCGGTGCTCACACCACCTGAAATACCACCTGCATAGTCGGCTGAAAACAGGACAGCTTTGAGCCACATGTTTCCCAGAGAAGACTCTACAGCTCCTTTTTTGTGATGGTTGGTAATGCTGCTACCACCCACCTTGCGGTTAACAAAATTCGACACACTCATGAAGGGAGCCCGCTCCATGACTTGAGTGAGTATATGCGTGTTCACACCTCTCCCGCCCCATAGATCCCCTCTGCTGCCACCACCTCTGAGGCGTGACCAGCCACTCCATGTTTGGTAACCAGCCAGATTCGCTGCCGGGCTTGGAGAATTACTTCTTGGGAAACCAAAAAAGACAGTGGAGGCTCGGTTATCTGTCGTGCCATCGGTGAATTTAACCTCAGGATCTACACCTCGCAATAAAGTCCCCCATGCGTTGGCATCAGTGCAGTTCACGTTGAAGCCTCCTTTGAGCAAGCTGTAGGCTGCCATTTTTTTGTAACCGGGACATTGATTTGTTGGTTGGACCAAAGCCTCACCTAGGGTCGTCTCCAGCAGCTCGGCAACAATTCCCGTCGGGGTTTTACCAGCCGGCACGTGCGGCTCCATCACCGGGCTTGCCTGAGCCCCCCTGAAGTCGCTACCTGTGACACCATAAAAATCATTCAAGGTGTCCTCAACAGAACCCGTAGCATTATATCCTGAGCTAGTAATAGTGTACTCCGGCACGATACCGGAGAGGAAATAGCGGTCAAACAGGGCATCATTGAGATGCCATGACAGATCAGTCCCCGTTCCATAGGTTTGCCCTCCTCCACCAGTATAGGTGGTTCCGTAAGGGGCGATCGGTGAAATCACAGGACTTGGCAGGGAATTGCCCACCGAGTGAAACGGATCTTCCGCCATCGTGCCCAGATTGGCATGACCAAAATCCACAATGGAAAGCAAGGGGCTGGAGGGTATGTTAGACATTGGAACGCTGGTCTGACCACTCGAATCATAGCTTTGACCCCAGAAGGCATTACGTGCGGAAGTGGAGAAGTTTAACCCGTAATTAGAAACAAGGTTATTGGGAGATCCGTCCGCGATGCCATTAAAGACCATATTGGGTGCAGCTGCCGCCCACCAGTCCTTGTTAATGACAAGAGGAGCTGGATTAAAGCGAGAGAACACCTCTGCCGAGTTAGCTCCAAAACCACTCCAGTTTGCTGGCTTGATCAGGTAGGTGAACAATCCAAACTGCTGCTTCACACCTCCGAGAAACGCTCCTGTTGTTGCATCAAAGTTTACCAGAGAATTGAAATCCAGTGGCACAGGGTAGACACTGGTCTGTGCATTGGTATATTCATTCCGGACGGATGTCAGCTGCATGTGGGTATGCTGGAGCTGATCGCCGGGGACACCGGTCGTGGTTGTGAAAATTGAGGGGCCTGTGCCGAGTGGAGCAATACTTGAATCCATGAAATACCTCACTGACTGGCCACCACTACCGGTAAAGTTATTATACCCTACATTGATCGTTGTTGCACCTTGCACAACACTGGCAGTCACCGTCCTGTTTCTGAAAGGTGTCGGATCCGCCCAATAGTTATTGTAATCTTCAACGTCGACCGCAGGCATGAAAATCCCACTGGTATTATTGAGTGGGTCATATCCAAGATAAGACTGGCCCGAGGTGGAGGATGGAGATGCCGCGACCACCTCACCTGGTCCGAGGACGAAGGATG